>CALDEP010000138.1 GCA_937942475.1 uncultured Aureispira sp.
TAGACATTTTCATTGAAGCTGGTGGAAACACCATCCGAACTTGGGGAACAGACAATGCACAAGAGGTCTTGGATGAAGCAGAAAAAAAAGGCTTAAAAGTCATGCTTGGACTTTGGGTGCAACATGAGCGTCATGGTTTTGATTATGATAATAAAGGGGCTATTGCAGCTCAACTGGAAGGTTTTCGTCAAGATGTAAGAAAATACAAAGATCATCCTGCTTTACTTTTGTGGGGCATTGGAAATGAATATGAACTTCAATATTCTAATACCAAAGTTTGGGCAGCAGTAAATGACATTGCTAAAATGATCCACGAAGAAGATCCCAATCACCCAACCTCTACGGTAACAGCAGGCACCAATTCAGAGAAGTTGAAATTTGTGATGGAAGAACTGACAGAGATTGATATTTACGGTATCAATACCTATGCTGATGTTGGTAATGTAAAAAATGTAATTAAAGAAGGCGGCTACAAAGGACCTTATATGATTACAGAATGGGGACCAACGGGGCACTGGGAATCGCCTAAAACTAAATGGAATGTTGCCATAGAACAAACTAGTAAAGAAAAAGCAGCGTCCTACTTAAAGCGTTATCAAACGTCTATTGCCTCTGAACGTCCACAATGTATTGGCTCTTTTGCTTTTCTTTGGGGACAAAAACAAGAATATACCAGTACTTGGTATGGACTTTTTACCGATAAAAAAATGCCGACAGAAGCCATTGATGAACTTCAGTATGTTTGGTCTGGCAAATATCCAGAAAATAGATCGCCTACTATTGACTCTATTTTGTTCAACGGAAGCCGAGACCTAAAAAACATCATGCTCCCTCCTGCGACTCCTGTTACCTTTGATCTTTTTGCCTCAGACGAAAACAAGGATCAACTCAATTACTCTTGGGAATTATACACAGAGAGTATGGACAAAAAATCAGGGGGAGATGCAGAAGACAAACCGCCAGCAATAACAGGAAGGATAAGAGGAAAGAAAAAACCGAATATCACTTTAAAAACACCGCCCACAGAAGGTCGATACAGGCTTTTCGTTTTTGTAGATGATGGTCATAAAGTGGCCTACTTAAATATTCCAATTTATATCGAAAACGACCCTTCTCTTGCTGCAAAATCTGTTCGTCTAAAAATTCAAACATTACAATCCTTTTATGAAGACTAAAATTAAAATACACAGCATATCGCTCTGGGTGTTATTACTTATATTTAGTACAAATATAGTAGGGCAATCCTCACAAGACTCTGTTATGTTCAAACCTTTTGGGGCAGGTTTGTATCCCAAAAAGAATAAAAAGGGTTTGAGTAATATTTCTATTGGTGGTGATTTTAGATTTATGGGTACTTATACGGTTATGGAAAACCAGTATCCTGAATTTGGAACGGTAAAAAATCGACTTTTCTTAGGCGATGATAGCCAACTCCCAATGCTTAACTTGAATATTGGCATCAACCCATCTAAAACTACTTCTTTTTCTGTCGATCTATTTGTCTGGACGCCTTTGAGTGGCAACTATGATGATTTTGTCAAAGGCGTATTTCTAGGCATCAAATTATCAGGATCACATTCTACCAAATATGGTATATTTAAAGTTCGGGCTGGAGGAATTCATTGGTGCAAATTAAGTCCAATGACCTTTGGAACCAACATAGGATACAACCGATTTAGCTTGTTTGAGCGCAATCCTTGGGATCCCAATACCAAAACGCCTTTTGAGCGTTATGATACCTATTTTGAGTCGGGTTCTTTAAATCAAGATGAGCGTTGGGGAATGCAGGCCTTTCACGGTATTATGCTAGAAGGAGAAAAACTGCCTTGGGATTTGTCCTTTTCATTGATGTTCGGAAAATCGCAGTTAAATGGCGGCACCTTGCCTGTGCCAAATTCTATGACAGGTGGTCGAGTTAAAAAAGAGATTGGAAATCACTTTGTTAGTCTTAACGCAATTAGAAGTGTTACTTATTCCGATAGTTTAGCAACGGAAACGCTTGGCTTTAATTTAATAACCACAGAATTTGAATTTGACTGGAAAGATAAAATTAAATTCTATGGAGAAGTGGGGGTCGGTAACTATTTTAGCCCGCAAAATAATGGAAACTGGGGAGAAGCAATAGACCTTAGAATTCGCTTTTCAGAGAAGTTGACCTTCATTCCAATTGAGCTTAGGTACTTTCAAGTCAGCCCAAATGTGATGAATAACAATGGGTCTTTTTGGAATTCATCCATTCAAGAATATGATGCTGCTCTAAATAATCCACAAGCAGGAGGCGGACAATCTCCTCTACTGATTCCTTTTGCCAGTTCTTTAGTCCCAATTGGGCAATTGACAAACAACAGAAGGGGTTTAGTTTTAAGTACAGATTTGGTCTACAAAAAGCAAAAATTAACGATTGGATACAGTGTAGCAGGAGAAATGAAAGGGGTTTCTGATCGCATTACATACGGACATCCTGCTAATAATTTAGCTTTATCTCGCTTTTGGAGATGGAACTTCCCTGCGAATGTAGGTCCTTATGAAAATCTAAGTAAAATTTATCGAAGTGTCTACGAAACGGCCATTGTAACCGATTCTGTTCCAACAGCAAAAGGTTTTAATACCATTGAAATTGCCTATAAAACTTCTTTTAAATTGTTTAATCGAAAATTGGCGCTGTTCTACTTAGGAAGCTTTCACAGCATTCAAGATAAGTTCTCGCCCTATCCTGTCTACTCTAAAAAGGCTTATCTTCAGAGTTATAACCAACAGCTAGAATTTTATTATGAACTAAGCAAATCTATTGTCCTTTCTAATTACTTTGGTTACGACCGAATTATAGCGAATGACCGAACAAATTTGGATATAGAATCTCAAAAAGCACGTGATCAAGTAGGTTTTAGTTATGCGATTGGGCTCGACTTTTTACTATCCAAAAACGTGGGACTTTATTTGCGCCAACGTTGGATGTTTTATAGAGATTACAGCTTTGCAAACGACAGATACCAAGGATCAGAAACCAGTCTTGAACTAAAAATCTATTTTTAATATGCGATTTATATTACTTATATCATTAATTATTGCTTGCTCGACTAGCATCCTAGCTCAAAGAATAGGGAAAAAAGTTCAATTTGTAGGCGCCGCCAGAACATTGATGTCTTATTCTGATTTTAGATCAGAAGAAAGCGACACGGTCACTGCTCCTACTTCGTTTGGTGGTTATGGTTTGATTGATTTGGGGATTAAAATTAATCCCAATTCGCAAACAGAAATACTGGGCATGTTTAGAATCAATGCTACTTTTGGTGGTTTTTGGGGCTCAGGGGTTTCTTTTGACGTTCGACAGCTTCATGTCAAAGGCGTGGTGGCAGATGTCTTGCGTTATCAAATTGGAACGATTGATTATAAATTAACCCCCTATACCTTTTTTAATCACAATCCAGACATCTTATTGCCTTCGACAGGGACGATGAGAATCAAAGAAGAAATTCTAGATTACGAGTCTTTTAATGGTACTAATAATACTTGGAGACAACAAGGAGCAGCAATTGATTTTGCGCTTCAATTTCCAAAAGTGATAGAAGAAATTGAGTTTAATGGCTTTATTTGTCGATTAGATCCTAGCAATGGTCAAACTGTTTTTGATCGCTTGTTTGGAGGTGGTAACATGGTGGTTCAGCAGAGCAAATATTTTACACTTGGCGTTAATCATGCTAGTATTTTTGATGTTCGAGGAACGGCAGTTTCGGATGAAGTTTATAGTAATAATGTCAGTTCATTGACCTATGACTTTACCTACGAAATGAAAGATCACATCATTGGTATTGATGGCGAATCAGGTATTTCTTCTACGATTTATTCTCCAACAGATGATGCTTCCAAATTGTCCGATTACTTTATTCATGCTAGGGCTTATTTTAATTTCAAGAAAATTAATTTAGGCTTTGACATTGGTTATTTAGACAATGGTCCAGATTTTAGAAGTTTTGGAGCACAATCCAAAAGAGTGAACTTTAATCAACAAAATACCTCCTATCAGCGTTATACCAATGATCAAAGTGTTCGACCAGTCTCGTATTTTGACCTTTATAACGATCCTTCTTTTTATGCTAGAAACATTTCTGTGGGGATTATGGCATATAATCCAGCGATTAATAATGCGCTGCCTTATGGTATGGCTAGTTTTAATAGAAGAGGGGCTTATGTAGGGGCTAGTTATTCGGATTCGCTTAAAATTATAGAAGCAGATTTGAAATATCATTTCTTGCAAGAAATAAGAGGGCAAGGTACCGAGACCTTGAAGAGTTTTCATTACCTAAAAGGTAACCTTAGATTCAGTCTTTCTAATTTATTAAACTGGAAAAACAACATCGCCTTACAAGTTGGCGCAGCTTATCAGAGTACTAGTCGTACCTCCGATTTTGGATATGAATCTATTAATTTGAATTCCATTATCCTTAATTCTGGTTTAGAGGTAGAATTTGCCGATAAATTAACACTTATGGTTAACTTCTTTATGATGCAAAGCAAAGGGAATGAACTAATTGGAGAACGAAATGCAACAGAAGAAATTATCAACTACAAACCCTACACGGTGGATGGAATAGAATGGAATTTGGCAAGTGGCCTACGATTTAATTTCACACGAGATATCTATTTGGCTGCTATGTACGAATTTAACAATAACAATTTTGTAGACTATACGCCCTATCAATACCATCAAGTTTCTATTTATTATGTTATGAAATTTTAAAAAATTATGAAAAAATATTTTGTACTTATTCTTATAACGACTTTACTCTTTTCTTGTAGAAAAGATAAGCCTGTAGATGGACCAAGTTTGACGAATATATTTGGTGCTTTTTCTGTCCTTACAGGGCTTGACGCTAGTTCAGATGCCGTTGATTTCGCAGCAGGAGAAACGGTTTACTTTACCGCAGAATTATCAAAAACAAGTGCTTGGCAATTGCGCATCACAGGACTAACCAGTGGCGCTGAAAAAATAGTAACTGGATTGAATCAGTCTATTAACGCAGAAGCCTATGTTTGGGACGGTAGTACGACAGAATTACCCATGTTCAAATCAGAATTTTGTCAAGTAGAATTAAGTTTTCCTGATGAACCTGACACGGATACGATCCTATTGGATACGATAGAAATTCTTACGCCTAAAGTAAATCAAGGATTTCTAGTGGCTGATTTTGAGAATGGATTTGATGCAGGTTGGTCAACCTTTCTTCAGTCGGGTGCCTTAATGGATTTTCAAGTTAAAAATGATGTTGCCCTTTCTGCGGAAGGTGGTTCTTATTACAACATGCAAGGGGAAGTTACTTGGGATTGGTTAGTGGGTTTAGTCAATTTTAAGTCCTCTGCTTATGGCGTTCCAACCTTTCCTTTAAATGCGAATCCTGATGTGGTTTATTTTAATGCCATGATCTATGGTGAACCAGGGTTTCCGAATAGTTTGGTCTTGTTTCAGTTTGATGAAGACGACAATGAAGATGGCGTTTTTGACGAAGCCTCAGAAGATCGTTATGCTTATGAAATACAGGTAACTTGGTCTGGATGGAAACAAGTATCTATGAGCTATACAGACATTGCTGCTCTTGTTGCTGCCTCTGGAAACCAAGTGCCAGAACCAAACAAACTTAAAGACATTAACATGCTTCATCTGGCAAATCCAGCTTCAGGTTTGGCTAAGTCTAAATTAGATTACATAATATTCACAGAAAATGGCGCACTCAACCCTTAATATTGTTTCTTTCATCCTACTGTTTAGCTTTATTGGGGCAAATTCTTTTGCACAAAAGAAACCCGATCGAAACATTGACATGAAAGAAATTGTAGTCAAATCGGACAAAATAGAAAAACGAAAGTTTAAATTTAAAAAGGTAGGCTTGTACGACTCGGAAGAAGCCGAGGAGTACAATATTCGAGGCTATAACCAATTGCTGATCTTTGAAGAAGCGCTTACCGATGAGTTTTGGATGTCTTCTGAAGGAACAGATTGCATTTCAGGAAATATAAAGAATGATGAAGAAAGTTCTTATTTATCCTTGGAATGGAATGAAATGAAGGAGGATTGTGCATGGGTTGGATTTGGATTTGGTTGGAGTAGTTGGCTTGGCAAAGATCTATTATATGTTGCCGATACACTAGCGATTGAATTAATGATTCGATCTACTGGAGAGGACTTATCGAACCTTCCTTGGGCATTTGGAATTGAAGATTATGCAGGAGAACAAGCTTGGCTTGGTTACAATAAAAAATTCCTGCGTGCTGAAAAAATTTCAAGCGAATGGACAAAAGTTGAGATGCCACTGCCTTATTTTCCCTTTGACGAAAATGATGTTAATTTAAGGAATGTCAAGCAATTGCTGATTCAAGTTTTTGCAACTGGAATTATTGAGATCAAATCGATTCGATTGGTTCCTTTTTCAAGACAATTGAAGAAACAGGCGTCTACTTCTAGCAATGATTTAGCGATTTCTATTGATGGAAATTTAGACGATTGGGCAGCGACTTCCTTTGACACCTTGGAAGGAGCACATGAATTTGCCGTTCATTATACAGAGGATTCTTTGTTTTTTGCCTTCAATATAAAAGACGAGACGCCAATGGAAAACGCCCATCAAAAAGGAGATTTATGGCAAGGCGATGCGATTGAAATTGCTTTCTCTACAAATCCTAGTGCAGATCCTAAACGAAATTATTTATTGTTTAGCGATAAGCATTTAGGTCTAAATTGTAGTAACGAAAATCCTTATCTGTGGAGCTGGACAGAAGACAAAGCGGTCACAAGTGCTGATTTTAAATTCAAAAAAACAGCCAATGGTTATATCGCAGAAGTTGGTATTCCTTTGGCAAGTCTATCTGCTTCAACATTTAAAAAAGGCGACAAATTAGGCTTTGAGATTGCCATAGATTTGAACAAAGAAAAGATTCGAAAAGAACAAATAAGATGGAACAGTAATCATGAAGAAGGTTTTAATCTATCTCCTCAAAAGTGGGGGGAGTTAATTTTGAAGTAAACTTGTTCTTATGATAACTTAT
>CALDEP010000139.1 GCA_937942475.1 uncultured Aureispira sp.
CCAAAGTTGCCACCACCTCCGCCACGCAGTGCCCATAAGATTTCTTTTTTATCAGCTGGTGATAATGCCGAATTTGAAGTGTTGAGTATATTACCGTTTGGAAGAACCATCTCCACATCTAATAAGCTATCACAGGTAAGACCATACTTACGAATATGCGAACCCCAGCCGCCACCTTGGGTGAGTCCCCCAATACTTACAGACTGACAGCCTCCGCCAGGAATGATTTTGCCTTTGTTTGCCAGTTCATTATAAACTACCTCTAATTTCATCCCAGAAGGTATCCAGGCATGAGATAAATCTTTACCATAATCTATTTCGGCACCATACATTTTAGACAAGTCAATGATCAATGCATCACTGTAAGAACTCATTCCCTCATGATGATGTCCACCTGATCGAATACGAAAGGGAATTGCTTTTTCTGTTTCTGTTTTTTTGCAGAAATGCAGGCATTCTTTGACATCTTGAGCCGTCTCACAATAAGCAATCCCAGCGGGCATGTGACCAAATCTACTGTTAGAAATTTTTCTGGCAAAATGGTAGTTCTCGTCACCAAAAACAACTATTCGGAATTTTCCTTTCTTAGTATCCTCTCTAAATTTTTTAATCCTCTCTAAGTTTTTCATTTTATTAATTTTAATGTTTATTTTGTATTGATAATAAATATATTATATCTTTTTAACTTCAAGCCATTGTGGTCTAGCCCCCTATTAATCAGACAGGCTTACAGAAGGTTTTTAACCTAATAGATAAATGTTGTATCTTTGTATTGCGACAAAACAACCCATGGTGACTTTATACCGAAAAGTTGTGCAATCCGTTTGATTCCTCTTTAAAAGGAGTGTTTTTGGGGACTTTTTAGATGTGAAATGGAAGACGGTCTCACGGGTTTTAGGAGCTCCTTCATACTAGTAGACAAAAATAGATTTTCGACTTCCTGTCTTTAAAAAAGGCTATTTTGCTGTAGCTTTTAAGTAAATCTAGAACTAAGGTTTTTCTGTTGGAATACTCATTTTGAACTTAAAAAGGTTGTTTGGGTCGTACTCTTTCTTGATCTCAATTAATCGATCAAGTTTATCTCCATAATAGACTTTTAATAAATCGTATTTACCTTGAGCTTTGGTGTAATCGAATCCTAAATCCTTATCCACAAAATTGATAAAAGCACCATCAACAAGAGGATTATCAAGATCCTCACCGAGCATATATTTTCTAAAGTTCTTTACCCAATCAATATAAGGTTCTTGCCAAGAGAAGTCAGTAGGGCATGTTTTTGTGTCATCTGTTATGATGGGATAATTCCACCAAGATTGAAACTGCATTAAGAATTCTCTATCTCGAAAAGCAAAGCCACTTTTTCCTTCAGGTTCTTCTTTGATTTTACCTCCTAAAGTGTGAAATGTCATATAAGAACGGACTTGTTCAGATTTAATTCCCGAAGAGGTTTCTTTATAATAACGGGCAACTTTTTCGGCAATTTTTGCATAATATTCCAATCCTGTACCATTAGAAAATACAGAGGATACTTTATGTGGATGTGGCGTTTCGCAATTCGAGCTAGGAGGAGCAACTTTACATGTACTCTGATTTTCAGGGGAACTACTTATAGGAGAAGTAGTGTTGGATAGATTATTATTATCGGACGAACTACTGATAGGATAATCAAAGGTGTCGTAGTTAAAAGCATCTGCTAGAGATAGATCAAAATATTCTGATGGATCCCCCAAAGCGCCTGAATTAGAGACATCTGTGTTTTTACGAACCAATCTAGGGCGTATCGTTTCGAAGTCTTTTCGGTTTTTGTCGCCAGGAATTTTTATTTGTTGATAATCTTTAAACTGATCGAGTAATGGTTTCATTATTTCTCTCAATTTAGCTTCTGTTCCATGGAACAGACCACCAATTCTTATTGGGTAATTTTTTTTGGGAGGAAGAAGAGGACGAGTGGGTTGGTCCACTTGAATACGAAGATAGGTCGTCAATTCAGGAGTTAGAGTAGCTTGCATCTCAAGCCATTTTTGAATCAAGCTCTCCATTTTTTCATCTGTCCAAGAGATAGAAAATTTTGAGAGATCATTGGTGACTTTATGCAGCTTGAATAAAAAACGAGTTACAATACCAAAATTTCCACCACCACCACCACAAATGGCTTCGAATAGATCGTTGTATTTGTTATTTTTATCTTTTGTTGCAATAACTTTTTCTTGATTGGCAAGAATAATCTCGACAGCAAGAACATTATCACAAGTCAAGCCATACTTTCTAGAATTCAGACCCCAACCACCACCTTGAGTAAGTCCTCCAACATTGACATTCGAACAACCACCACTAGGAATCATTCGATGATATAATTCTAGTTCGTCATAAACAGCTTTGAGCTTACAGCCAACTCCAATCCAAGCTTTTTCTTTGTTTGCCGCTTGTTTTGGGGTGATATAAACTTGATCCATCTTGTCGTCATCCTGATACTGAATTAGGTTGATGTCCGATAGGCGAATCATAAAAATGCCCTCTGCTGAACACATGCCTTCATGTTGGTGTCCTCCAGAACATAGGCGAACTTCTCGTTTTTTTCGGACTTCTTTTTTGTCTTCTTTACAAAACTGAAGACAGGAGATAATTTGCGTTGCATTGCGAGGAAAAGCAACGGCTTCTGGTTTATATTTAAAAAACGCATTAGAAATTTCTCGGGCAGGCTCATAAGTGAATTTCTCCTGAGGAATTCGGACATGAAAGCCTTGGGCACTTGCTTTTGTTTTGAACTCTTTGAGTTCTTTTAGCTTTTTGAGTTCTTGTTGCTTTTTTAATTGCTCTTCAGTCATAATATATAGATTACATATTAGTTGTAAAATAGATGTTATGACAAAAGTAAGCCTTCCCTTAAGTCTTTTTATGCCCTATAATTGGTAGATACAAAACTACCAAGAAACAGGTAGATAACTTAATTAAGCCAGCCCTCTTCGATTACAATCCGAATCAAGCTTGCTACTTTGCTGATGCCGAGCTTAGAAAATATATTTTTTCGATGTGTATCTACAGTAAAAGGACTAATGAAAAGTTCTTGAGCAATTTCTTTGGTACTTTTGCCCTGTGCAATTAATAGAGCAATTTCTTTTTCTCGTTTAGTGAGTACTATGGCGGTTGAAGTAGCTGCTTTTTTGGGTTGATAGCTATTCATTACAATATCTGTGACCCGTTGGTCGTAGTAGTTTTGACCTTCTGTAATTGTTTTAATGGCATTGAGTAAGCCCGCTTTTCCACTATCTTTGAGGAGATAACCATGGACGCCAATTTTGAGCATTTTTTTGATTTTGGCTTGTTCGACATAAGTCGTTAAAATCAAAATTTTGACCTCAGGGAACTCAACTTTTATTTTTTCGGCCGCTTGGATGCCATCCATTACTGGCATTCCAATATCTAATAGAATTAGGTCTGGTTGTAAGGTTTTGAGTTGGTGGAGTAAAATTAAACCATTGGGCGCTTCTTCTATAATCTCAATTTCTTCAACACTACTCAACAAAGCACTTAAACCTTCTCGAACAATTTTATGGTCGTCTGCAATTATAATTTTAATCATTTTGGAGTCTATTTTTATGAAACGGGAATGTTAATGATAACCGTTGTTCCGTGTTTTGGATGTGAGTCAATGTTGATTTGACCATTAAATTGTTCAATTCGTTCCTGAATGCTGTGTAAGCCCAGTCCTCCTTTTGTTTTGGAAGGGGGAGCCGAAAAACCAGCACCATTGTCTTCGACCATCAAGGTAATTTCTGTTTCACTTTGATTGATTTGAAGCATCGCTTCTGTCGCATTTGCGTGTTTTAAAACATTCGACAAAAGTTCTTGAATGACTCGATATAAGGTCAATTCCAACTCACGTGGTAAGGCGAAAGTCGCCCCCAAATAGTTGAATTGCAAATCAAATTGCTGTGTATTTCGAATGCGATTGACGAGCTGCTCTATTGTTGTTTGTAAATCAAAGTTAAACTTTTCGCCTGTTGCCATCTGATGTGCAATGCTGCGAACTTCTTTTGCAGTTTGCCCAATCAACTGTTCCATCAATTGATATTGTTCCTGATTGTCAACACTGCTGTTTGTCAATTCTTTGCCAGCCTCATGTTGATATTTTAGCGTGGCTAAAAAACTTCCTAAGGTATCGTGAATTTCTTTAGCAACGCCTTTTCGCTCCTTTTGTTGAGCATCAACAACAGCATCTAACATCTCAATTTCTTGTTGATTAATCATCTGATTTACCTTCTTTTCATGCAATACTTTGGTATGCTTTGTATGTTCTTTTTGTTGTTTGTTTCGATACCACCACACTAGTCCCAAAAAGCAGATGGCTAATGCCCCCCAAATGATAACCAAGAAAAACTGATTGAGTTGTTTGGTTTTAAGCTTACTTTCTAAGGCAATGTTTTTATTCTCGATATTAAGTTGTTTAATATCTTGTTCTTTTTGTTTGGTATCGTATTGCTCTTGCAATTCGGAGATCCGATTGGTCGTTTCTGTATTGTATAGGCTGTCTTTGAGTGCGACGTATAGCTTGTGGTATTTTAGGGCTTCTTTGGTGTTGCCGAGGTATTCGTTGGATTCGTAGAGTCCGAATAGAGCAGATTCTTGATCGGCTATAAAACCTAGTTTTTTACTTAAATTAAGTGCTTTTTGATACTTCTGTATAGAAACGGGGTAATTTTTTAGATAAAAAAAGTTGGCACCGTAAAGGTTTTGAATTTTAGCTATGGAAGAATAATCTTCTTGTTTTAGAGCTTCTTTATCTGCTAAATTAAAATACTTTGATGCTAGGGAATAATTTCCCATGTTCATATGAGTGTGACCTAGATTAGTTTGTGCGCTTAAAAGAACAGGTGGTTCTAAGTGTTTTTTCAAAGAGGTTAATACCTGTGTGAATATTCGTATGGCCTCTGGTAGATTACCTTGTTGCATATTGATCACACCAATGTTCACTTCCAAATCAGCCAAACTAAAGGAGTCTTTTACAGAAGCGTAATAGGCGTTGCACTTGTCATAATATTCAAGGGTTTTATCAAAGCGACCTTGCTTTTGATACACTGCGGCAATATTTTGGTGTAATTCTGCCAATCCTTTTTTATCATTAATAGAATTTTTAATAGCGGCACTTTTTAAATAAAAGGTAACTGCTGTTTCCAAGTTTTTTTCTAAAAAATGAATGTTGCCTATGTTAAGATAGGCTCTACTTTCTTCTAGCTTATTATTCGTTGAAATAGATAAGGATCTACTTTGAGAATACAAGTCTAGTGCTTTCGCATAGAGTTCTTGCTTTGCATAGGCGTTTCCGAGATCGTTATATATAGCGATTTTTTGCGTTACTTGCTTGGCACAATTAATGCCTTCTTTGAGATAAGTAATTGTTTTGTTCTGATCTCCAAGCCGCTTATGTGTATTAGCAACTTGTTGACAAAAATTATAACAAAATCCAGATTTTGTTTGATTGTTTAGAGTATAACCTTGTTGAAAAATAGTTAATGCAAGCGTGTATTTTTTTTGACTGAAAGCTAGCTTACCTTTAAACAGCAAAAGTTGGACAGGTACTTGATGCCAGTTCTTATTGGAGGATATTAATTCATCTGCTTTATCTAAATAGTCAATCGTTTGGTCTAATTGATTGTTTGTTCTATAGATTTCAGCCAATTGCAAATAAGCTTTTGCTAGTGGTTCTTGCAATTTGTTTTGAGTACAAAAAGTGATCGATTCTTGCCCCCAAAATAAGGCTGAGTCTTGTTTTAGTTTGTGTTGAGCCCAAGTGACTTCATTGTAAAAAGTCGCCTTTTCAGTACTTGATGTAGACTGAAAAAGCAACTTTTTTAAACTATCCATAGATTGTGCTATTGATAGATTGGAGAACACCAAAACTATCAATAGACTTGAAAAATAACGGATTATATTCATTTATGATTTTTCTTCTGTATAGGAAGTTGAACTAGAGAATTTAATAGAAACTGTTGTTTCAATTTGAGGTCCTACGTCATCTGACGCAGGCTCTACCAAAGCCAAAAAAACGACATTATGGAACCATTCATCCTCCCTGCCGCCAGAACATGTTAAATGGACCTTTAAGTTTGTATTAGAACATATAAGCTCTGGTAAATCATCAAGATATACCAGTTTATTTTCAACATCAGCAAATTTTATTATACATTCTGGAATTACTGTACTACCGTCTTTTCTTTTGGCATTCTTGATATATATGTATCCTACATGGTTCGGGGGCAAACGATCTAGTGTTACTTTTTGCACTGCCACTTCTTCTTTAGACATAATGTTGTTTTTTAAATATAAAAGTGTATAATTATTTATTAGAAGCCATTATCAGACTGATAAAAGCGAATAAAAAATGTGTACTACCAAGTTAAATAAATAAAAACAAAACCAATAATTGATTCTATTATTTTAACAAAAAAGTATATAAAAGCAACCCATTTTATAAAATTGCCTTTATACACTCCTTATCTAGCATTATGTACGAACAATACTCACCAATACTGGCTCGCCTTCCCCTGGCAATGGAACAAATATAGTAACCACTACATGGTATGTGTCGTAATTAGGGATTGTTGCAATTGCTCTAAATTTATAATTGATTCCTGCAACAACTTGTGAGGCAACTTCTGTCGGTTCATAGCTAACACCAATGATTGGTCCCACTACTTTGTCAAATAATTCTTTATCTTCTGGAGTTAAAGGGCGGTAATGGGTAAATCCTCCTGGTACTAATAAATCTTCCATGGTAAATTGTTTTTTGTTCCTATTCTAGAAAAGGCTTTTCGGATATCGCCTGTTAGTAATTGATTATAGGACAAATATAGAGGAGAGAAATAAGGACTACCTCCCTATAAAAGGGTAAACAATGGACTACCTGTTTCTAGGTAGAAGCGGCAAAATTATGAAACCAAAACAGCCAAAAAAAAGTAGCCCCAGAATTATCTGAGGCTACTCTTGAAAAGGAGCCTTAGCTCACTTCTATATTTTAAAATTGTTATTAGTTCTTGTTGATAACAATTCCTCTTACTGTTTGTCCTTGTTTGGACTGTATTTTAATGAAGTAAACGCCTTCAGTTACATCTGTTAAGCTAACATTCACTTTGCTTTGGTTGACTTGTTTGCTATAAACAAGGTTTCCTACAGCATTATAAATTTCAACAAAAGCTTCTTCTGTATTTTCTCCTAAATCTAAAGTAAAGGCACCATTATTTGGATTTGGATAGACATTAAAGGTAACGTTTCCTTCTATGGTATTAACACTACTACAAGTAACAACAACAATACTAGTAGAATCTGTATTAGAACAACCAGAAGAATCTGTAAAAGAATAAGTTACCCAATGTGTTCCTACACCAGAAGTAGCAGTGCTAAAATTAGAACCACTTACACCATTTCCAGAATAAGTACCCCCTAGTGGACTAGCCGTTGGAAGGACTGTACTAGTTATACTACTACAAATCGTATCAGGATTAAAAGCAGCAATACTAACTGTAGGCGCTCCAAGAACAGTAATGCTCGTAGAATCAGCACCAGAACAACCAGAAGAATCTGTATAAGAATACATGACAGCATGCATCCCTACACCAGAGATAGAAGGATCAAAGTCAGTACCACTAACCCCGTTTCCAGTATAAGTGCCTCCTAATGGACTAGCAGTAGGAAGTACAACACTAGCATTATTGTTACAAATTGTGTCAGGATTAAAGACAGCAAGACTAACAGCAGGTGCTGTTACTAAAACGCTAAAAGAACAACTACTTTGATTTCCTGATAAATCAGTAAGCATGTAAGTAACGGTCGTTAAACCAGCATTGAACGTACTTCCACTAGCATCGTTTGATCCTGATCCTGTCGTAGCACCAGACAAGGTGTAGCTTAATGTATCACCAGAACAACCGTTTAAAACGATAGGAGCAATTCCTGTTACTAAAGGATTACAAACAGTGTCGTTTCCAGGACAAAGAATCATTGGTGCAATTGTATCTAAAACGATAACGTTAAAAGAACAACTATCTGAATTTCCTGAAGTATCTGTTACAACAAAAGTATTTGTTGTTGTTCCTATAGGAAATACAGCGCCACTAGCCAAACCTGTACTTTGTACAGAAGGGATAGAAGGAGCTATATTATATCTTATAATAACCAGCCCATTCCCTATGTTTATACCAGCAGTATTATTTTGGTTGGTACCAGCATTAAAGGAGCCACCGCCGCCACCATGACCAGCAGAAGAGTTTCCTCCTGAACCGCCACCAGAATAGCCACCACCAGCACCACCGACAACATTACCAGAACCAGTACCGCCGCCACCAAAACCACCAGCAGCACTACCCAAACCACC
This sequence comes from uncultured Aureispira sp., assembly GCA_937942475.1. Lineage (GTDB taxonomy): Bacteria > Bacteroidota > Bacteroidia > Chitinophagales > Saprospiraceae > Aureispira. Next base: position 8,369 of record CALDEP010000139.1, read on the forward strand.
AGAGCCACCATTGACAAAGGCTTTTCCGCCCGTATTAACACTCCATCCATCACCACCATCGGTAAGCAAGCCACCGCCAGCACCAGACAAGAAGCTAGAGGTTCCATTGTTGTTTCCACCATTTCCATTGATGCCGCCAGTACCACCAGAAGCAGAGCCGTCACCACCAGATGTAGTTGTATTTCCATCTTTGCTTGCTGTAGCAGTTGTATTGTGAGAACCAGATCCTCCACCAGCAATAATGAACGGATTGTTGGATAAGTCGGTCACAAAAGAACCACCACCGCCACCGTTGCGAATACCTTGTCCCGCTACTAAAATTTTAAAGCTATTTCCAGGAGTGACCGCAAAATCACCAATCATTGTAGCTCCATTTCCAGCAATCATTCCAGAACTAGGATCAGTTCCTCCTTGTGCACCTCTTGCCTCTATGGTAAGAGATGTAACTCCAGCAGGTACAGTCCATTGTTGGATACTATCCGCTATAAAACTAAAGGTAATCGTATCACTTAATGTAGCACAAGCATCTGTTCCCACAGGGGCCGTATAGTTAAATATTGCGCCACAGTTACTACTATCTGCATATATAGTGGTGTCGTTTACACAGACAACGGTAGGGCATTGTGCAGACAAGTTTAAACTAAGAAACAAGGCACAAAAAAATGTTAAAACTGTAAAGAATTGTTTTTTCATTGGGGTTATTTTTTAAAGTTTAAAATAATGTTGAAATCTTTTAGAGTATTCTGATTGGCTTCAAAAAGCATCGTCGCATCGAAAATTTCGATGGACACCTTATTAGCAACTTTTTGAGACATATCTTGAACTAAAATGTGATTGTTTTTAACAAGTGTCCAAGAGAAATCTAAGCTTTTTTCTGTTGTGTTTTCAAATTTTATCTTGAGATAAGATTTGCCATTTAATTGGCTTGTTGCAATGGAAATATCAAGACCATTTTCTGTCTTTACCTTAACCCATTCTTCGAGTGTAATTGTACTGTTTTTGGGACATGGTAGTGGGGACGCTGTAACATTGCTTATTAGGCTTCCAAAAAAGATAGCCATTAATAAGAGATATTCCTTTTTCATAAATGTAGTGTTTATTTGAATGTAGTTTTGTGTTAAAAAAGCCACCTAAATAGGGTGGTTTGTGAAAATTATAAAGAAATGTGTTTTGTTATTTTGTTGTTTTGATTTTTACTATTTGTAAGCTAGTCATTTTTTTAGTAGAACCACAAAAATATTTTTAATCAGGTCTATTATGTTAGGAGTAACATCATTTTTGCAGATGAATGGTCAATGCAGCAAAGTAAGATCGCTTATTATTCGTCCTAACCATTAGAAGTGTTTCAGGCACTTAATTTTAGTTTAAATATAAAAAGAGAGCCAATCAATAGGATGATTGGCTCTCTGAGTAGAAGAAAAAAAATTAATTTATTCTTCTGTTTTTGTAAATTTCCGAACCACACTAGTTACTTCGTTGGCATCAATAACCAAGAAATAAGTTCCTGCTAATAAGGTATTCACTTCTTGTATTTGCACAAGGCTATTTTGCTGTACGACCACATTTT
>CALDEP010000140.1 GCA_937942475.1 uncultured Aureispira sp.
CATCCTATTTGGTGTGCCTTGTACGACTCTTTGGGTACGGCTGGTATTTTGAGTGTTGCTGCAACCACCAATACAGATAATGATGTTGATCGGAAAGGTGATATGCCTTGTTCTTGCCCTTCTGAATATTTGGTGGGGGTAAGCGAAAGTTCTAGGGACGATAGACGCAATGCGGGTTATGGGCTTAAATTTATTGATCTTTTTGCGCCAGCAGAGAGTAAAAGTACTCGATGGGGGGATTATTATGGCGACTTTGGAGGTACTTCTGGAGCTGCGCCACATGTCACGGGGGCGATTGCTTTGTTGTATGCTTATCCGAATGATAATTGGGCAACAATGGTGAAAGAATCTCCTCAAGAAGCGGCTTTATTGGTCAAATCTATTCTACTCAATAGTGTGGATCAAAAGCCTACTTTTGATGCCTCTGTTTCGGGTGGACGCCTTAATTTAGGAAGGGCAATGGAAACATTGGCAGCCTATTTTGAAGTTCCTCAAGAAGAGAACTTATTGACGGTTTATCCCTCTCCTACCTCCAAGGTATTAAGCATCAAGGCTTCTTTAACAGAAGCTGGAACGTATCCCGTTCGGGTTTACGACACCGCAGGAAAATTGATTGCTCTTTGGTCCATTCAAAGCAATGCGCCTACTACTCGTTATTGGGACTTTGAGGTGGAGCATTTGGCAAGAGGTATGTATGTTGTAGAATTAGAAACTACTTCTACTAAATTTACTCGAAAATTTGTCAAGTATTAGATCTTTTTACCAAAAAATTGTGACCAATCCTTTCTTTAACACTCTCTAGTATATTGATGTTGATGTCAACTTTATAACAAGAAGTTATAACTTCCCTAAAATATACTAACTATGATTTATGTCGCCTTGTTGGCAATTGTTCTATTACTACTTTATATTGATTTAAAAACACTTAATAAGAAGCAAAATCAGCCGAACAATAAACACACGACTATAGAAACCTTGTATTGGGTTAGTTTAGCTTTGGGTTTTTCGGGGGTTCTTTACTGGGCTTATAGTGCTGATATTGTTGATAATCCTAATAATTTATCTCCTTTTGATGCCTCCATTAGGTATTTGACTGGTTATTTAATAGAATTGTCTTTAAGTGTTGACAATTTATTTGTCATGGCACTTATTTTCTCTTCTTTAAAAATTCCTACAAAATATCAACACAGAGTGCTTTTTTGGGGAATTATGGGCGCTATGTTTTTTAGAGCCGCACTTATTTTCCCTGGAACAATTTTGATTAATAAAATAAGCTGGATCACCTATGTCTTTGGTGGCTTTTTGGTTTATACGGCTTTAAAAATGCTAAGGGAGGAAGATGATTCTGAACAGCCTCCTCCTCGTATTCCCTTTTTAGAACGCTTCATTCCAATGACAAAATCTTATGATGGTGAAAAATTTTGGCTGATAGAAGACGGTGTTCGAAAAGCGACGCCTTTATTTAGTGCTTTAATTATTATTGAGCTAACAGATGTTTTATTTGCCTTGGATAGTATTCCTGCTATTTTGGCTATTACAACCGATCCATTGATTGTTTTTAGTTCTAATATTTTTGCCATTCTAGGATTAAGAGCCATGTATTTTTTCTTAGTAAACATGCTAGAGCAATTTTATTATATCAAGTACAGCGTTTTTGCTATTCTGTTGTTTGTTGGGGTTAAATTAATTATCATACACTACATCCATTTACCAGAATGGTTGTCTTTGGTCTTTATTGCTTTGGCACTTCTTTCAGGAATTTTATATTCTATCACACGTTCTAAGCGCTCTGAATCAAACTAAAATTCTGTATTACTAATACTGAGATAACATTATTAATGGGTAAGTTGTGCGCTTGTTTTACAATCACAACGGTCAAACTAAACAGGTGTTATGCCACTGAATAAAAAAAATGCCTTTTACAAAGAGTTATCTGATTCAGAAATTGTTTCGCTGATTATCAAAGAACAGAAAACTGATTTATTTGAAATTTTGTACGATCGTTATGCACCCATTATTTATCGGAAATGTGTGAGTTTGACAAAAGATCAAAATATAGCAAAAGACTTGATGCATGATATTATAATCAAAGTATTCTTAAATATAGCGCAGTTTGAAGGTCGTAGTAATTTCTCCTTGTGGGTCAATACAATATCCTACAACCACTGTATGCAGTATTTCAAATTAAAAAAACGACTCTTAATTTCTGCCGAAGAATTAAACACTTATGAATCGATTGCCATACAAGACATCGAAGAGGAACACCAAGAATTACAACAAATAAAGTCCAAACAATTGCTCTTTTTGTTAGAAAAATTAAAATCAGAATACCGACTTATTTTAGTCATGCGTTACTTCTCAGATATGTCTGTTAAAGAAATTGCCGAAAGTTTAGAAATTGGAGCCAGTGCGGTTAAAATGCGCCTAAAAAGAGGTCGAGCCAAGCTTGCTGAATTATTTAATCAATTAAATGAAGATTCTTAAATTTCAAGAAGCATGAAAGATACCTTTAGAAAACTACATGAGGACAAAGCCCCCCCTCCAGAAGCAAAACGGGCTATCTTGGACGAAATACATACTTATGAAATGATCTCTGATATTGTAGAACTTTTCACTGGAAGTTTTGTCCGTGCCGAACTAGATATGTTTAATATTCCAGAAGCTGCTCAAAAAAAAGAAAATAAAGATAGATAAATTGTGACCTTTTTAAAAAAGTAGTATCTCTTACTACAGAAACAAAATTGGTTCTTTTGCAAATCGTGTGGAGTTTTTAATTATAGGTAGTTTTAGATCGCTGCGCTTCGAAGCCTACTTTTAAGTATTACCACACGATTTGTCAAAGAACGCCAAAATTAAAACAACATGTTACAAAATTTGACAACGATATTTTACCAGTCCTTGAGTGCCTTTGGGCAGGCTTTTATGGGAGGACTTCCCAATGTGCTTGGAGCAATGGTGGTTTTGCTTGTCGGCTGGCTCATTAGCAAAGGAATTGCCTCTATCTTGGATAAAATATTGTTGGGATTCAAGTTTGATGTTTTGGCAACAAAACTGAAAGTGGTCGAGTTGTTAGATCGAGGGAATATCGAATCGCCTCCAAGTAAAATTATCAGTCAGTTTGTCTATTGGATTTTGCTTTTGTTGGTCTTTATAACCGCTTCCGACATTTTAGGATGGAAATCCGTCTCAGAAGAAATATCAAAATTAATCAGTTATTTGCCTACTTTATTTTCTGCCATTATACTGTTTATTTTAGGGAGTTTCATCGCTGGTTTTGTTCGAGATATCATAAGAAGTACCACCGCCTCTTTAGGCATTCGTGCAGGGCGAATGATTAGTCAGTTTATTTTTTATCTGTTAATAATTATTGTCACTTTAACTGCCTTGAAACAAGCTGGGATTGACACCAATATTATTACCTCCAATTTATTACTAATCTTAGGCGCTATGTTAGCTTCCTTGTCTATTTCTTATGGTTTTGCGTCTAGAGATATTTTGACCAACATCTTAGCGATCTTCTTTAGTCGAAGAACCTTTCATGAAGGTCAAGTGGTTGAAATTGATGGCATACGAGGCGAAATTATACAAATAGAAAGTATTTCGATTATTATAAAGGACCAAAACAATGAAAAAATTGTTGTTCCTGCGCATGAATTTGTCACTAAAAAAGTCAAGATTATTGACTAAACATTATTTTTTTCGTTCTTTGACAAACTTCTCAAAGAACCTTTTTTTACTAACACCTATATCATGTTAAAAAAATGGCTACTTAGGCTAAAAGTAACAATCTATTTATTGGGCTTGATTATTTTGGTGATTGCTATCCTTGAAAATACAAGTCCAACAGCAATTCATTTTTTATCCTATGAAGTAAGCTTGCCTTTGAGTCTTTGGCTCGTGAGTGCTTTTTTATTGGGAGGTTTGATTGTATTGTCCTTGTCTTTATTTGGATGGCTGCCATCTAGATGGCGCAATAACAAGGAAAAAAAGAAGTTAGCTGCTGTTCCAGAAGAGGAACAAAATCCTCAAAATTCTTAAATTTCAGCATTTATTTTTCACAAAAAAAATATTAGTTATTAGCTAATACAGGCATTTTATTGCCTTTTTAAAAATTAAAAAACAAAAAACACAGTAATAATGAAAACAATAGTATCCATTTTTATCTTATTAACCATTGCTTATAGCACTGCTTTTTCCCAAACAAATTTTGAGTTCAAAGTCTTGGAAGAAAATCGTTCCATGTCCAAAGGCAATGCCAATGCCTTGATTGTTAACTTGCCCAATACCTCTTACAAACAAGTCAATAAACTTTGGAACAAGTACATCAAGAATTTCAAAGGAAAGCTAAAGTACAATCGCAAAATAGACGAATACTTTTCTGATAATGCAGAAGTTAAAGACATGAGCGAAAACGCTGTAGATATTATTTCCAAAGTCTATGACAATGGCGCTGAAGGAACTACTGTTGCTATTTGGTTTAACCTTGGTGTAACTTATTTGTCTGCTGAAAAATATCCTGAACGCTATCCTTCTGGAGAAAAAATTCTAAAAGATTTTAGCTTGTTAGTTTCTGCTGATATGATTGCGGCTCAACTAAAAGAGGAAGAAAAGAGATTGGAGAACATGAATGATACTTTAAAGTCTTTGGAAAAAGCAAAAGTTCAATCAGAAGCTAATATTACCAAGCAAAAAGAGATTATCACAAAAGCAGAAGCTAGTATCGTTAAATCTGAGAAAGATATTGAAGGCAACTTAGATAATCAAGGCAAACAGAAATTGAATATCAAAGAACAAGAAAAGGTCATTGAAACGATCAAACGCAAATTGAAAACGATTCAAAAATAAGTTTAAAGTGCTTGTTAAGAATAATTAAGCTGCAATGTAGCCAAAATGCCAAGCGTATGTCCTAAGACATTTTAAATTGTTTGAAAACATACGCTTGGCAAGCGTACATTTATCACATTACCAAAAAATAAAATACCTAATCATTAGGTATTTCAAGTTTCAAAGCATACTTTTCTATAAGCAAACGGGCCTTATTTCATTTCATATATTGAAGTTCTTTTAAAATATAAGATGCACTATAGTATTACTATAACTGATGTTCCGCAAGAACGTTTTTCTCAGTATTAAAACTCATTGTTACTTATTTAAGGACTGTTTTAATGTTGAATGCTGCAATGCTTAATTTTTAATGTTTGTTGTGCTGTAAAGCATTCAACATTAAAAATTAAGCATTTAGCATTAAGAATAAGTTTATACAAGAACATTGATTTTTATCGATCTAATCAATTGTTTGCGTAACATGAGTTACTATAAATAAAATTCAACACGTAGAATAAATTAAGATTTGTTGGACAACTAAAGATTACTTAAATTTGTTGGACTCACTAAACCACTTAATAAAAGTCCATTACAAAGTAATATTATTATCGAAATCAACTGCATGGAAGCAACTACAATAGACAAAAGTACGATTGTCAAAGTTATAGAAGACTGGGAATACCTAATTAACAAAACTTGCTTTTTTGAAGATCGTTTGGATTGGCTGGCTGGAAACATTGCCCTTATTGCTGGGCAAATGACAGAAATTGGAGACGTTTGTTATGGGATTCTCAATGAAAAAGAATTGGAGTTAAACCATGATGTTGCCATGCCTTGTCATGTTGCAACCTTTGTTTGGGCAGAGCAAGCTAAGATGTTTTTGCTATTCATGCGAGATAACTTATTTGAACAACAAAAGGCAGCTATACTGTATAAAGACCATACCTTATCAGAGGAAAAAACACAGCGTTTGTGGCAACAAACTACAGACGTTCTCAAAGAAGCCCTTCAGGGAGTAAAGCAAATTACGCTTGCCGAATCTAGTGAAGCGGAGGAGTTAAAACAGCTAAAGCAGTGGAAACATCAAGAAAATCCTTGGGAAATTTACAAAGCTCAAATTGCGCTATTGGTAGAGCAAGCCAACTTGTTGAATGAAGACCATCAGACCCTAAACACCATACAGGAGGTCTTGTATTCCACGGAATTGATTGTTAAAGAAACGGTTGAAACTTGTTTATCGGATTTAGAAACGAATAATAACAAAATTAATTCGGTTATTGAGCTAATCACAACAGTAGACTCCAAACCATCTTATACCTTGTCTGCCATTCATGAAATCACAGATAAGATGAAAAGTGTGGTCTACATTTCTGCCTTCAAACAACAACTAGACAGTTTGTTGGCACCTTATGATATCAAATTCTCTCCTGTCGTTCATATCAATGGTGGAATTTTGGAGCGTCGTAATTTTTCGCCTCAAAAAAACATTTCAGAATGGTTTGAGTCTGAAATCTATCCACTATTATATGAAGTCTGGGAAATTACAGAACAAGGCACGACTGGTTTGAGAATGATTCTTTTGAACATGACCAATCGACTGGACATTCTTCAAAAAGAACAGCCCAATGATCTATTTAAAGATCACGAAGGCTTGATAAAGCCCTTGAATACCTTCCAAAAAGATTTAGTAACGCTTGTTGATAACATCACCAACTTGGTGGGTTTGATTGATAATCGGGTTCAACAAGAATTAAAAATTTCTAACTTATTTGATACACAAGCACATTTCCTGTCGGTTTCTTTACAATCTACCTTTAATCGAAAGATTTGGCACAGCGAAGATGGTTGGTTGGCGCAAGCACAACGTTCCACCAAAGCTGCTCTAGATAAAATTAACCTCGTCAAAAATAAATTTTATACCAGACGACAATTAAGTGTTTCTGAAAAAATAACGCTTTGTATCAAAAGTAGAATGGCGGATGTAGACAATAAACACTACACCAATATTTTTTTGACAAAAGGCTATGTTGGAGAATCTTTTATTGTTGGTCGAGAAGCTAATATTGAACGTTTTGGAAATTTAGTTCAGAACTGGCGAGAAGGCTTTAGAGGATCTGTATTCTTAACGGGAGATCGTTTTTCTGGAAAATCTGTGTTTGGTGAAATTGTTGCTCGAAAATTTTTCTTGCACAACTTTCATCGCTTAGTTCCTAACTCAAAATTGACGATTGGAGGAAGGAAAATGCAAACTAGTTATAACTTAAAAGAAGCCTTAGATTTTATTTGCAAACATAGCGTCAACAAAAAAACAATGCTTTGGATTGACGATATTGAGGTTTGGTGGTCTAGCAAAATTCCTTTCTATCAAAACATTCATTACTTAATGGATTGTATTGATGCTCATTCTAATCGAATCTTTTTTGTAATTTCCACCAATTCTCAAGCTAGAAAACAGATTGCAAATTACAGCAATGCCAAGCGTATTTTTCAAGCAGAAATTAATCTAAATTTATTATCAAAAGAAGCCATTCAACAAGCCATTATGGTGCGTCATGGTGCCACGCAGAAAAAATTGGTGGATGCCAAAGGGGAAGTATTGAGTCCTCCTGCATTTAATAAATTAGTGACTAAAATCTACAAAGCAGCTTCAGGAAACATTGGAGAAGCCTTGCTGCATTGGGCCAATTCAACGTACTATGTAAATGATCATACCGTCCAACATAAAGCGGAAACGTACAAAGGATTGCCTAGTTTTTTAAATGAAGATACGACCTTAATTTTAGATTTATTATTACTACACAAACGTGCCAATGAATACTTAATCCGTCAATTATTAGGCGCTAATGCCTTTGAAAAACGCTATGCTACAGTCATTCGACGCTTGATTAATGTTGGTATTTTAAAACGCCAATTAGATGGTTTTATTGAAATTGAAATGACCATTGTGAACGATTTAAAACAAATGCTAGAATAGAAGGTAAATAGATTTCATTGCTTCTCTTTTTGGCTCAATTAGAAGTTTTGTGAGAGTTTAAGATTTAGAATCCTTTTAAGGCTATGAATTGAGATATAAGTTTTAAGTAGAAAGTCGTAAGTCGTTTATTATCAAAACAAAATATACGACTTTCTACTTAAAAATTACAACTCATATCGTCTGATAAAGGTGCCTCTTTTTTTTATGACCACAGAACTTGTTATTGAACCCTTTTTTTTAATAATTTCTTTTGTTAGATAACAAAACACGCATGACTGACTTGCTTAAACCACATTTTTCTTGGATGTTCTTTTTAGGAACGGTTGTCTTTTTGCTGCTTTTTTATAGCCTACTTCGTTTTTTGCAACGGCAAATACACCAACTTCCGCTCAGCCTGAAATTCAGGGATAGTCTATCCAGTAAATTACGTTCTTTGCTCCTGTTGTATGATTTGATTTTTGTAGTCATTACAGCAAGTGTATTTATACTCTTAAATCCTGTTTGGCATGGAATCGCCATTCTATTCCTCATTTCAGTGACCTTTCCTTTGATGAGAAATTACATGATTGGGCGCTTTCTTTGCTTTGATCCAGAGTTTCAACAAGGAAAACGAATTACCGTAGGCATAGACACAGGAGTTATCAACAAGATGAATCGCCTAGGCATCTACGTGATTACCAATAGCGGAATGAAGTACATTAATTACATGATTTTGCAAGAAAGAGGCTTTAGTTTGTTAACCGATAGCTTAATGCAAGAATATTGTGATTTGAATATTAATGCAAACGACAAAGACAGCTCTAACTTATCCGCAGAAATGCTCTTGTATAAATTAATGGGGGTTCCTTATTTGGATAGTGAATACCGACCTACTTTAATTGCCAACAATACGGACACTGAATTTCAAATACGGGTCCTCATTCGAAAAGGAAATCATCGACAAGAATTAATCGACCTCATCAAAGACTGGGGCTATGATTGTCAACTTTCACACTAGATTTATTTAGTGCTTACCGTTTAGGTTTTTCTTTACATTACTTCGTGTAGAACCCGAAGGCTCAGCGTAGCTAAATTATATCAGTTTAGTTATCACATTACTCCGTTGAAAAATCAAGGGAGTATTATTATCAGTAACATAGCTTCAAAATACCAGAAATATTAAATATTTGATAATCAAACTGATAAAAAAACTAAACCTCACAGAAGCAGCGTAGCTAAATTCCACGAAGCATTTATTTAAAAGAGCAAGGATTTATTTGCAAGCTGTATAACTTTCTATTTTTAAGATTTTGGTAATACTATATGAAAAATACTTCCTGTAGGTTGATTGTCTTTTATGGTGATATTGCCTTTATGTGCCTTCATAATTTTTTTAGCAATGTACAATCCCAAGCCAGTTCCTTTTGTTTTTCGGGTATCTTCATTGCCTACACGGTAAAATTTTTCAAAAATATTTTCACGTTCTAATTTTGAAATACCTTGACCAAAATCGGCAACTTCAATACAATAAGTATTTTCTTTACTTTGCATAAGCGTAACAATAATTTTGGATGTATTTGGAGCGTATTTTACGGCATTTTCTATAATATTCAAGAAAACAGAAGACAACGTACTCTCATCGCCTTTTTTGAGGCTAGCATGTTCCACCTTATTATCAAACTCAATTTCACCACTGTATTTAGGACTAGCTATCTGAATACATTTTTGAAGCAACAAACTTAAATCTAAGGTTTCAAAAGTATATTGATAACCGCCATCTACACGAGCAGCTAAAAGCAAATCTTCTACCAATTTATTAAGCCGATCGGTGTCCGAAAGGGCATTGGTAGTCAGCATCTTAATTTGTTCAGGGGTAAGTGTCCTTTTTTTAAACGTATCTAGGGTTAACTTTATAACCGCAATGGGGGATTTTAATTCATGTGTGATTGATAATAAAAAATTTCGTTGTTGTTCTGCCAAAGCCAATTCTTTTTGGCGGCTTTTGGCAATTCGCCAGATTCCTAAGACAATCAGAATAAGCAAGACCGAGGATTCGCCAAAAATCATCCACTTTTGTCGTTCGTATTGCTCTGCTAAATGGGTATACTCAGCAGATTCAAGGTAAACTTGCCGATCTGTCAAGCCTTGTTCTTTCATTTGCAACCACAAAACCTCCTTTTTTGCAGTTAAAGCATCCGAATTTTTAACGTACAAAAGATAAGACCACCAACCACCTGCAACCATTACATAAGTAATGACCAAGTAAAACAAGATGTCAGCGCCTTTTAACTTTTTTAGAATCATAGTAAAAGTTCAAACACTTTAATGAAAAAATAGTTTGTGATTTTATGGAAAATTTTGTTTAAAGTAATAAAGTATTTTGAATGATTGTTTCTATTTATTTCTATTTGTCTTCTATGATTTCATTTCCATTTTTATCAAATATTATGGGTTTTCCTATCATTGAATCATTTTTAAAAATGACCTTTTGTCTAACAATTCCAAGCGTATCATAGAGTAATCCTGTCCCGTTTATTCTTCCATACAGATAAGGTACAGATTTACCTATTTTTCCATTTTCGTAATAATAGCTTGTCTTTCCATGTAGTGATTGGCACTTAAAATTATATTCTTCTTGTACCTGTCCATTTTTGTAGTAGAACTTACTTTGAATTAATTCCCCTTTTACAAAGGTATGCTTGATGTCAAGTTTTGTTGTGTCTTCACCCCAATAATTATTTAAGTCCCCAGTATAATTAGTATTTACTTGTTGCTCCGTTATTGTTGCATTTGGAAATTTAACCGCATTTTTACAACTGTTAAGTTCTTGAACTTCTGAATTGTCATTTATCAAAGTGTCATTGCCACATCCGAAAACTGTTATCAAGATTATCAATACTAAAATTATTTTCATATTTCAGGTCATTATCACTACTAGAAACTTGAAAATATAAATAACCCAACAAAAAAAGCACCAATTCAGTGATGAATTGGTGCTTTAATAAGATATTTTTTATGGATTAGTACAATCCTAATTTACACCTAATTGTATCGTAATGTCACCACAAGCTTCTGGCGAACCAGGTGCTTTTTCATAGCGGTATTCTTTGGCACAACCGACCACTAAATCAATTAAAGCTTGACTAGTAATCGTTGATTTTCTACGATTAATATCGGCATCAACCACTTTTCCTCTAGCATCTACACAAATCGTAATTACAGCAGTTCCTCTTTCTTGCCAAGAAGCATTACCTGCTTTGTAATCTTCACATTTACTAAGACGGCGACGGCTACCAATTTTACCCTTACCTTTTCCTTTGTCTCCATTACCTGTACCACCTAAATTATCTTTTCCATCAGGCGTTCCTTGTATACCATCTCCTTTACTGGTTCCTTTTCCATTTGTATTTCCCTTTCCAAACAAAGCATTGTCATTTACAGATGGCTTTGGAGGTGTTGGGGTAGGCGTCGGAGTTGGCGTCGGTGGAGTAGGAGTTGGTTCTGGTTTATCATCAACCACAGGATCTTCGTCATTTTCAACTGTTTCTACGTCATCTACTTCTTCAACAACAGGTTCTGTTTTTACAGGCTCTGGTTGAGGAGGCGTAGGTTCTGCTGGTTTGATGAAATCTTCGCTACCACCTGCGAGTTCAACATCTCCAAAAGAAGCCATTAAGCCTTCTGCTTCTGGAATAGGGTAGGTAGTTGTAAACCAAGGAAAAACTAAAACAAGAAGAATAATTACGACAAAAGAAATTGCTCCAATGCGTCCTTTTTGTTTGTCTTCTGGTTTTTCAAAGTCTTCTAGACTCGAATAATTATTAGATATCATGTTATTGCTGTTTTATTTCCCAATCTAAATCCATTGCGCTAACAACCATAATAATGTCTGTAATTTGTTTAGACTGTGTGGCGCTAGAAGGTAATGTTAATTGAATTTGATTGTCTGGGTATTCTTTTTTAGATGCTATAACTACTTTTTTTAGTATAGATGCAAATTCTTCGTAGTTGGTTGTGTCTTCTTGAATAATAAATGTATTTCGATCCAACATTTGTACTTCAATCAAATTAGGCTGATCTACAAGACTAAATTGCCAAGCTAGTTGAATTAAAACGGCAAGAATAATAATAGTACCAATTAAGGAAATGACTTTACGTCGAACTTCTCCATCTTCCGCTCTGTCAAAATTTCTTCTAAAGTCCATATTTTAACTACTACACAAATGAAAGAGCTTGCGAAATCAACCAGTTCTACTGTTAATTAACGTTTAGTTAGAAAGTTTTGTTGCCAAAACCATCTTAATACCAAAATCATTAATGATATCCACATTACTAACCAAGGTTTGTGCATCCACTGCTTCGTCAATAGAAAGCACAATGGTAATGTCTTCAGGAATTCTTCTATCATTACTGATAATAGCCGCTAATTTTCCACGCACCTCTTTTTCTTTCACACGACGCCCATTCAAGGTATAGTCTTTATTTTTGTTGATGTCCAGTTTTATTGGACCTTCTACTTTTTTAGTCTGTTTTGCTCGATTACTAGAGTTTGGCAATTGAAGGTTAATTGCAGTCGGACTAACGACACTAGAGGTCAGCATAAAGAAGATCAACAGCAAGAAAATAATATCCGTCAAAGACGACATACTAAATTCTGCGGATACTTTTGTTCTCTTTTTTAATCCCATTGGTTTATTATTTTTTACAAAAGAAGGCTAAACAAAATGAATGTAATCTGTTATAATTATTATAACAAAAAAACTATGACGTTTCTTTCTCATCACTAGCCTCTGTTGCCAAAATTAAGCGGACACCTAATTTATTGCTGAGTTTCATATATTCAACAATTGTTCCCGTCGTTTCTGTCATTTCTACATTCAGAACGATGGTTACTTCTGTCTCAATCTTTTTTTCTAGATTATTCTGGCGTTCTTTATTAATTGCTTCAAGCAGTTTTTGCTCTAATTGTGCCCTAGGAATAGGCTCTTTGCCTGCATCAATGAAAAACTCTCCTTCTGGCGTAATAGAAAGTGCCACATTTTGTGGAGATTGTGTTTTACTATTTGATTTTGGACGCTCTAAATTTTGTGCATTTGGAGTCGTCAAGCTTGAAGTTAACATAAAGAAAATCAATAACAAAAAGATAATATCCGTCAAAGACGACATACTAAACTCTGCATTGGCTTTATTTCTCTTTTTTAATCCCATGTTTTACTAATAGTTTGATACCAACGGAATGGTTGATACAAAATAATGAAGAGAAAAACTTTAATTCCGAATATAGGCTAACAAACAAAAATCTGCTTATCTGTATTCGGAATTAAAATTAAATTATGTTAATGTTTCGCTGGTTCTTGCAATAAATCTAAGAATTCTACCGTAGCCGCTTCCATTTTAAATACCACACGATCCATTTGAGCAATGAGCGTATTATAACCAATAAAGGCAATAATACCTACTACTAAACCGAATGCTGTTGTAATCAATGCTTGATAGATACCACCTGCCAAAGAAGCTGGACTAACATCGCCATCTGCCATGTTCATAAAAGATAGAATCATACCTGTTACCGTTCCTAAGAACCCAATCATTGGAGCTGCACCAGAAATAGTGGCTAATAGAGACAAACGTTTTTCTAGTTTATAAATTTCTAGATTACCAACATTTTGTACTGCTGTATTAATATCTTCTAATGGTTTACCAATACGTTGTAATCCTTTAGAAACCAATCGTGCAACAGGCGTGTCTGTAACACTACACTTGTTAATCGCAGATTGAATATCACCATTTTGTACAAAACCACCAATCTCTTTCATGAAATTATCGTCTACTTCTCCAGCACGTTTGATGGTCAAATAGCGCTCAATTAAGATATAAATAGCCATACCAGATAAGATCAAAAGAATAATAGCGATCGTAATACCAATGGCACCACCTTGTGCTACAATTCCAATCAATGAAAATGAAGTTACAACTGGTTCTGTCCCTGTTGTATCTGTTGCTGGTGTTTGAAACAAGAAAAATAGATTCGAAAACATAGTGTTATGATTTGTTTTATCTTAAGGATGTAAGTAAAAATAAATGTCGAACAAATTTAGATAGACATTCGACCGTAATATATAAATTATAAGAAGTACTTACTATTATTTTAAGGATATTTTTATTACAAAACGCATTTTACGTTTCTTTATTATATAAGCAGCTACTATTAAATCGTCGTAACAGCTTATACGTTCCCCTATTTTATCCTGGAAATAAGCTCTAATTAAGTTTAAATCGAACAGGCAAGTTAAATTTTACACGAACATTTTCACCATCTTGGCGCCCTGGGGTCCAACGGCTTGGTAATTCATTCATCAATTTGACAACCCTCAAGGCTTCTTTTCCACAAGCGCCACCAGGATCTCTAAGAATCTTAAAGTCAATGATCGTTCCATACTCTGTGATAACAAAACTAACTACAGCCATGCCCTCTATGCCATTTTCTCTAGCTATTTCGGGGTATTTTATTTTTGAATAAATGAATTGTAATAGTCGTTGATCAGCACAAGATTTTTTAGCCTTATCGTCGCCTTTTGCGGCTTCACAACCTGGGAATCTAGGCATGACCTCTACCGTAAAATGAACCGATTCTGTATCTTCTTCGAATGGAGGTTCTGGCGGCGGTTCTGGTAGTTCAGAATCGTCATCTGTCATCTCTGACGATACATTTATTTCTTGATCAGGTCTAGGCTCTTCTTCCTTTTCAACAGGGGTATTTTTAGGAGGACTATTTTTCTTGATTGGAGGCGCAGTAAGGACAGTAGCTTTATTACCAAAGGCATAAGGCCAATGTTTTTCAACTTTTGTTTTTAATGTCTCGTATGTTTCTGTGTCGTTTGTTCTATTCGAAAAATTAGCATAACCAAATAAAACTTCAATATTGGCAGGATGATCCTCTGCGGTTTCTTTTGCACGATGAAGCGTAATGGCTTTCCATAGGTTTTTTGTTTGTTGTAAGTTATAATAACTAACATCTGTATATAAATAATAAGCAGCATTCCAATTTTCTAAATAGTCTTTGTGTTGACTACCAATGGTTTGGTGTGCTACTTGAAGCAAACTTATAATATCAAGGTATTGTTTGATTTTGATACTGCGTTTAACCCAATCTTTATCTGAAATTAGTTGTTGCGCTTCAGGATATCTTTCTTGACCGATAAATCCTTGCCAGCGAGTCAAATATTGCTCTAAAAGTAGGTTTTCTAGTTTTTCTTTAATCGCATATTCTGCTTCATAATCTTCAGGAATGCTGTCCGAAAATTCCTTCAAGATACCACTTACTTCTTGATCTAAACTTTTTGCTTTCTCAAAGTTATTTTCCTTTTGATAAGCCTTTGTTAATTCAAGCAATTTTTCAGCATAATCAAAACTAGTTGTTCCTTCCTTCGACTTGATGTTGTCTGCTTCTTTTTGAATTTCAGTCGTGCTTTGTTGTGCCACTAATAGGGGCGAAAAACCTATGGAGAGGCTTAACAGTAAAAAAAAAGTTAATTTCATGGATGTTTTGTTTGTTAATACTTACTTCGTGAGCGCTATCGCTTTTAGTTCGTGGAGTTTAGCTACGCTGCTACTCCGTGGTTTAGTTTTTTGATAAAAAACATAAAAACACATCTTGTATTAAATGGATTATCAGCTTATTAATATTTTAATAGCCAAAAGTGCATGTTTTTGATAATCAATTTGATACGATTTAGCTGCGCTGTTACTGCGTGATCTGTACGAAGTATTGGTTTGTAATAATATTTAATGTAGTTTAAATCGAATGGGTAAGTTACATTTTGTAGCAAGAGGTTTTCCCTGTTTTGTGCCAGGGTTCCATCGCCTTGGTAATTCACTCATCAACTGCACTCTTTTTAGAGCTTCTTTTCCTAAAGCGCCACCAGGATTTCTTATTAGTTTTACTTCAGTAATGGTACCATATTGACTCACTGTAAAGCCAACGACAGCCATACTTTCAATACCATTTTCAGGAGTTGAAGGATATTCTAAATTGCTGTAAATAAACTTTAGAAGCAATTGATCAGCACAAGTTTTTTTTGCTTTTGCTCCTTCTTTTAAAGCTTCACAACCTGGAAATCTAGGCATTTCATCATCAGCCCCCAAAGGCGGTGGTGGCGGTGACGGAGGCGTACTTTTTCCTGCGTTTTCTTTTAATGTTTTAGAAGGCGAAACATTTGTATTAGGGTTATCTATTTTAGTAATTGGTGTTTTAAAAGCAAAAGGCCAATGTTTTTCAACCTTTGTTTTTAAACTTTCATAAAGGCTTGTTTTGCTAGTCCTTTTACAAAAGCTCGCATAGCCAAAAAGCACTTCAAGATGCTTTGGACTATATGCTTCTCCTTCGGCAACTCTATGTTTATTAATGGCTTGCCACATCTGCTCACATTGTTCCTCGTTATGGTATTTATTACTAGCATAGAGCAGATAAGCGACTTCCCAATTGTTCAAATAATTAAGATGCTCGCTACTGATTTTTTGGTGGGCAAGTTCAAAGAATTGAAGTAATAAAGCTTTATTTTTGTTATAAACACAACGCTTTATCCAGTTATTATCTATCAAGAAGGTTTGAGCTTCTGCATATCCCTCTTGCAACATTAAGCCTTGCCAATAGGTATATACTTGCTTCAACTGCAAGTCTTCTATTTGTTGATCAAAGGTAGGAGGTGCTTCTTTAGGCGCTTTTTTTGAAAGACGCTTTATACTTGTTTTAATATCTTTATCCAATCCCAAAGCTTTTGCAAACGCTTTTTCTGTTTGGTAAGCTTGCGCTAAGGCAATTAGTTTTTCAACATAAGCAAAACTAAGCGTTCCTTCTTGAGATTTTATTTGATTAAGTTCGGCTTGAACTTGGGCGGAATTTTCTTGTGCAACTAAAGTAGAAACACCTAAAAAAACATAAATTAATACAAGTAGAATAGGTTTCATGGGATTGTTCTTTTTTTAATAAAGAGACAAAGATAATCTATTCCCTTTAAAAAAACAAGAAAGCTTCTTATTCCACATCCATATTAAGAACAAGTCTAGGATTATCGTCAATTTCTCCTAAGATGATAATTTTTTGCCAAACTTTACGGCTTAATCCACTAGTCAAGGATTCGATCTCATTAACAACCGTCACAATAACATCGTCAGGAAGGCTTTGAGAATAGAGTGCCGCTACTTTTCCAATCAAGGAGAGCATTTCTGAGCAGTAATCTAAATAGCGTTGCAATTCAAATTTACTTAAACTACGTTCTGGAGAATTATATGTTTTTAGCTTAATAACCCCTACCATAACAGGATCTTTGGTCAGTTGGTGCATGTCAATGACATGTGCTAGTCCTCGAAGCTGATCTAGGATTTTGATGGCTTTATTTCGTTTTAATCGAACCTCTAAGGTTACTAAAAAGAAAATAGCAGCCCCTAATAAAACAACATCATTGATCGTCGCTTCGGCAAGTGTCACAACATCCACAATTGTCATACTAGAAAACTTAAATTTGACGAGCGTGAAGCTATAAATAAGTGCAATAAGCCCCATTAAAATAATGACCAAAGTAAAGGCACGAATCGGTAAATTGGGTCTGCCAATGAAGTCAATATTATCTTGACTGTGATCTGCGATTTGAATAAAACCTTTGCAGGTTTTAAGTAAACTAGATTCAGGAAATCGATCTTCAATGCGTTTTTCTAAGGTCTTGATGGTCTGCATTATTTTGGTGCTATCCAAAACAAGATTAACTTCCGTGTGTGGCATAATAGATGTTTTAAGCGTGCTTTATTTTTGTAAGGATTATTATTACCCCATCAAAATATAAATTATTCCTTAAATGGCAAGGTCTTCTTCCGCTATTTTTTCTTCTTGATCATCAATTTGGAACCTAAAACTCCAATTTGAATCAATAATAAAATGACAAGCTGACGACCAAAATTTAAGATGTAGGGCGATTTATAGTAAAGCAACTAAACCCGTTGTTGAAAGGGGAGCGTTTGCTACAAATAAGTTCTCTAGAATACAAACGAATAGGGTGGATTTATTTTTTACTAACTCATGTTACGCAAAAAAATAATTATGCTGATAACCCGAAGGCTCACGACCACGAAGTAGCAGCGCAGCTAAGTAAACTATCAGAATTAATCTATAAACTTGTTCTTAATGTTGAATGCTAAATTTTTAATGTTGAATGCTTTATAGCACAACAAACATTAAAAATTTAGCATTAAGAATTCAACATTAAAACACTCCTTAAATAAAGTAACGATGAGTTTTAATACTAAAAAAAAAGGTTATTCGCAGGCTCATGAGAGAGTTCTTGCGTAACATCAGTTACTAATAGAAACGCCTTCTGTCAAAAAGGAAATTCCTTGCTGACCATTTGTTGAAATCATGACACCTTGAAAAATAGGATGTACCTCCTTATTGTTTGCCGCCCAATTAATAATAAAGTTCGCACCAGATCCTCCTTCTGTATCATCTTCTTCAATGACATATTCAATAGATTGCATGGGGCTGAGTTCTAAGGTTTTGTCAATTAAGTAATTACGCACTAATTTACCTTCCGTATTGTAATAATCAATATCATCAATGTATATGGTATCTCTAAAACTTGTATTTCGAATACTCAGGGTTGCTGTTAAGTTAAATTTTACATCTTTGGTTTCGCTGTAAATGTCGGAATAAATGGGAATGTAAACCGTGTCTCTATATAGTAAGTCACTACTATTTGTCGTAGAGGTGTATTTGTCTAGGGCAGGAGTTTCTGTTTGTTGTTGCTGTGGTGCTTTTTCGGAACGATCACAAGATTGAAGGCATAAAAAGCTAAGTAGGAATAGGTAATATAGTGGTTTCACAATAGTTGTATTATAGCAAGTACTCAATTGAAATGTTGTTTCTATGTTATTTTGTTCGGTATTCAAATGGATAAAAGAAGAAGTATTTTGCAACACGCAAATAATCATTCAATATAATGTATTTTATTAGGATAATGTTTAAATTATGGAGCAATTTTATTTCACCCAATAATTAAAAGCTAGACAGAGGACAAAAAGTAATTGCTTAACTATACGAGGCATCAACCTAAGGAATGAGAAAGAAATAAAGTGAACAAGTGTTGTTAAATATTTTTGAGGATGAAAGTTTTAAAAAATGAGTAGTGTAACGGGTTACACGTCCGATTTTTTTGAAACTTTCAGACCAAAAAGATGACGCAAAACGTTCATTTTATTTTTTGAACGTTCCT
>CALDEP010000141.1 GCA_937942475.1 uncultured Aureispira sp.
AATTGGCGGCGAATTTCGGCATTGTATTGTAATTCGTTGGGATGGCCAATTACTTTGTTGTATTTCTTGCTCCATTGATTGGGCGTAACAAAGAGTTTTGTTGAAATGTATTTTCTTCTCCCATTTTGGTAGGCTCTGATAACTAATTGAGCGGTACCGTCTTTTTTGAGTTTATTATTGTTATTATAAACTATCGAAAATTGTATCATTTTATTTCTTTTTTAGATGGTTTGCTATAAGCAAAAACCGTTCTAAAAAAGAGAGGCGAAATGGTGACAAAAGATTATGTCAACCCTTGTAGAGGCACAAAAAAGCAGCTTTTGTGACACAAACGGAACAAAAAAAAGAGCGCACAGAAATTATAGAATAGTGTGTATAAATCTATTTAGGATGCCTCTCCTCTTACTTTAATTTATCAAGCTCTTCTAACAACCATTGGTAAGCAGCTTCTTGATCTCCAAACATTTTGGTAGGTTTTATTTCTTCTTTTTTAGCAAGCTGAATTCGCTTATGAACTTTTATCGCAACATCTCCTATTAACTTAGAAGTGAAAGAGTTAGAAACAATAGCAGCTACATCGAAGTTTAAATCATTATCATTATAAGTCTTTAAAACATCCTTTTTTATATAAAAAGAAGGCATCATAACAAAAACTCCTTTAGGTTCATCATTCGACGATAGAGCCTTATTCATTATTGAAATAGCCTCAATTGCGGGCTCAATAGTCAATTCTGTAACATCCTCTTTAATCATTAATTTTAGAATGTTATTAGAATCAAATTCAATGATCACTTCTTCTAAATCATACCTCATAATAAATATTGTAAAAATCTGAAAATCAAAAACTTAAATCATCTATTTGCTCTGTTTTTTTCTAAAATAAAGTTGACAAAAAACAGGAGATGAAATGAAATAAAAAGAAAAGAGACCAAAAATGACTAGAACAGCGATGTTTGCTAGCTTTTTGATCTCTTAATGTAGACGTTGGCACGCCTAAATAGTACCCGGAGCGGGAATCGAACCCGCACTCCCTCAACGGGAACAGGATTTTAAGTCCTGCGTGTCTACCAGTTCCACCATCCGGGCAACCTTTTGTGTGCACCGTTTTCCTTTAGTGCAATGCAAATATAAGACGCTTATTTTAATTCCACAAATTTTTTTTGCATTTTTTTAACTCTTTTTTAGGTGCAATTACATAACTCATTCATTATAAGAACATCTTGTGGCTTATTTTTTTTATTATTTTTTTTGGAAGGCATCAAGATTCTATATCTCTGCTTATAGGAGGATATATTTTTTCTGTTTAAAGTTAAAATTTTAGAATAAGTACAGCGAAATTTGTCTAAAGATTAATATCTTAAAGACTAGATATTGATTTTGCTTATCAAAACACCAGTTTTTCGAAAAAACGCATACATGACTGAGAACACCTCCTCTAATATTAGTACACAAAAGAAACGAGATTACAGCCAAGCAGAGCTGGATGAAAACAAATTTATCTACGATCAATTTGACCCCAATTATGTGCGTCAAATGAATGAATCCTTATTCAAGATTGTAGAAGAAGCCTATTTTCGCCCCGTTTATGTAGGCTTTGATGAGATGCCGAAACGGAATAATCCTGACCATCCAATTATATTAGCTAGTAACCATTCTGGGATGGCATTTCCTTGGGATGCGATGGTTTTTGGCTGTGGTATCTTAAAGCGCTTTGATTACGAAGAGGATAAAATTTTTCGAGCCATTACAGCGCCTGGTCTCTCTGGGGTTCCTGCGATGCATCCTTTTTTTATGAAAGGTTCTTGGAAAATGGCAGGTGGTGTAGATGCTAATTTTCTGAATTTTGAAACCATGATGCAGTATCCCAAAGGGCATTTGTTAATTTACCCAGAGGGAATTCCTGGTATTGGAAAAGGATTTAATCGAAAATATCAATTGCAACGCTTTGCGACTTCATTTATTAGAATGAGCTTAAAATATAAGACAGATATATTGCCTTACTCCACGGTGAATGCAGAATATGTTGTTCCCTATGTTTATAGTTTTGATTCTATTAATCGACAATTTAACAAAGTTGGGGTTCCTTTTATGGCAATTGGCGTCTTGACCTTGGCGCTGGTTTTTCCTTGGGCATTTTATTTGGCTTTTCCTGTCAAAATGCATTTTGTCAAGGGAACACGTCTTAGTCCTTACAAATGGACAGATAAGGATTATGAAGACATGACTGAAGACGAAATTGGGGCGATTAGAGACAAGGTGAAGGATTTGATGCAAAAGGATTTGGATGCGGCGGTTGCCGAATATGGTCAATCTCCTTATCAAGTCAAAGAGTTGTTAAAAGTAATGTGGAAAAAACGGTCTTATTTTCCTTATAATTTGCCTATTTTTTGGCCTTTGATGTTTCATGAATTTGAGCGCCAATGGATTCAGGAGCGTAAATATGAGACGAAGGAAGCGGTAGAAATTGGTACTGGATGGGGCACTTTTCTTCGATTAATTTGGCGTAACCCAATCACTTTAGCTTATTTCATTCCTATTTTGGGGTGGTTGGTCTTATTAGTATATGGAAATAGGAAGTGGAAAAAATTAGACGAACTTGGAAAACCTTTAACATAAATGAAAACGAGTATTCATTATCACAATAAAAATTACGTCATTGACCTTGATGCTGGAATAGATATTTCTTTGCCGATTCAGCAGGGAGAAAACGCTGCTAGTGCTTGGTATTGTCCTCCTTCAGAGATTAGTCCTGTGATGACAGAACATTTTGTAGGTTCGGTTAAAAAAGGTGGGGCGGTTAATTTTAATAATATTTCCTTTAATCCTCATGGAAATGGGACGCATACGGAATGTGTTGGACATATTTCTAAGGAATTTTATTCTATCAATCAATTGTTGAAGCGTTCTTTTTTCTTAGCGCAGCTAATTACAATAGCGCCAGAAGTTATTGAGGGAGATCAAATTATTACTTTAGTACAATTAAAAGCCATCTTTGATGGCACTAAGCATATAGAAGCCTTGGTCGTGCGCACCTTGCCGAATTTAGAGGATAAAAAAAGTAGACAGTACACCAATACAAATCCTCCTTTTGTAGAGGCAGAAGCCATGAATTGGCTGTACGAGCAAGGGATTCGTCATTTCTTGATCGACACGCCTTCTGTTGATAAAGAAGTAGATGGTGGTGCCTTGGCGGCACATCATGCTTATTGGGATTATCCTGCAAATCCTCGTTTGGATGCGACGATTACCGAGTTGGTTTATGTGGAGAATGAGGTGGCGGATGATTTGTATTTTCTAAATTTACAAAGGGCTTCTTTTGAGAATGATGCCACTCCGAGTAAACCTATGTTATACCTTATAAATAAATAAACACACAGAAAAAATGAAAGCCTTGCTTTTAATAGATTTGCAAAACGATTTTGATAATTTTGGTGTCTTGCAAATCAAAGGAACAAATGGAATGTTGGCAATTGCCAAACAATTAATAGACGCTAGTTATTTTGATTGCATTGTTGCTACACAATATGCTCATGCTGCAGATCACAAGAGTTTTGCTGCCAATCACTTTTTCCGCTACCCAAATCAAACCGTTGCCATAGAAGGCGTTGAACAACGCCTTTGGCCTATACACTGTGTTGAAGGTAGTTTTGGCGCAGAATTCATGAATCATTTGGAGCTTTCTAGTTTTGACAAAGTCATTCAGCGAGCGATTGATACCGTTCGTCCCAGTTATAGTTGTTTTAATCATCCTGATAATATTGCAGAAGCTGAGTTGACGCTTTATTTGAAACAACAAAAGGTAGAAGAAGTATTTTTCTTGGGTGTTAATACGGAATATGCGATTAAAGACAGTGCTTTGGATGCTCAGCAACTTGGATTTAAACCCTTTTTATTGGAAGATGCCTGTTTGGCGGCTAATTTAGATACAGAGGAAGATGGGCAGGCAGCTATTTTGAAGCTGCAAGAAGCTGGAGTTGTATTATTAGACAGCGATCAGTTGATCTTATAAGTTAAAAGTAGAGTCCTTAATGTCCTGAAAAATTAAACCACTTCAATCCCCTTACTTATGCAAATTCAAGTACCGACCCTTCTATTAGATAAAGAGCGTTGTCTCAAAAATATTCAGTTGATGCTCGATAAAGCAGCGCAAAATCAAATTGAATTGCGTCCACACTTCAAAACACATCAGTCGCATGAGGTTGGGCGATGGTTTCGAGCTTTGGGGGTTACAAAAATTGCGGTTTCTTCTCTAAGAATGGCGGCTTATTTTGCAGCAGATGGATGGGAAGATATTACGGTTGCCTTTCCTACCAATATCTTGGAAATTGATTTGATTAATAGCTTGGCTTCTAAAATTAAACTGAATTTATTAATACAATCTAAGGAAACCTTGCTTTTTTTGGAAGCGCATTTATCTGCTCCTATTTGTGGTTTTATTAAAATAGATTTAGGGACTAAACGCACGGGAATTGAAGGCGATAATTTTGAATTGTTAGACGATTTGATTGCTACGATAGAAGGTTCTAGGCAATTGGTCTTTAGTGGCTTTTTGGGTCAT
>CALDEP010000142.1 GCA_937942475.1 uncultured Aureispira sp.
ATCAAGCAGTAAGTGCTTTAGATTTGCTGAGAGTTGTACCGAATCCATATTATGCTTATTCTGATTATGAAGTAACGGAATCTGATAATGTGGTGAAAATCATCAACATACCAGCAAAATGTGCCGTTCGTATTTATTCCATAGATGGACGATTGGTTAGAGATTACAAGGTTGGTCAGGTCTATGGAGATGTTGTTCGAAATGGGAAAGCTCGTTTGGGGCAATATGGAAACCCTAGTATTGAAAATCAAATTACCACGTCACTTGAATGGGATTTGAAGAATTATGCCAATGTTCCTGTTGCGGGAGGCGTTTATCTAATTCATATAAATGTAGAGGGCGTAGGCTCTAAGGTTCTAAAAAGTTTTATTATTAACCGAGCTTTGGATTCACAGAGACTCTAGCTTATTTAGAAAATAACAAATTATGGAATGCCCTTCGCTTTTTTAGCTGAGGGCATTTTTTTGATGTTATTAACAGATGTTACGAAGCAGGCTTACTCAATTGTAACAGCAATGGGTTCCTGTTAGATATTTTATACTTAGCTGTCGTCAATCTTATACTATTTGACTTGCTTGCACCCCAATTATTTTTCTGGCAATATCGGGTTTTAATAAAAAAATTCATAAACATTAAAGCCTTGGTTATGAATACCTTGATTTCTTAGTTTTCATTTGAATGTTAATGTTTAATGTTTTTAACATTTATTTAAACCTATTTTTTGTTGGGAAAAAAGAACTGTAAGTACTGTTTTTGTTTTGTTTCTGTTTTTATTTTTATTGAGTAATGTTGAAATCTGTTATTTACTTTCTATAGAAGATCAACGATATTTATATTATGCAAAGGAATCAAATGGGCGTATTTCTTCTTTTGTGTGGTAATGACGGTTTTTAATTAGGTCGCTCCTCAAGTCATTATCCTTATACTCTACTAGCACTTAGGTTACAATTATAAAAAAATTGAGCCCTCCGAAAAAAAGAAATTTTCTGGGGAAGGGCAAACCTATGTCTATATCTAACATCTCAATCAAAATTATTACTATGAATAAACTATCTTTTATAAGCCTTCTCATGGTCTATTTTTTGACTTTATCAACAGAAGGAAAAGCACGTAATTATATAGGAGGAGATCAGGGAAACTCTTCTACTACTCCTAAAAATACTGGATTTCGTGGAGACTGTACCGAATCTAGAGCAGAAACAGATTTAAACATCAACAACGTTCGGGCACGTTTGCGTGCAGGAGGGGATATGTGGTGGGATGGACAACAAGCTAGATACATTGTCCCAAATGTTGACCCTGCTTCAGGAGAGCCAGAAATTTCCTCTTTGTTTGCGGGCGGAATTTGGGTAGGAGCCTACGATCAAGGAGGCAACTTAATCTTAGCCGCTCAAACGTTTAGAGACCAAGGAAATGATTATTGGCCTGGTCCTTTGGACAGTTTTACAGGAGATATTAATAAGACGGAGTGTGCGAATTGGGATCAACATTTTACCGTTTATGGGCAAGATATTGATGCTCTTAGAGCAGATTTTCTAGACCCACTATCTCCAGGAGTAGACAATACACCTTCTCAAGGTTTGTTGGGGTGGCCAGCGAAAGGGAATAGTCATTTTTTGGCGATTCATGGTTTTGATATTCGTGGATATAATCAAGATTTAGCGCCTTTTATAGATGTAAATGGTGATGGACGTTATGACCCTTGGGATGGAGATCATCCTGTTGTCGAAGTATCAGGTTGTGATAGAACAGATTATAATGCGCCAGTTTATGCCGATCAAATGACTTGGTGGGTTTATAATGATAATGGAAATTTGCACAGTCAAACTGGTGGCAATCCAATGAACATGGAAATTCAGGCTTTGGCATTTGGATATAGCACAACGGATGCGGTTAATAATATGACCTTTTACCGTTATAAATTATTAAATAGAAATGCATTAAGATTAGAAAATACTTATTTTTCTCTGTGGACAGATCCTGATTTGGGTTGTTCGGAGGATGATTATATTGGTTGTGATACCGCTACAGGAATGGGTTATGTTTACAATTCGGATGCTGTAGATGATAATCCTTGTGGTACAGCAGGAACAGCAGGTTATGGTGCTCAAGTACCTGCCTTGGCAGTGGATTATTTTAAAGGTCCTTTAGATACCGCAGGGAACGAAATTGGTTTGTCAAGTTTTCAATATTACAGACGAGGAACTGGACCAATGGGCGATCCACAAACAGCGATCCAACATTATCGTTTGATGTCAGGCTTTTGGTTGGATGGAACTCCTGTGACAGAAGGTGGAGATGGTTATGATACAGATGCTAATGCAGTGGCAACAAGGTATGTATTTCCTGCTTTTCCAGATGATAGCAGTCCAGAAGCTTGGTCAATGTGTAAAGAAGGTTTATCGGGTTTAGATCAGCGATTTTTACATACTTCGGGACCTTTTGTCTTATTGCCAGGAGCGACGAATGAAATGATTTCAGGCGTAGTTTGGGTGCCAGAGGTGCCTTATAATGGTTGTGCTTCCTTGACTTCTTTAGTTTCTGCGGATAAATTGGCACAAACGCTATTTGATGATTGTTTTAAAATCACCAGTGGTCCAGATGCGCCTAATATGGATGTCATTGAGATGGATCAAGAGTTGGTTTTGAATTTGAGTTATAATGGAGGAAGTCCTTTTGATTATATTGAGTCACCATCGATTCTTGCTCAACATGCGCCATTAGATACTAGCTATCGTTTTCAAGGCTATAAAATTTATCAAGTTTCAGGACCGAATGTTTCTGTGACAGAATTGGACGATGAAAACAAAGCAAGTTTGATCTTTCAATGTGATGTTGAAGATGATATTACTACGATTGCCAATTGGGAAGAATTTAAAAACGATGCTGCTCAAATTGACTTGTTAACGCCTGTTATTAAAGTAGAAGGAGAAAACAAAGGCTTAAAGCACACCTTTAGAATACTAGAAGATCAATTTGCTCCTGGTCAAAAAGACTTAATCAATCACAAGCAGTATTATTTCTGTGTGGTCGCTTATGGACACAACGAATATGAACCATACGATGTTAGGACAGAAAAAGGACAAGATCAACCCTATTTGCAAGGTCGTCGTAATTTTAGAATTTATACTGGAATTCCAAGAATGAATGCGCCTGAATACTCTGGTATTGAATTGCAATCGGAGTATGGAAATCAGCCTGAAATCACCCGATTGGATGGGCAAGGTGCAGGAGGAGCATCGTTTTTAGATATTGAGAATATTGAAGAAGTTGAAGCAACTATTTTGGCGGGTAATCATGTAGAAACAATCACCTACAAAGGTGGAAATGGACCCCTCAATATAAAAGTCGTTGATCCTTTGCGTGTGCCAGCTGGAACTTTCCAAGTACACGTTTGTGATGAAGCTTATAATTGGTTGTATGATGCTGGTGTAGGTGCTTATATTCCACAACCAGCAACCGTAAACGCTTTGGCAGATTCCATTTATTGGGTCTTATCGGATGCGAATGATCCTAGTATTATTTGGTCGTCTTATCAAACGATGGATTGGGCTTATGAGCAATACATTCCAGATTTAGGGATTTCTATTCAAATAGAACAAAAAGACAAACCAAGCCATAATGGAGCTGTAGGTTTTGTGGGATCTAGGATTGATTATGAAGATAATACTTATGGAGAATGGTACGATGGCGTGAAAGATGGAACAGGCATCTTTAACATGCTGAAAACAGGAGGTAATGAGTCGGATCAAAAATTTGATCCAGAACAATTATACGCAGAATCAGAAGGTGGCTGGTATCCATTTATGTTGTGTGATGCACAAAGAGATTTTGACGGACCTTATTTGTCACTAGGAAACATTGCCTCTGATGGTGCAAAATACAGAAACGATACCTTGCCTGGCAGACCGATAACGCCTGATAAAGTACGAGATACTTTGTTGTCGAATTTGAATAATGTTAACATTGTTATGTCGCCAGATAGATCGGAGTGGAGCCGTTGTATTGTAGTGGAGACCGCTAGTTTTTATTATGGAAATTCGTTTTTAGGAAGCGTGAGCCCAAATTGGAAAATACCTTCAAGACGTGCTCAAATGGAGTGGAAGGGGAGTATTGCTTCTATTTTTAGACCAACACATCCTGTTTATCCTTCAAGGAATAAAGATATGTCGATTGATAATAGTTCTGTTGGAATGTCTTGGTTTCCTGGTTATGCTTATAATGTAGAAACAGGGGAACGGTTGAATATATTCTTTGGAGAAAACTCTTTGTACAATGGAAGTGTCTTGGCGGAAAATCTAAGTCCTGGAAGTAGTACAGGAGATGACATGATTTTTAACCCAACAAATACGGGTGTTTCAGGACCTTTTTCAACAGATGAAAAGGTGCAACTCTTGCAAAATGTACAAGGTGGGCAACATATTATTTATGTAACCGATCATGCTTATGATTCTTGTAAAAGTGTGTTGGCTGAATTTGATAAAGTAAGTAATAATAGCCTTTTGACGAAAGATATTTATATCTATAAAAACATGGTGGTTACTTGGGCTTCAATGGCTGTTCCTACTACAATGACAGGAACCTATGGTGAGGTGCCACCAACAAAAGCAAGGATTAAATTAAGAGTGGATCGACCTTTTGAAATAGAGGAGGGAACCAACCAAAACTTGGGCTATCCATTGTATGAATTTTCTTTGGATAAATTTGCACCAACAAAAGAATCGCAAGAAGCAGCGGTTTCTGCTTTGGATTTAATGCGAGTCGTTCCTAATCCATATTATGCTTATTCTGATTATGAAGTGCTAGAGATTGATAATGTGATCAAAATTACGAACATTCCAGCCAAATGTAATATCCGAATTTATTCCTTGGATGGACGTTTTGTAAAAGAGTACAAAGTAGCACAAGCATACAATAGTCCAGCAAAAAATGGAATTGCAAGAATAGGGCAAGGAAATGAAGGGGCTAATGCTGATGCACAAGTTACCACTTCGGTAGATTGGGATGTAAAAAACTATGCGAATGTTCCCGTTGCTGCTGGTGTTTATCTAATTCACATTCAAGTGGAAGGTGTCGGAACCAAAGTTCTAAAGAGCTTTGTGATTAACCGAGCCTTTGATGCACAGCGTTTATAGTAAATTATCCTGTCAATAACTGGCATTTATCTTAATAATTTTTTATATTTGCATGTATACGGAATAAAGAACGTTCTTCTCAAAATTTGGGAGGAACGTTCTTTTATTAATTTTATAGAATTAGTAATACACAAGACCGTATTTGAGTTGATCCAACTCAATATCTCAAATCAAAAAATAGAAGTTTTTTTAGCTATAGGCTACGATAATAAGCACGAATCAATAGCCATTCTATAGCGTAGATTTGTAGAGTAATTATTATTACAAAAAAAGAAATTATTATGTCTAAATATTCATATATGACCCAAGAGGGGTTTGATAAGTTCAGAGCAGAATTAGAAGCATTAAAAGGAGAAGGTCGTCAATCTGCTGCTAAGGCGATTGGTGAGGCACGTGAAAAAGGCGATTTGTCAGAGAATGCCGAGTATGATGCTGCAAAAGAAGCACAAGGCTTGTTGGAACTAAAAATCTCTCAAATGGAAAAGATTTTGTCTACAGCAAGAGTGATTAAGCAAGAGGATTTGGATGCTTCTTCTGTTGTTATTCTAAGTACGGTCAAAATCAAGCAAGTTAAAACTAAAAAAACAGTTGAATATACGCTAGTATCTCAGTCGGAAGCAAATTTACGGGAGGGGAAAATCTCTGTTGATTCACCAATTGGAAAAGGTTTGTTGGGGAAAGTCGTAGGAGATATTGCCGAAGTACACACACCTAGAGGTGTCATGGAATTTGAAATTTTAGACATTGCAATTAACCTTTAAAACCTTTAGTTTATTTGCTGTTAATTCTTATTAAATCTTAAAAAGAATTTGTTATGCCAACCATCTTTACTCGTATCGTGAATGGGGAAATTCCTTGCCATAAAATTGCAGAAGACGAACATTTTTTAGCTTTTTTGGATATAGCACCTGTTGTTAAAGGGCATACTTTAGTGATTCCTAAAAAAGAAGTCGATTATATCTTTGACTTAGAAGAATCTTTGTTTTTAGGCTTGCACCTTTTTTCTAAACGAGTTGCAGCAGCGATAGAAAAAACAATTCATTGTGAACGTATTGGACAGACGGTTTTAGGGCTAGAAGTGCCACATGCACACATTCATTTGGTTCCTTTGTTGAATATTCAGTTTATTGATTTTAATAAACGACAGTCGATGGAACAAGCTGAATTTATTACATTAGCAGAGAAGATTCGCGCTAATTTTGTTTAGAACAAAGAGTGTTTATATAAGGTTGTTATTATTAATACTCCGTTGATTAGCTACGCTGAGCCTTCGGGTTTTAAACGGAGTAATGATTATGATAACAACAAAAAAAAGTAGCTGATAGAAAATCTATCAGCTACTTTTTTATTGGTGTCAAGCGGTCTCGAATAGAGCCGCTTTATATGGAATCGAATTATTTTACTCCATGCATTAATTTCTTAAGCAAAGGATGTAGTAATGCCGCTAAAATTCCTAGTCCGATTGGAATAAGTGTAAGAATCCAAAAGAAGGTACTAATTCCATGTACTTCAGCAATAGCATCAATCTTACCACCAAAAGTATGTGCAATTTTGTTTCCGATTGCAATCGCCAAGTAATAAACTCCAAACATAAAGGCAATCATTCTCGCAGGTACCAACTTACTAAGGTAAGATAGACCCAATGGAGAAAGACACAACTCCCCTAAAGTATGGAATAAATAAGCTGCAATCAGCCAAAACATACTTAACTGAGCAGATGTTGCACCAGGTGCAATTCCACTAGCTCCAACCGCTAAAAATGCAAATCCTAGACCTAACAAGATCATACCCATGGCATATTTAATCGCAGCAGGTGGATTGTATTTACTTTCCCATAATTTTGAGAAAATTGGAGCAAAACCAATGATGAATAAAGAATTCAAAATAGCAAACCAAGTGACAGGAACTTCTGTTTCGGTTGCTTGCATTTCTGTACTAACCTTGTAAATAACAATAGCCCAGATAATAACAAAACTTGACCCTAAGATAATATTTGATAATGAAATACGATTAAACGTCTTTCTAAACAGTGCAAATAATACATAAGTGATAATTACTAAAGGCACAACAGTGACTAATAAATCTACTATTTTGAACATAGTAGCACCAGAACCAGTCAACGTTCTTTGTGTAAAGTCACGCGTATAGATTGGTAAGGTACCTGCTGCTTGCTCAAATGCTGCCCAGAAAAATACCGTCAATGTTGAGAAAATAACAACGGCAATCATTCTATCACGAACAATAGGAGAGTATCTTGGAATACGAATAATCAATAGAACCGCAAAGGCAATTGCTGCTAGAATAGCAAAAAAGTAAGAATCACCTAATCCTGCAATTTCAAAATTAAAGGTTTGGATATTACCAATAGTAGATAATGGACTATTAATAATGTAGATCAAAGCAGAAAGAATAAACAAACCAATAAGCGACTTATCTACCGTTGTAAAAGGGTTGCGTTTGTCTAAATCTTGTTGAGGAGCTGTCTCAGACGTACTTTCTGATGATTTTTTGTCATCGACTCCTTCTGGTTCAACACCAATCTGTCCAAATAAAGGCTGTGCATAATGAAACTGCAACATACCCAAAAACATAAAGATACCCGCTAAACCAAAGCCCCAGCTCCAGCCAACTTTTTCTCCAATATAGCCACAAAGCAAGATTCCCAAAAAGGCTCCTGCATTCACACCCATATAGAATATAGTATAGGCACCATCTTTTTTGTCTTCTTTGCCTTCATACATTTTTGAAATGATGGAGGTCATATTGGGTTTGAAAAAACCATTTCCGACAATCAGAAAGGCGATACCTATGTACAGAAACATGGGCGTTTCAAATGCCATGGAGGCATGACCGAGCGTCATGAGCAGCGCCCCAATGACGACGGCTTTCCTGTACCCCAGGTGTTTATCGGCTAAATACCCTCCAACAATTGGAGTTAAATAAACCATTAAGGCGTAGGTTCCTAATAAAGAAAGCGCTTGTTCTTTTGACCAAGCCCATCCTGGATTGTCACCAGTCATTGCGGTTGTAAGGAATAAAACAAGCAAGGCTCTCATCCCATAGAATGAGAATCTTTCCCACATTTCAGTGAAAAACAAAACAAAGAGTCCCGCTGGGTGACCTAGTACTTTGTCCTTGAATAACTTATCAATATCTGTATCCATTTTTTAAATTTTTTATATTTTAATAGATTAGGAATGAAAAATAAACAAGACAAGGATGTCATTCTATTTATTTTTCATTCTTTGGCAAAAAAGGAAGAACGATTAAGCTTGTAACGTTTCAACCTCTTCAGCACCGTGTGTAAGTCTTTTTAGTGGCTTAAGTAATAGAATAATTAGTACTCCAAATACAGCTGTGAGTATAAAGATGAACAGGAATGTTTGATATTCACGCTCACTTTGGATTTCTTCTATGATAAAGGTGCCTTCATAATTTCCACCATCACCTTTATTTTCTGTAATTTTCTTTGCTTCTCCATCTTTTGTAAATTTGAAGCTGGCATGAAAAGGAGCTTCTTTAGTCGCATTATTCTCACTTAAAATAGTTACTACTTCTGCTTTTTGTTTAGCGTCTGAATATTTGAATACAGAACGTACATCAACCGTATTGTCTTCGTAGCTAGTTGCTTTTAGTTCACCATTTTCCAAATAAATATTCGATTTAATAGCAATGGACTCGTCTTCTTTTATTTTTTCTTGAAGAGTAGGAAATGAAGCTAATTGATCTATGGATGCAATTAGTTCAATTTTTATTGGGTCAGACTGAGAAGCTTCACCAATTGTTCCTGCCAATTTGTTACCAAAGCCTGTTGCTGCAAAATAAACGCCCATCATAATTGAAGCGTATTTTACAGGAGCGAGTTTTGTAATAAAAGATAAGGCAGTAGGAGAAACACATAATTCTCCAATGGTATGCAGCAAATAAGCAAATGTTAACCACCAGAAACTTGCTGTACCAAAGACAGTTGCACTAGCTTCTTTTGAAGCCGCAGCCATAAGTAAGAAACCAACACCCATTATAATGGTACCAATACCCATTTTCAAAAGAGTTGAGGTTTCTTTACCTTTTACTTTTCGGTTTGCCCAAAAGGCAGCAACTGTAGTTCCAAAAATTATAATAAACATGGCATTAAAAGATTGGAACCATGTTACAGGCATTTCCCATCCAAAGATATGTTTATCAATTTTTTCATTAGCATAGATGTTTAATAAACCTCCTGCTTGCTCAAATGCTCCCCAAAAGACAATGATAATTAAGAAAGAAATGAGCAATACAATCATTCTATCTTTCTCAACCTTTGTTAATGGTTTGTCTAAAAGTGCTTTTTCTGTTTCGTTAGTAGATTGACCAAGGAAATTCCCTACATGAGCTAAATATGGTTGCCCCCAAGCGTATACCGCCAAACCGAGTAACATACCAATACCTGCTAAGCCGAAGCCATAATGCCAACCATAGGTTTGACCAACATAACCAACGATAATAGAGGATAAAAAGGCGCCTATGTTAATACCAATATAAAAAATAGTAAATCCTTTATCTCTTCTTAAATCACCTTGTTTGTATAGCCCACCAACCATGGTAGATATATTGGGTTTGAGCATTCCAACACCTAAGATGATTAATCCAAGACCACTATAAAAAGCCCAAAGTGCTTCAATTGCTAGAACACCATGACCTAGACACAAGATGATTGCGCCATACATGACTGATTTTTTTTGTCCAAGGTATTTATCTGCTATGATTCCTCCAGGAATAGACATAACATAAACAAGCATGGTATACCAACCATAAAGTTCTAAAGCCTCAACTTTTGACCAACCTAGCCCGCTGTTTTCTGTTGAACAAATATAGAGAACGAGTAGCGCTCTCATTCCATAGTAAGAAAAACGTTCCCACATTTCAGTAAAGAACAAAATAAATAATCCTATAGGGTGCCCAAAGAGTGTTTTTTGAGAAGCCTCACTAAAGGTGTTGTTAGACATTAGTAGTATATGTTTGTAAATCCAACTATTATACGACAATAGTATAATAATTTTTATTTAAAATGTGAGTTTTAATTAAAGCTTCATGGAAGGTAACAAAATACTAACGAAATTCGAATTTAGA
>CALDEP010000143.1 GCA_937942475.1 uncultured Aureispira sp.
GCAGATATTGTATCCGAGCAACAACTTAATCAACAGGAGAATTGGAATACCTTGTTGCAACAAACCAAACAGGTAAAGCATAAATTGAAAGGCGCTACTTCATTATCCAGTAAACCTTGGGTTCGAAATGCAGCCACACAAATTTCGGACTCTTCTACTATTGATAATTTTATAGCAATAGGCGATGCTGCTGCTGCTTTTGATCCTATTTCTTCAATGGGAATTGGTTTTGCGATGACTTCTGCTTGTCATGCCGCTAAGTTTATTCAAGAGGAATTGTCTACAGAAGCAAGGACTGAAAGCCTTGTTTATCAAAAGAGTCTTTTTAAGAATTTTGAGAATTATTTAAGTATTCGACAGCAATTTTATCAAAAAGAAAAGCGTTGGCTTTCTTCTCCTTTTTGGCAACGACGAAATGGGACGAAGAATTGAGAGGGTTGAAATTCTAAGAATAAAATACAGCAATTTTATAGCATCATCTGGACTTGTTTCCAGATGATTTTTATTTAAGGAAGTGACCAAAAACTAGGTGACTACAAACTTTTATAAGGTCTATAAGTATAATACTTGGGGCGTAGATCTAGTCGAGCGTGCAGCCAATAGACCCCTAGTCCAGAAGTGCTTAACCAAATTGGTTTTTCATGAATACTTTGTTCCATTTCTAGCCCAATTTGCTGCCAAAAAAGATCAACCTGAGCCTCAGGAGCATTTCTAATAAAACATCCTAAATGAGTATATTTTTCGTTTGAACCCTTAGGACATGGAACAACTAACTGTGCATTTTTACCTAAATTAGCAAAAGAAACCACCTGTTTGTCAGTTAAAAAATAAGCCTGAAAGGGCTTTGGATTTGGTCTTTTGTCATCAAAAGAATTTGTACCAACTAGTACAAATTCATAGCCTTGTGCTAAGGTGTGCTTTGTTACAGATTTGTGTTCCCAAAAGAAAGCAGTAAATGGAACTGCCTTCAAAATCTGCGTATAAAATAATCGAAAATCTTTAGACGTTTTCCAAAGATGGATTACCTGCTCAAAATTAAGTAAAAGCTCGTCTTGCTTAATTTGAAATTGCAGGGTATTTTTTGCTAAAGCTTTTTCAATGTATTGAAACATGAAATGGGATTATTATTTTAAACAATAGTTTTATGCTTCAGCCCCAAGCTATCCAATTCATTGGTAAACAAACTATCGGCATTAATGCGTCGATTAGCAGAGTTTAATTGCAGCATAATTTTATTAGTACCATCCAATAAATTAACCGAAAACTGTTGTTCCCCTTTGTATTTGTCACAAATTCGATCCAGTTGGTCAATCAATTGTGGAGTTAGCTGTTGGATAGGCAAGTTAATAGCAATGCCTATAATTTTAGCACTTCCTACTTCATCCAACAACTGAACGTCATTGATACGCAATTCATATTGATTTGGATCACGCCAACTTTTTTGATATTTTCCTTTGATGTAAATAACCGTATCAACCTCTAACAAATGACGATGTTTTAGGTAAGAATCACCAAACAAACCAAACTCAAAAACACTTCCTTCATAATCTTCAATTCCAACAAAGCCAAACAAACTTCCTTTTTGACTCACTCGATGGTTGATAGAAGTGACAATTCCTGCAATCGCTACTTCTTGATCTTTAAATTCATCTAAGCGATTGATGGTTTTTGTGAATTTGGAAATTTCCAAGCGATAATCATCCAAAGGATGCCCACTCAAATAAATTCCAGTAACTTCTTTTTCCTTCTTCAACTTTTCCATCAAATTCCATTCCCTGACTTCTTCAGGAAGTTTGGGTTGCGGCATGGTTTGATCGACCGAATCGGCACCAAAAAGCGAAAAGGCTAATTCAGATTTTTGTTTTTGATAAGCATTTCCATAACGCAAGA
Organism: uncultured Aureispira sp.; assembly: GCA_937942475.1. Lineage (GTDB taxonomy): Bacteria > Bacteroidota > Bacteroidia > Chitinophagales > Saprospiraceae > Aureispira. The sequence continues at coordinate 1,891 of CALDEP010000143.1, forward strand.
TCAATTCTAAGAAGGTAAGTTTGCCATCTATTTTTGTAAAATAAACTTCTCGATCCAAGCCAAAGGCATCAAAAGCACCTCCATAAGCCAAACTCTCAAAACATTTTTTGTTGGCAACTTTCAAGTTAATTCGACGCACAATATCAAAAACATCTTTGTAGGGCTCCCCAGATTCTTTTTTGGTTCTTATAATTTCACCAACAGGACCTTCTCCAACACCTTTTAAGGCAGAAAGACCAAAACGGACTTTTCCCTCTTGGTTCACAGAGAAATTCATGTAACTTTCGTTAATATCGGGACCCAATACTTCTACCCCTTGATTTTTACATTCTTGCAAAAAGAAATTGACCTTCGAAATATCACTTTTATTATGCGTCAATACCGAAGCCATAAACTCGGCAGGGTAGTGGGCTTTTAAGTAAGCCGTTTGAAAGGCAACAAAAGCATAACAAGTGGAATGCGATTTATTAAAGGCATAAGAAGCAAAGGCTTCCCAATCTTTCCATATTTTTTTGACCACCTCTCCTTCGTGACCGTTCTTTGCACAGCCTTCCTCAAACTTGGGAAACATTTGATCAATTAATTTTTTCTTCTTCTTTCCCATTGCCTTACGCAACATATCCGCTTCTCCCTTGGTGAACCCAGCTAGCTTCTGAGACAGAAGCATTACTTGCTCTTGATAGACCGTAATACCATAGGTTTCGTCTAGGTATTCTCTCATTTCTTCAATATCAAATTGAATGGGTTCTCGACCATGTTTCCGATCAATAAATAGTGGAATATAAGCAATTGGACCAGGGCGGTACAAGGCATTCATGGCAATCAAATCGGAGAATTCAGAAGGAACCAATTCTCTCATGTATTTTTGCATACCAGGACTCTCATACTGGAACACGCCAATTGTTTCACCACGTTGGAATAATTCGTAGGTCTTTTTATCATCTAATGGAATTTCATCTGGTATGATTTCAACGCCATGTTTTGCTTTGATAATTTTACAAGCATCTTTGATAATCGTTAAGGTCTTTAGACCCAAGAAATCCATCTTTAGTAAGCCTGCGTCTTCTGCTACAGAGTTGTCAAATTGAGAAACCAATAAATCGGAATCTTTGGCAACCGTAACAGGCACAAAATTAGTAATATCATCTGGCGTAATAACGACCCCACAAGCATGAATTCCTGTATTACGAATAGAGCCTTCTAGTTTTTTCGCATTCTGAATCATGGTTCCAATATGACCAGGAGCTTCTGCTAGTTTTCTAAATTGATAAGCCAGTTCTACTTCTTCTGAATTTAATTTTCCTTTTAGTTTTGGATCAATATCACCATCTGCTAAAATTTTCTTCAAGCTAACCGATAAGTTATCAGGAAGTACTTTTTTTACAGCAATAACTTCCGATAATGGAATGTTCATTACTCGACCAACATCTTGAAGGGAAGAACGAGCCGCCATAGAACCATAAGTAATAATCTGTGCCACCTGATTACGACCATACTTTTCAATCACATAATCCATTACTTTGGAACGTCCAATATCATCAAAATCAATATCAATATCGGGCATGGACACCCGTTCTGGATTCAAAAAACGCTCAAAAAGTAAATCGTATTTAATCGGGTCAACATTGGTAATTCCTAAACAATAAGCCACCGCAGATCCAGCAGCCGAACCCCGCCCAGGTCCTACAGAAACACCTATTCTTCGAGCTTCTGTGGTGAAATCTTGAACAATCAAGAAATAACCAGGATAACCAGAAGCTTTAATAACGCTCAATTCAAAATCCAATCGCTCCGAAATGTCAGCGGTAATCATGCCGTATCTACTCTTAGCGCCTATATAAGTAAGGCCTCGGAGGTATTCATCTTGTGTTTTGTATTCTGGTGGAAGAGGATAAGCAGGGAGTAAAATATCTCGTGCCAAGGTCAATTTTTCTACCTTGTCGTAGACTTCTATCGTGTTGGCAATCGACTCTGGAACATCTGTAAAAATAGAGGCCATTTCTTCCTGAGTTTTGAAATAAAAGTCAGAACTAGAAAACTTAAATCGTTTGGTATCTTCTACCAAAGAACCCGTATTAATACACAAAAGCATATCATGTGCTTCCCAATCTTCTTCCTCCACATAATGAGCGTCATTGGTAGCAATAACCTTGACATTGTATTTTTTTGCAAGCCCTAACAAGACTTGATTCACGTCTTCTTGACTAACACCACTCAAGACTCGTTTGCCATCTTTGTAGATGTCTAAATCATCTAAACCACGATGTCTTTGTATTTCAATGTAATAATCTTCGCCAAAAATATTCAACCACCACTTTAATAATTCTTCCGCTTTTTCTATGTTCCCTTCTATAATTGCTTGAGGAATCTCAGCTCCAACACAACAACTGGTAACAATTAAACCTTCATGGTATTTTTCAATTAATTCCTTATCAATACGAGGGAATTTACTGTACAATCCTTCCATGAAACCATAAGAACAGAGCTTACACAGATTTTGGTAGCCTACTTGATTCTTTGCCAACATCAATTGATGGTATCGTCTATCTCGCTCGCCTTTTGATTTGGCAAAAGACTGTTTGTGTCGATCTTCTACTAAATAGAATTCACAACCTACAATTGGTTTGATACCTTGTTTTTCAGCAGCAGCCACAAATTTGAAGGCACCAAACATGTTTCCATGATCGGTTAAGGCAACGGCTTTCATATTATCAGCAGCAGCTTTTGCCATCAAAACATCAATGTTGGAGGCACCATCTAAGAGTGAAAATTGGGTGTGAGAGTGTAAGTGTACGAATTCAGGCATAGTTGTTTTTTTACGAACGAGCGTCTTGTATATTTTGTTCTTTGACAGATCATGTGATAATAATAAAAGCAAGTCTTAAATGTCCTATTTTTAGATATCAGATCGTTTTACTTTTAGATTTTAGACTAAAAAAACTGATAAACAGACTTTTAGTCTAGGAGTGAAACGATCTGAAATCTAGAATCTAAGATCTAAAACAATGTTAGAAGTTATCTAGAATTAAAAATCCCACATGATTTAGCTTCGCTGATTCTACGAGTTGTCAAAGAATCATTTATTTTAAGTTTCTAAGATACGGTTTTTTAGTAAAAATGTTTGATGAATGGACTTATTTTGAAATAATTTGTTTCTACTTTTTATCTTAATTGTTTTTATAATTGACAGATAGTCGTTTAGAATATAAGCGAACTTTTAGGTGCTTTGCATTAAAAAAAGTATTTTCAACTTCTAAATAAGTACATAAACATTCCAAGAGCATTTATGAAGGAATTAAAATTTTGGCTGGGAAAAATAATTGGTCCCATTGTAGGCGCTAGTATTGGCGGTTTTTGGGGTGGAATACTTGGTCTTTTGTTAGGAGCAGTTTTGGATAAATTACATAAAGATGGTGGAGAGCTTTGGTTGAACAAAAGTGCCCCTTCTAGGGTTGAGGATACCGACCCCAATGATTTTATTGTAGGTTCTATCCTGTTGGCAGGAGCGATTGTTAAGGCAGATGGGGAAGTAGATGATTTGGAATTAAGTTATGTGCGTTCTTTTTTGGTAGAACAATTTGGAACACTTCAAATGGACGATTATTGGCACATTTTAATGGAGTCCATTAACAATGATTTTGATCTAAAAAAGACGACGCAGCAAATTCGACGCACCACCAGTTATGAAACTCGTTTGCAGCTCATTCATTTCCTATTTGGAATTGCCAATGCAGATTATTCTATTGATGAAGAAGAAATAGCAGCAATTAAGGTTATTAGCATTCATTTGGGAGTAGAGGCGACAGAGTTTGATTCCATTAAAGCGATGTTTTATGAAGCAATGGATTCTTATTATAAAATTTTAGAAATTTCACCTTCTGCCAGAGATGAAGATGTGAAAGATGCCTATCACTTTATGCTCAAAAAATACCATCCCGATAAATTGGAGCATCTAGGCGAAGGCGTTAAAAAAGCAGCAACAACTAAGTTTCTAAAAGTAAGAGAGGCTTATGAAAATATAAAGAACGAGCGTGGTTTTCGTTAAAACAGGTTGTGGATTTTAAGTCAATCAAAAAACCCCCAATAGATTCTAATCTTTATGAATACCAAGTAATAATTTCAATTCCTCTTCTTGTTCTTTGCTGGACTTCTTACCACTTCTTAGAGCGTGTCTAAATTTTCTTTTCGATGAAAACAAGACATTATGAACCGGACTTCAGCTTAATTTACTGATGTGAGGGCTTTGCCGTTCGGCGTTTAGCTCTCCAAGTAAATTGGGAGTCCAAGACTCGCTAAACTTCTCAATTATTTTTTCGCCAGAAGCTCAATCTATTGATTTTAAAACTCAATAAAATTTAGACAGGCTCTTAATTTACGGATGTTTCTTAGGTCATTTTTTGAGCAAAAGTGAACTGTCGGAGGACTTCTATTGTTTAAATGAAAATTTGCGAACGAACACAGAACCACTTAATTATCAGTAGAGTGGATTTAAAAATAAAATTATGAAAAAATCAAGAAGAAATTTCCTAGGAAAATTAGGTATTGGTTTGGCAACGACATTTGGTTTGGCTTATAAAGGTCTAGCAGATGGGAACGAAGAAAAAAATACAATAAATAATAAGAATAACAATAATATGAAGCATCAAGAACCTCTGAATGAAGATCCAATTATCAAAATAAAACCCTTAGGATTTCAATGGGAAACGGCTGATCCATTTCTTTTTTGTGTGCATCACGATGATAAATTTCCAAAAGGAAACGACCAAATGGGACCTGATCCAAGTTTGTTAAAAGGACGAGCAATTGGACAAGATTTTATCCTTAAAGATGGCTGGAGAATGTATCATGGAGAGACCGTTCCAGGTTTTCCTGGGCATCCACATCGAGGTTTTGAAACAATTACAGTCGTGCGCAAAGGAATGGTTGATCATGCCGATTCTTTGGGTGGTTCTGGACGTTATGGCGATGGTGATATTCAATGGATGACCGCGGGGAAAGGCATTCAGCATTCTGAAATGTTTCCATTAATACACAAAGAGAAAGAAAATCACATGGAGTTGTTTCAGATTTGGCTCAATTTGCCAAAGAAAAACAAGATGGTCGATGCACATTATAAAATGCTTTGGGGAGATACGATTCCTAATTATGAATACAAAGATAGCAATGGGAAATTAACAAAAGTAGAAGTAATGGCAGGAGTTATGGGCGAACACAAAGCCGCTGCCCCTCCGCCAAATTCTTGGGCTGCTGATCCTGCAAATGAAGTCGCTATTTGGAACATTCGAATAGAAGCCAATGGGACTTGGACGATTCCCAAGGGATCTAAAGGGATTAATCGTACTTTATATTTTTATGAAGGAGATCAGTTGGAATTGAACGGGACGGCTATCACGCCTTATCATGCTATAGAGGTGCATTCAGATCAAGATTTACAACTAAAAGTAGGTACTTCAGAGGTTAAAATATTAGTACTACAAGGAAAGCCAATTAAGGAACCTGTTGTACAGCATGGACCATTTGTGATGAATACCCGCCAAGAGATTCAACAAGCATTTGCCGATTATCAGGAAACTCGTTTTGGAGGCTGGCCTTGGGCAAAGTATGATCAAGTACACGATAGAAGTTTAGGGCGTTTTGCAAAGCATTCAGATGGGACAGAAGAGATTATGAAAGGTTAATTTTAGTGCTAAGGGGAGTTTTGGCATTGCATTTGAATTAGCAAGATTATTCCTTTTCAAACTATCGGTTTTTTAACTTTTTATTTGACAATAAATTTGTCGATTTAGGAGTTTATAGATTATAAAACATACTACTTTAAACCCTTTGAGGGCATACTAAATACACGTTATGAAATTATTCAAAAATATCATCTTACTTACTGGCTTACTTTTGATGGCTATGACTACTTATGGGCAGGAAGGGAAGACTTATAAAGAAAAATCAGATCCAGAAGCGACAAAAATTCTTAAAAACTTAAAGAAGGTTTATGGTAAATTTGATGGTTTATCCATCGACTATGAATTAGAATTAGAATATGGAGATGATAAAGAAATTCAGAAGGGAAATATTTATCAAAAAGGCGATAAGTATAGAATTGATAATAATGGAAATATTATTATTAATGATGGAGAAAAAGTCTTGATGTATATTAAGAAACAAAATGAACTTCAGGTAAATGATATTGTTATTGACGAAGAACAACCATTTACACCAGCTAAAATTCTGAACATAGATGAGAACGACAATGAATTTGTTTATGTGATCACAGGAGAAGATAGCAAGGGCTACAAAATTGAGTTCAAACCTTTGGATCGTGACTCTGAAATTATGAAAATTCGTATTCGTGTGAACAAAGCACAAACGGAAATTAGTTCTGTGAAAATTTTCTCTGACGATGGAAGTCGCATGACTTTTATTGTAAAAGGAATCAAAGACGTTAAAGAAACTAGTGGTAGTTTTAAATTTGACAAAAGTCAATATCCTGGTGTTAGAGAGATTGATTTAAGAGATTAAATGCTACGAAATAAAATCTAATATAAAATGCAAATCCTCTTCAAAATTTATTTTTTGAAGAGGATTTTTTTGTTAGAAGTAAGAGACGGATTATAAATAGAAAAAGCGTTCTCCAATAAAGGAAAACGCTTCTATGCTTACTTATAGTGGGGTGCCTAGTGGGGTTCGAACCCACGACCCTCGGTACCACAAACCGATACTCTAACCAACTGAGCTATAGGCACCATCTTTTCTAAAGCGAGGCGAAGATACGAACTAAAATTAAACTACCAAATTATTTTAGTTTTTTTATTAGTTTTTTTTTAAATAATCTTCAATTTACCTGATTTTTTGAGCTTTATTTTTCTGCTTCAAGGTATTCTTCGCTGTATTCACCATCTTGAAAGATGCTTTTAAACTGATTTGGATGAATAGAGCCTTTAAATGTTCTAGAATAAATATTACCATATTTGAATCCGAGGCGCAATTCCGTTTCAAAGCTTCCTTGGTAAATTTTTACGCCTGTTATAATAATTTCTTGTGGGTTTAGAATAATTGGATCAATTCCAACACCACACATATACGTAGGTTGCTCTTCAATAGCTTTCCATTCTCCATGCTGATCTTTAGCTTCTAGTATCAATGGCAGTTGCTCTCCATATCCTGTATACCCGATAATAATTGGTTTTTTGCCATGATTTTTTATGATAACAGGATAAGACTTATAATATTCAGAATCGGTATTGAATATATTATTGGACATTTCATCCCACTCCATTCCTGTATCTTCTTTTATTTCTTGTGACAAATCAATTTCTAATTGAATTTTTGCCTCATGATATCCCTTGTATTTATCATAAGCATCATAATAACGCGTATTCTTCTTATAGATTGAGTCGTTGTGTTGAACAAAGATGCTATCTTTTTCATAGCCCAAATACAAAATGTCGTAATCTGCTACAGAAATCCATTTTCTTGTTCTATAAAGAGTAGGAACATTTAAGGTATCTATGATTGTTGGAAAACTGCTTTTGTAATCAAAGGCATTGTTTGGAGGAGGAATTCTATGAAAGCTTAAGAGCGTTAAAAAGAAGGCTAAAAAGAGGCTGAGGCTAGTAATTTGGAGGTAGGTGTTGAATTGGAGTCCTTTTGTTCGTTTTTTCATGTGCTTTTTTTGTGTTAATACCCAAAAGAAAGAAAAGGTATCAATAAGGCAGTTCCTAAATAGAAAAAGCGTCCTCCAATAAAGGAGAACGCTTCTATGCTTATCTATAGTGGGGTGCCTAGTGGGGTTCGAACCCACGACCCTCGGTACCACAAACCGATACTCTAACCAACTGAGCTATAGGCACCATCTTTCCTAAAGCATTGTAAAGGTATGAACTTCATTTGGAATAAAAAAGTTCCTTCTAAATTTTTTTTCTTTTTTTTAAGCCCTTTAATTCTATCTTGTTAAGAATCAAAAGTATAGGAAAAATAAAAAATAATTTTTTTTTGAAATGCTTGAAACTACCTTACTTATTGCGTTTTACTTAGGGGCAGTAGCTAATTTTTAGTTCGAATTGCCGAAGCCAAAAAAAGTTTTAACTTTACAACAAAAAGATAAATTAGTACAAAGAATCAATATGAGGACACCATTAATCGTTATTACAGGAGCGAATTCAGGAATAGGGAAAGCGACGGCTTTGGCATTGGCAAAAAAAGGCAATAGAATTGTGTTAGTTTGTCGTAGTGAAGCACGAGGTCTTGCTGCACAACAGGAGGTCATAAAAGAAAGTGGTAATCAACAAGTGTTCTTAGAATTGTGTGATCTGGCTTCTCATGCTTCGATCAAAGCTTGTAGTCTTGTGATGCATCAAAAATATAAGGCAATTGATATTTTGATTAATAATGCGGGTAGCATTTTTGGAAGCCATCAATTGACAGAGGATGATTTGGAAATGACCTTTGGTCTAAATCACATGGGCTACTTCTTGTTCACACATTATATGTTAGATTTGGTGAAAGCAGGGAAGGAGAAACGAATTGTTAGTGTGGCTTCTATTGCACATAAAATGACTTCGAGTATTCCTTGGGGCGATTTGCAATTAAGAAATATAAACTACCGTCAATTTCAGGCCTATGCCTTGTCCAAATTGTACAACATTTATTTTACAAAAATACTAGCTCAAAAAATGCTGGATGAAAAGACAGGAATTACCGTAAACTGTCTGCATCCTGGATCTATTTACACTGGTTTTGGGTCTTCTGGAAGCAAAGCTTTTGCTAAATTAGTGCAAGTGGGCGGTCGTTTTTTGCCCAAGCCCAAAACGGGCGCTAAGACCTCTGTTTATTTGGCGACAGCGCCAGAAGTAGCAGCAGTGACAGGTACTTATTATGCACATGGAAGAAAGGCAAGAATTAGCCGATTGGCTAAAAATAAAAAAGCTGCTCAACGCATTTGGGATAAAAGCATGGACTTGGCGAATATTGAATCTTATGGCGTGATTTAAAGAATAGGACTACTAGACTTATTTTTTCTTCTTAGGAATCCAAGCCCAAAGCATTTCCGCCTGAATCACTTCTGTGCCAACAGAATCTGTAATGGTCACAGGAATCAAAATATCTCCTTTGTCTTCTGTTTTAAATTGTTCGATCATTTCTGGAGCGATGGTCGCAACGGCTTTTTGTGCGCCTTGACTACGTTTGGTATAACTGATGGACATATTTTTCATCAAAGGAATTTTATCATCTGGCAGATTCATTCCAATAACCATTCCTGTTGCCGTTTCTGCAAGTAGGGCAGTTGCAGCAGCATGTACTTGTCCAATGTGGTTTTGAACTTTTTTATTATTATCCAAAGATAAAACCACTTCATGGGCACTCATTTTTTCAAATCGAATGCCTGCTGTTCCTACAAATTTAACAAAATTACCAATAGAATAAGACAAGGCTTTCTTCTGCATAAAGGTAGGTAGCTTGTAAATCTTGTGTACAATTTTGCTTAACTTATTCATAGTAAATATATTTTGCTTCTATCGTATAATCGTCTTTGTCAAAGGATGTGACCTCTTGACTTTTCTTGATGCTATAACTTTTACGAGGGATGTAGGTTAAATGTTGCTGTGATTCGTAAACTTGATTGGATATTTTTTTTACAATTAAAACAGAATGTACTGCCGTTCCTTTTAGTTCTACATCCAATACCTGTACGCTTAACTTTTCGTCAATGGCTTTATAATGCAACAAAGTCAGTCCATTGCCTCTGTCTGTTGAATCCAAGATGTATTTATCTTTCCAAGATGGTTTGTTGATGTCGCTTTCAGAAAACAATAACAACTCTTTTTTCCAATCTTTAGGAAGAACGGTTTGTGTTTCCTTTGTTTCGTTGTGCTGTATGGTTTTTTGAATTTTAACTCCCTGTTCTTTCAAATAGTTAGCTTCTTCATCAAAGAAACCTTTTAAATCAAAGAAGGTCGTTTTGGGGCGATTGGTTTCTTCAATGCTGGGAACGTTACAAGCGGTTAAATAGATGGTGAAGCAAAAAAAGAAAAGAAATTTACTTAAATGCTGCATATTATATGAAAATGTTTTGCGAGAAAAGAAAATTTGCATGAACAAAAGAACTCTAGATTACTAACTGATGTTACACAGAATTTTTTTATTCTTATTAAGAACCCGAAATTTACTCCTTGAACCTTTGTTTTAATTTTTAATGTTGAATGCTTAATTTTTAATGCTAATTCTATTATAAAGCATTCAACATTAAAAATTAAGCATTCAACATTCAGAACAAGTTTATGCAGGAG
>CALDEP010000144.1 GCA_937942475.1 uncultured Aureispira sp.
CGCAGTTAAAAAAGTATGTTGAGAGCCATTATGACGCCTATTTGCATCTAAAAAATCTAAAGGAGCCCTTTTTTATCTTAATTCAAGGAAAATACTTGACAGATAATCTCCTTCATTCAGAAGACAGTACTAGTTTTTTATTTAATTTTGTGGCACTGCTAGACGAAAGAGATTTGATAGACTAGAACTGATCTTCGACGTATTTCCACGATAAAAAATCAATCAAAACCATGCAAAATCTAAGCTACTGGGAAAGAGAAACCTTTCTAAAAGATATTGACGTTCTTATTATTGGCAGTGGAATTGTAGGATTAAGTGCTGCCTTGCATTTAAAAGAAAAATCACCGAGCTTAAACATCGTCATTGCCGAAAGAGGCACCTTTCCTTCTGGAGCAAGCACCAAAAATGCAGGCTTCTCTTGCTTTGGTTCTGTCTCAGAATTATTAGACGATTTGGAAGAACAATCGGAAGATTTTGTGCTCGGCATTTTAGAAAAACGCTGGTTGGGATTGCAACGCTTACAAGAACGAGTGGGGCGCCAAAATATGCATTATTTTCAACATGGAAATTATGAAGTATTCAAAGCATCTGACCAAATACTCTTTGAAACCTGTCGTTCCAATATAGAACAGCTCAACCAAAAATTGCGTCCTATTATTGGAATTAATGATACCTTTAGTATTAACAATTCAGCGATGGAACGCTTTGGTTTTGGTGGTGTAGAGCATCTCATTTGGAATAAGGCAGAAGGGCAAATTCATACGGGAAAAATGATGCAGAGCCTCTTGAAATTAGCACAAGAACAAAACATTAAAATACTAAATGGGCTAGCGATCAAAGACGTTCAAGAAAATGGCGCTACCGTTGAAGTGATCACTAACCAGGACTGGTCCTTACAAGCCAAAAAAGTATTGGTTGCTACAAATGGTTTTGCCAATAAACTATTTCCAGAACTAGCAGTTCGCCCTGCTCGCAATCAAGTCTTAATTACCAAACCCATAGCTGGATTGCCCATTCAAGGTTGTTTCCATTATCACAAAGGCTATGTTTATTTTAGAAATATTGATAACAGGATTTTATTAGGTGGAGCGAGGCATTTGGATTTAGAAGGAGAAACGACCGATGAATTTGGTTTTTCAACTACTATTCAAAACTACTTGACCGAGTTTCTAAACACGACTATTTTACCCCATCAAAAAGTTGAAATTGATTATTGGTGGAGTGGTATTATGGGGATTGGTACGGCTAAAAAACCTTTGGTGCAGAAGCTTAGTGACCATGTTGCGATTGCCGTTCGAATGGGTGGTATGGGCATTGCCATTGGTTCGCTAATTGGCGAAGAAGGCGCAGCATTATTAGGCTTATAAACTAATTTACGCAAGGGATTAATTTAGTGACTCAAGATCAAAAGGTGGCTTTACAGATCTATTTGAATGATGAATGCTTAATTTTGAATGCTAAATGCTCCTAACGCAATTGTATGGCATTAAAAATTTAGCATTAAGAATTAAACATTAAAGGGAAGCTGAAATAAACAAGTATGCCTTTAAGTTATCCTTGAAAAATTCCTGCGTAACTTGAGTTATAAAAATGGAATTCGATAGCCATTCAAAGCCTTATCCAATTGCTTGGAGCCTGGCAATAAGTCTTCCAAGTGATTCCAAAATGCAGCGCTGTGATTCTGGTGTTTGATGTGCGCCAACTCGTGCAAGATGACATAATCAATCAAATCATCTGGCAATAGCATCAAATACAAAGACAAATTTATATTGCTTTTGGAGGAACAACTCCCCCATCTAGTTTTGACTTTTTTTACTCGAATGGCATTGATTAAAATACCTTTTTGATCTGCTAATACTTGGGTGCGTTCGGGCAAATAATTTTTAGCTTCATCTCGCAAGCTTTCCGTCACAACATATTGAAGTTGTTCTTGAACCTCCTTTGTTGACAAATCCCAAGTTTGGGGCACTAGGATTTCGATTTTATCTTGATCGCTAGACAGCATCAAGCCTTCTCGATTGTGTGGAAGAATGGAAAGTACTTTATTTCGAATTTGGAAGGTACTCTCGTAAGAAAGTAGTTTTGTTACTTGACTAGCTCTTGCTTTTTCCAACTGCTTTTTTATCCAAGCAAGGTTCTCATTTAGGATAGGTTCTGCCGTTTTATAAGCAAGCCTTTTGGGCAAGGTCACGATGACCGTGCCATCTGTTTTCACTTTTAAGGTGATTCGTTTGGAGCGAGGATTTTTCTTAAAAATAACCCTGCCTATTTCGGGATGTTCTACGGTCTTTTGATTCGGCTCTAAGCTTCTTCTCATACTAATAATGCCTTAATTTTGTCCAGCACTTCTTGTGGAATCGAAGCAATTTTCTTTTCGGTATAATCAAAACATAAAATGCCTGTCTTTACGCGTGCTACTTCTCGATTGGTTTGCGTGTTGGTTATTTTATAATGGAAATCAAATCCAATACTTGTCAAATCATCTATGGCCATTTCAATCGTCAATTCATCTCCTGCATGTGCCTCTGATTTGTACACAACTGCGGCATCTGTCATAATAATTCCCTTGCCTGCTAAAGTCAATTCTCCATAGCCTAAACTATTTAAGAAATCCACTCTTGCTTGTTGGGCAAAAATCAACATCATTTCATTGCCAACATGCCCACCATAATTTAAGTCGGTAATTCGAGTGCTTACACTTGTTGTAAAAATATATTGGTCGCAGTCTTTTAGTTTTATTCTCATTTTTGAACGCCTTATTTACAAAATTATTAAGTGCCTCTAAAATACATTATTTTAAGAATTTAAATTGATTTGGAGTGTCTATTTATTTCTTAACAGCATTAGATAAAAGGAAGCTGCTATTCTATACTAATTAGTGACAATCGCCTTGCCAACTGCTGCTTCATCGCAACTAAACAAGGACATTAATAATAAGGCTCAATTAGAAATTTTGTGAGAGTTTAAGATTTAGAATCCTTTTTAAGGCTATGAATTGGGATATAAGTTTTAAGTAGAAAGTCGTAAGTCGTTTATTATCAAAATAAAACATACGACTTTCTACTTAAAACTTACGACTCGTATCGTCTGATAAAGGTGCCTCTTTTTTTTATGACCACAAAACTTGTTATTGAACCAATAAGAATAACCTAAAAAAGTAAGAAGCCTTAAATTTAGAGAAAAGTTGTTTTAGTGGAATTGAAATTAAATGCACCATGAATCACAATTTAAGTAACGTATACAAGATTTTTTAGATTTTTTTAAAAAAAAAATCTACTCCAGAAAACAATATTTTCATAAAACAGAGCGTTTTAACGCCTTTTTTTTCAAAATATTCTTAACAAAATCCTAAGAAACGTTTTTTTTTAGGGCAAAATGCAGAACTCGCACTCTTTTTGTAGAGTACTTAGAATCCCATATATTATAATTTTAACAGAAACATTACTACTCGAAATAAAAAACATAAATATATTATGGACACAAAAGGTAAAATTCTATTAGTAGAAGATGACAAGAATTTTGGAGATGTCCTTCGTTCTTATCTAGAAATGAATGACTACGACGTTATGCTGGAAATGGATGGAGAAGCAGGTTTAGAGCGATTCCAAAAAGACACCTTTGATTTATGTATTTTTGATGTGATGATGCCTAAAAAAGACGGTATTACTCTAGCCAAAGATGTACGTGAAATCGATCAAGCAGTTCCAATTATTTTCTTAACTGCTAAGACAATGAAGGATGATATTATTAAAGGGTTCCAAGCTGGTGCCGATGATTATATCCCAAAACCATTTGCTCCTGAAGAGCTTCTATATCGTATTACAGCGATTCTAAAAAGAAGTCAAAAACCAGAACGTAAAAAACAAGAAGCCAAAGAATTTAACATTGGTAAATATCACTTCAATTATCCATTGCGTATTCTTACCTTTGATGGTCAGGATAACAAAGACAAACTTTCGCCAAAAGAATCTGAGTTATTGCGTATGTTCTGTCTTTATATGAACGATATTTTGCCAAGAAGTATTGCCTTGAAGGAAATTTGGGGTGAAGACAACTACTTTACTGCTCGTAGTATGGATGTATTTGTTACGAAGCTTCGTAAATATCTAAAAAGAGATGATAAAATTGAAATCATTAACATTCATGGAAATGGTTTTCAATTGAGAGTTAGCGAAGAACAAGCGGTTTAACGTTTAATTCTTTCTTCGAGCCACAATGTAGAAGGACGACCAAAATTAAATTTTGGTCGTCCTTTTTTTGCATGTTCCTATACTTGATAATATGCTTCTCACCTAGCAGGTGAGAGTTTTAGAGCTATTACTCTATGCTTGTGAGAAGACATGTGTTCCAAGAGAAATAGATTCGGTCACACCAGCACTATTAACATAAGCACGTGTTCCTGTCAAAAGCATTGTATTGTTTTCTAAATAAGCTCCATTCCAAGTATCCATAATACAATAAGCTCGTCCTGATGGGCGAACAAAGCCTCTAAATTGAATGCAAAATGGTGCAAAGCCACTTGTTCCGTGGCTATCGCTATGCACCCAAGCATAGCTCCCAATATCTCCAGTGCTAGTCAACAAGCCTTCTGGGCTAAAAGCAGATTCATAAACAGCATTAATAACACCATTCGATGGGTTTGCTTGCTTTATCTGAATTTTGAATGCTTTGTTTTCTGGCATGTAAAGACCTAATTGTGGTACTGACATAATTTGTTTGTTTTAATTTGTGTTTGAAGTAATTTTCCAACTAGAACAAAGGTAAATTATAACCATATAAAAAACATCCGTATTTATACCTGTTTTTAATAAATAGGTATATTAAACATATTTAAAATATAAATAAAATTTATAAAAAAAGATCGGCACTGAACTATGTCAATGCCGATCTCCTCAAAAGTAGCTTTCTAATTCCCAAATAACTATCGTATTAAAGAGAACACTCCCTTTCGAGCTTGAGCTTCTGAATTAGCCCCTAATTTATATTCTAATACAAAAAGATAAACCTCTGTAGGTTGTTCAACGCCTTGAAAGCGACCATCCCAGCCCATATTTTCCAAATCATCTCCATTGTAAACTTCTTGTCCCCAACGATTGTATATTCTAAATGTAAGGACATCGCTTGCACCTAGACCTGCTGGACGATATAAATCGTTAATACCATCATCATTGGGTGTAAAGGCATTGGGCATCCCTGAATAAACAGATTCCACATTCAGTACAACACTTCCTGTATCTTGACAAGCCGTACTATCAGTTGCTGTTGCCGTTAAAGTCAAAACATAAGCACCTGTGATAGAAGCCATCGCAGTTGTTGCATGTGCTGTTGGTGTCCCAATAGTTACATCAGTACTTGGGTCCGTCCAATTATAAGTTACGCCTAAAAAGGATTGATCATTGCCACCATTAATGTTAACAAGTGTCCCAGAAGTAACGGTCGTTGTTGTTAATCCTGCATTCACAATAAATGGATTAATCGTTGGTATAAATGGACTATTGATCGTAGCCGTTTGTACATGCGAACAACCTAAGCTATTGCTTACGGTTACAGAGTAGGTTCCAGCAGGCAAAGCGTTTACGCTTCTAGTCGTAGCCCCATTACTCCATAGGTAATTATAAGTATTAGTGGTATTAATTGCTAAAGCTCCAACAGGATTTAAGTCACAATCTACTATCCCTGTTATCACAACTAAAGGAATTGCTGTGCTATCAACAGGAATACCAGGATTCACAAAAATACCATTTGCTTCAGCCATACAGCCTTCTAAATCGGTCACGGTTACCGAATACGTATTTGCCGTTAAGTTGGTTGCCGTCGCAGTAGTTTGGTTACTTGCCGTCACATCCCAAAAGTAAGTATAGCCAGGTGTGCCACCTGTAGGAGTAGCCGTTGCCGTTCCATCATTAGAACCACCACAACTAACATTTGTCGTGCTATAAGAGACACTAATCGCAGAAGGTTCGGTTAAGACAACCGACAAAGATTCTGTACATCCATTGTCATCTGTTAGTGTTACATTATAGGTTCCAGCAGATACATTATTTAAGTCTTGTGTTGTTGCTCCATTTGACCACACATAGGTGTATGGTGTTGTTCCTCCACTATTTGCTATTGTAATAATTCCCGTTGTATCACCATTACAGGTAGGATTCGTAGAACTGGATAAACTTAATCCAATAACTGTTGGCTCTGCTAATACAGCAGATAAGGTATCTTGACAAGATCCCAATGAAACGGTTAGTACATAAGTTCCGGCTCCAATATTTGTTAAATTAGCCGTTGTATCTCCTGTGCTCCATAAGTAGTTATAATTGCTTCCTGTAGTGGTGGTCGTAATGCTTCCTGTTGTATCTCCATTACACAATGGATCAATTGTCGTTAAGCTTGCCGCTACCGAACCTACAATTACAGTGATAGAATCCATTGAAGTACAAGCGGTGCCTATTGTGGTAACCACATAAGTTGTTGTGCTTGTTGGGCTAGCAAATGGGTTATTAATCGTATCGTTACTCAACGTTCCTGCTGGAGTCCAAATAAGGTTACTTGCATTTGTATTTACTAGAATTTGAACGGAATCTCCAGAACAGAGGTAGAACGTATCTACAGGAATGGAAAACGTTGGCGCTTCAATGGTATCACAAATCGTTGCCATACAACCGCTACTGTCTGTTACGGTTACACAATAATTGCCACTTGGCAACATATTTAGATCTTCCGTAATTGCTCCATTCGACCAAGTGAACGTATAAGGCATTGTTCCACCCGTTACTGTCAAATCAATCGCTCCTGTAGAAGCGCCTGCACAAGCAATATCAGTAGCAAGTGTTGTTACAGCTAATACTGCTGGTTCTGTAACGGTATAACTTGTAGTTGCAGAACAACCATAAGTATTGGTTGCTGTAACGGTATACATTCCTGCTGGTAAATTAGAGAGATCTTGTGTCGTATCGCCATTGCTCCAAATATAAGTAACCGATCCATTTCCTGTGCTGCCCGTTCCAAAAGAGTTACAAGCATTCAAAGATCCTCCTACTTGTGGAACCCAAGCTCCAGAACCATCTGGGCTTCTAATGATTGATGTTCCTTGTGCAAATCCACCTGGTGCTGTTTCAAATGCAGCAGGGTTAGGTACGGTTACAGTTGTCGGACAACCTGCTGTTCCTACCGTTACTTCTATATTTCCACTTGGTGTATTTCCTGCTGATGGAGAGCTATAAATTACGCCTTCCAAAAAGGTACCACCTCCATCAAAAAGAGCCACATATTCTCCTCCATCGGTCAATATCATTAATGCAGAACCACCGGTTCCTTCTGTAAAGCAATTGCAATTCTCTGCATCCAAATCAAAGGTTCCTGCTCCCCAAACGATATCATTTCCAATGGTAAAAAATCCATCTGCTGGAATCGTTGTTCCTTGAGGTATTGTAATCGTCCAATCTCCATCTGTTAATACATAACAACTGATATCTGCACCAGCTGGTCCAATTAACTCAATGTATTCTCCTGTGTTTGGATCTATACCATTACTAAGCAATGGTCGATATAAAATTTCATTTAAAGCCACCACGCTAGAAGAGCATCCTGTTACGGTAGTATCTCCTGTAGCGGTCAGGTAAATTGCCCCTGTGCTATCTCCATTACAACCAACAATATTTATCGCACTATCCACTACGGCTTCTATAAATCCTAAGGTGCTAACAACAGCGCCCCCAACAGTTGTACAAGCATTGGCATCTGTTATAGTCACACTATAAGTAGTATCTACTAAAGTTGAAATGTCTTGCGTAGTATCTCCATTCGACCAGTTATAACTTAATGGTCCTGTTCCACCTGAAACAGAGATATTGATAAATCCATTGTTATTACCAACACAAACAACATTCCCTACTGTATCGACACTTACTGCCAAAGTAAAAGGTTCTATTATAGTAGTATCATTAATAACCGTACAAATTTGAAACGGACTCCCTGTTCCTGTACTCGTCAACAAGGTATTATTAATAGCAATCGAAGGATCTGTTCCTATGTTATCTGCATTATTGGTCCAATTAAAGGCAATTTGCACGCTTGGATTATTATCACAAGAAGCAGGAAGGGTAACGGAATAAGCCGCCCACTCTCCTTGACCAGAAACACAAAGGTTCGTTTTTAGACTTGGGTCCAAAACTTGCCATCCACTACCATCATTATATAACAAGGAAGCATTATCATTCAAGCCATCCCCATTCGCAATATAATCGAAGGTAAACGTAATATTATTATAACCTACCGTAGAAAATACAGGAGATTCTGCTCTAGTATTGGACTCTTCCGTCGCATTATAAACTGCTCCAGTAAAGCTACCACAAAAAAGGTTGCTACAAGTAATGTGCAAGGTATTGTCTCCATTACTACTAACGCCACAACCTGTTGGTGCTACTCCTCCTTCGGAATCATTCACTGCCCAAACATTTGGGGTAGTACCATTCGTCCCTGTTGAAGTCGTTAAATTCCAGTTGTGTGTTGCTTCAAACGTCTCAAAATACACAGTATCTAAACTTGGCGGTCCTGCTGGCATCGTATCGGTCACTGTAACGGTGTACAAACCAGGTCCTAAGCCACAAATATTACTCGTTGTTGCTCCATTTGACCACAAATAGCCTAAACTTCCTGTGCTGCCCGTAACAACAGCCGTTGCACAAGCATCCGCAGCAGCATTACAGCTTACATTTGTAGTCGTAAAACTGACTACTGGAAGTGTTCCTGTATTAAAAACAGTCGTTCCTGTTGGAAGCGTCGTGGTAGAGGATGGATTTGACAGCAATTGACGGGTTGCAATTGAATTATTCGAAGTATTGTGGGATACTCGATTAAGCAAAGCTTCACTAGAATTCGTAGAGTTTTGAGCTACCAAACTAGCAACTAAAAGCCCCCACACCAAAATGGTCAAGGATAAGCATTTCATACGATACATTTTTATAAAGATAATGTTATTTATTTTATCAACCGTTCTGCAAAGATAATAAGAGTCTATTACTTTTTTGCCTATTTTTTAATATAAAGCAGTAATGTTATTAATACTTCGTGGAGTTTTTAGTTTTTTGATAAAAACCACAAACCTCGTAGAAGCAGCGTAGCTAAACACATCTTGTATTAAATTGATTATCAGCTTATTAATATTTTGACAGTTAAAAACTTATATTGCTGATAATCAATTCAATACGATTTACACACGACCACAAACTCTAAGCAAAGCGCTCATGAGCATAGCGAATAAGTAGCAGCGTAGCTAAGTATTGGATTGGAGAAAACTTAAAAAGCGTTTCGCCTACTTTATTAAAACAACAAGCCCAATTAACAAAGCTAGAATACTTAGACAAACCCTTCTTCATCAAAAAAAAGAGCTTAAAACAAAGCGCTTCCCTTAATGGAAACAACTCTACTTTAAGCTCTAATACATTTCTTTTTGGGGCTCTTTGACAACTTTTGCCAGCCTATACCAAGTGGTCTTAATTTTACTATTTTAGTCGTAAGTCGAATGTTCTAAGTAGCAAGTAAAATGTAATAATAGTCAATCACTTACGACTTTCTACTTACGACTTACGACAAAAACCTACTGTTATGAAAAAGAAAAAGAGTCGGCTAGGGCAAAATTTTCAAAGAACCCTTTTCTAACCTTATTAAAATCTAGGTTTAAAATTCTTATAATTTGCTATCTACAATTTCTAGCACTCTTTTTTCGGTGTCGTTGGCTTCTTTTAATAATCCATTGGCTTTATTCAAGGTCGTTTCAACATAGTTTTTGTCTTTCAGACCCCCTAAATTGATTTTGACATTCAAATAAGCGCCATAAACAGCGGTACGAGCACACAAAGCGCCAACACCTGCGTCAGTTACAGAATTAGGGTTTCCAATTTCTGCCATTTTTTGAATCATTTGCATACTTTTCAAAGCCGCTTCCATCACTTTTAGAGGAACTTCTACCGCATATTTAGTAGCGTCCTGAATAGCGGTTTGGCGAGCTGCCTTTTCAGCATCAGACCCTTTTGGCAAGCGGAAAGCATCCATAATTCCATTAAAAGAATTAGTATCCTCATCGACCATGCGCAACAATTGATCTTTGATCACTTGTCCTTCTTCTGCATAATCAGAAAACTCTTCCCAACGATCGTCCCAACCTCGTTTGTGTGAAGACAGATTAGCAACCATTGTTCCCAAAGAAACGCCCAATGCGCCTACATAAGCGGCAATAGATCCACCTCCAGGTGCTGGACTTTCTGAAGCTGTTTCATTGGCAAAGGCAGGTAAAGTCATATCCAACAAAGGCGTTGCTTCCTCTGCTGCCAATAGATATTCTATAATTTTTTTGCTAGGATCAAATGGCGTCAACTCATCCAGTCCCATTGTTTTAACGGCAATTTTGATAATTTCAGCTTCTGAGATTCCAGTAGAGCGATCTTGCTTTTTCAAGAAATACTTTCCTGCATCTAAAATCACTTTCAAAGGCATCAAACCCACCAACTCAGAACCCGTTACACGCAAACCTCTTGCATTCGCAGATTTACAACACTCCTCAAAAGCAATGTGAAAGGGCGTTGCTTTGATGTCCGTCAAGTTCATCGAAACTTGTGCAATTCCATATTCTTCAATATACCAACCAATTCCTTTTACAGCCTTACAAGCGCCCGCTTCTCTAAGCGTTTCGCCATTGGCATCGGTCATAATTTTACCTGTAACTGGATTCCCTTCTCTTTTCACACGTCCACCTTCCCGAACATCAAACGCTACTGAGTTCGCTCTACGTGTTGAGGTGGTATTTAGGTTTACATTATAAGCAATCAAAAAATCCCGTGCGCCAATAGCCGTCACTCCTGCGGTTACGTTCAGTTTATTGGGTCCATAATCAGGATTATAATCGTCCTGCTTAAATTTCGACTCCATTTTCTCATATTCCCCTGATCTAATATTCGCCAAATTTTTCCAACGGGCATCGGTTGCAGAAGCCTCGTACAAAAAGATTGGAATCCCTAAATCAGCTCCTACTCGCTCTCCTAATTGCTTGCTGTAAGCAACCGTTTCTTCCATCGTAATATTAGCAATAGGAATAAAAGGGCAAACATCTGTTGCCCCCATTCGAGGATGCTCTCCACTGTGTTGGCGCATGTCAATCAATTCAGCTGCTTTTTTCATCGCTTGATAAGCCGCTTCGACTACAGCATCAGGTTCTCCAACAAAAGTTACGACCGTTCTATTAGTGGCTTTTCCTGGATCTACATCCAATAGTTTCACACCTTCAATGCGTTCAATTTCGTCTGTAATTTGCTTGATAATGCCCATATCACGTCCCTCGCTAAAGTTTGGAACGCATTCGATTAATTGTTTCATTTGGAAGTTTTTATGCTTGTCTAAAATGCTTGATTGTTTCTTTCTATTAAAACGACTAAGGCTCTAATATTCAAATGTAAGAAGTCCTGCTTATTTTTTAGTGTTTTTAATAAAAAAGTATCTGATTTGCTTCTTGTAACTCGTTTATTTTTTTGCTAATTAAGCCCCCTTGCTTTTGGTCTAGTTGTGTTCCTACCAAGTAATCGGCTGATAATCCTTCAAGAACTTACCACACCAATGCTTGCCCGTATTAATACCATCAAACAGAGGATCCATCACTCTAGCCGCTCCATCTACAATATCCAAAGGAGGCTGAAAGTCATGAATTTTCACTTTTGCTTGCGCCAACAAAACAGGATCTTCATCCGTCACCCAACCCGTATCTACGGCATTGGTATAGATGCCATGTTTCGCTAATTCTGAGGAAGAAGTCAAGGTCATCATATTCAAAGCCGCCTTTGCCATATTGGTATGTGGGTGGCGAGCTTCTTTGTGATAACGGTGGAATTTGCCTTCCATCGCAGAAACATTGATGACGTGTTTCATACCTGTATTTTCTTTTTTCATAAGGTGCACCAGTCGATTGCACAAGACAAAGGGTGCAACAGAGTTGACCAATTGAACTTCCAACATTTCATTGGTATCAATTTCACCCAAAACCAAGCGCCAACTATTTGTCTTTCTCAAGTCCACTTGTTGCAAATCTGCATCTAGTTTGCCAACAGGAAAGACCTCTTCAGCACTCAAAGAATGATCTATACTATAAGGTATTTGTGATAATTTTGCGGAAGCACTCAAGCCAATTCCTATTTGCTTTCCATGCCAACTAACAGGTAGGTTTTTATCTTGGTTTTCTGCGACAAAACTTAATCCTTGTAATTCTTCCAAACAAGTGTTGTGGTCGGCTAAAATGCTTTGTGCCGACAAGGGCAATTCAGAAATAAGACGCTCCTCATTCGGCATTAAGTGCTGATAAAACCCAGCAGGACGCCTTACCGTTTGTGCGGCATTATTAATCAAAACATCCAATCTATCGTATTGCTGCTCTATGTAATTACAGAAGATTTCTACACTAGGAATATGCCTTAAATCCAGTCCATGTATTTTTAGACGGTGTTCCCATTTTTTAAAATCCGCTTCTTTGGAATAACGCAAGGCAGAATCTATCGGAAATCGTGTGGTAGCAATCACTGTCGCTCCTGCTCGCAACATCATGAGGGTAATGTGATAGCCTATTTTGAGTCTAGATCCTGTTACCAAAGCAACTTGTCCACGAAGGTCTGCTGTTTGAAAACGTTTGGCGTAGTTAAAATCGCCACAAGAGGGACACATCGAATCGTAAAAATGATGCAAAGTATCATACACCTCTTTGCAGACGTAACAATTCTTTGGAGCAGCTAGTTTTTTAGCTGTTTTTTCTTTTTCTCCTGTTAAGGAAATCATTTTGGGTGCCACAAAAATAGAGGCTTCACGGGCACTTCTTATGCCTGTTTCTCGACGGGCTTCTTTGTCCTTCTCGAAGATTTTTCTTTTGGCAATTTTTCGACCTTTTTTCTTCCGACTAGACAACTCCTCTTTTGTTGGTCTTGAAAGTCGTCCTGCTT
>CALDEP010000145.1 GCA_937942475.1 uncultured Aureispira sp.
CTCCTTTTATATTTTTTTTTCATAACTGGTGTCAGGGCGATGCCCTTTTTACAAGTGTTAGACTTGCCCTTAAAAAACATATTATTAAAAATCCTTAACCCTAAATAGCTTCTGTAAGAGCTTATTGGTGTTTATTAGGCAAGCAGCTAAATATTCGTTTAAAATCATTGATTTTTGTATTTTAAGCCAATGGTTTTTCTAAAAAATTACCTAATAGATTACCTTCGCTACCAGTTTTTTAACTGACAAACTAATCTTCTAACAAAAGTTTTGTTGCTTATTTCTTTGCAATAAGTCGATTGTTTCTTTTGAAATAATTTACTTGCTGCATAAACCCAAATTCGATTTCTTTTGATTGAGATTTAATCCCCCAAAATAGCATAAGTGTTATAAAAATGAACATAGCTATTCCAATACAAACAATCTTTAACTGATTTTCCACTGCTCCTATCAGTGCAATAACAGGCATTAATAAATATAGATAAATTAAGAATGCTGATTTCTCATATCGGCTCTTTATTGTAATTTGTTTCTTTTCTTCATCATATATAAAGTCATGAATTCCTCTTTCATAGCTCTTACCATGTGTTTTAGTAATTTGAAGATGATTGGAATCAAAAATTTCTTTTAGGCAAAAATCTTGCAACTGCGCTTTATCACGTTCAAGATAATGGACACATTCCTTTAATTTATTTCCTTTCAAATCAATAGAAATGGTTTTATGTCGTCTAAATAGTTCCATTTAGTAGCGATCTTTATTTCAGTTTAATAATAACTTCCCTTTTCTCTGTGTCTATTTCCAACCACTTATCTAATCTTTTATTGGAAATAGAATGCAACATTTTAGAGGCATTCTTATACGCTTCTTGAGCTTTCATACCCAAGATGATTTTCATTTGATAAGATTCTTGCCCCGAAACGCCCAATTTAGCGGTCGTTTCTATATATTTTCTTTTAGACACCGCTTCTATTGACAAGTACGTTTCATTGTCTTCTTCTCCAACAAATGGGAGCCAGAAAATACCATCACACCAAAAGCGTTTTACATCTATATGCTCTACTTCTTCAAATTTTCCAGATAAATGATATTCTAATTTTTCGCAAAACTCCTTGTTAAAGCTATTGTTAAGTTCTTTTTCCATTTTTAGTTTGTTTATTGATAACAACCATTTTAGTTTCAAATAAATTCATACAAAATAAAGTTTGGCACAGAAACTGCATTATTAATTAATAAAAAAAACAACCAATAAAAAACGCTTTTACACGTTTTAATAAAAAAGAATTTTAGACTTTCTAGTCTACGAAAAAAAAGAATCAAAATCACCACCGCTCAAATTTAATTTCAATCTATTATTAGCATAAAGCTGATCAATACCTTCATATCTATATCCAAACTTTATATGGCCTAGCTTTTACAAAAAATTATTAAGACCACAATCCATTTAACTATTGCCCCTTTTGTAAGTGGGAGCATTGTTTTAAGTCTGTTTATTTATAAGCCTAGAATATTATTCTATTAATATTCTACAAAACGAAGTAGTATGGGTATTCAAAAATTGTTTGTAAGCGTTGCAGTATGTGCTATTATGCTATTGGGAGCCACTCAAAGTCAAGCACAGTTTTTCAAAATGGGTATTAAAGGTGGTGTTTCTACCTCCAATTTATTCACACAAGGCACACCTACCATGGGTATGACAGGTGGTTTAATGGGTGAATTCAAATTCGTTAAATGGTTTCGTTTGCGTACAGAAGCAAATGTCCTGTGGCATGGAACAGACAAGCATTTCTGGGAGCAAGATGATGTCGATTATTTTGCCGTTGGATTGCCTGCTATCTTAGAATTTATGCCTGTTAAAAACTTCTTTATTGGCGCTGGTGCAGAGTTGGATTATTTGGTGCATGCACAAGGGGCAGAAATGCCTGACAATCGCTTCAACTTTGGTTTGGTTGGGCATATAGAATACCGCTTTGGAGGTAAATTAGGGCTAGGGGTACGATATGTACACAATTTAGGAAACTTCAATAAAATTGGTCAAATAGGGGATTCTTTCAACAATCCAAATCAGCCAACAGCAGCTTTCCCTAGCTCTTCTGTTCAAGTAACGCTCTCTTATCTATTCTAAAAATAAAAGATAAACATTCCGTGTTCATTCCTAAGGGCAGAAATCAAGTAGTAAGTAAGTAGACTCCTTCTGTCCTTGTTCATTCATAAGTATAAGTAAGTTTTATAAATGCTTAGCAATTTTTGCTAAGCATTTTTTTATTACTCCTTTTCATAAAAACAAAAAAGGCTTCTCAATCCAAAAGCTAGTGTGCCACTACAAATTGTTTGACCACATTAATAACACGATTATTTTGTTCTAATCGTAGTCGGTAGGCATAGATTCCGTTTGCCCAATCGGAACAAATAAGGGTTTCTTGAAAAAGACCAGCATCTTGTGTCCCCTTATTCAAGGTTTTTAGGCATTGTCCTGTTGCATTATAAATACTAATTTGAACATTGGTCGAGCGCCCCAATTCATATTGAAGTATTGTATTGGACTGCGCTGGATTTGGAAAATTTTGATATAATTCCGCTCCAAAATCTGCCAAAGTAGTATAGCTTGTAAAACAACTATTTGCAGGTAAATGAGGACAATACGTTCGATAGGGCAAAGTACAATCTAGGACAAAAGGGTTTGCTTTTCCTTCTTGATAATTAGCAATAATATGCGTACGCTCCCACTCCAAACTATCCACAGGATCGTCCAAATGCCATTGACAAATAGTAGGCAATTGTTTCGCAAAAAAAGAAGGATCAGCAGCGTCTGCCGCTGCTTTATACATGGTATAAAAATAAAAAATGGCTCGTGCAGCGTTCCCTTTATGCTCCTCTTTAGGCTCAAAAGTTAATAGATTAGCATCCAACTCACTATAAGCGCTTACCGCTTGTGTTGGACTGTTCTCTGACAAGGTTTTATAATACCATTTGGTGGTCTGAATGTCATCAATTTCTGCATAAGGAAAGTTATTACGAGCAGAATTCACGCCAGCTCGAACAGGAAATAAATGATGCAAATCACTTCGAGCATTGCCATTACTTGCCCCCTTACTTTGAGGGTAAGTGTGTTCTGTGTTAATTCCATTACCACTTCCTCCTCGGTATAAAAGTGTAGAAGGATCCACTTGAGGATCTAGATATAATTGATGCCCTGTGTAAACACAGCGAACACTGTCATTAAAAGCATACACTTTTGCAAACATAGTATCTCTTGCATGATTATAATCTAAAATAATATTAGGTCGGTATGAATTAACCAAATCAGCTAGTAATTGTTGTCCATTTTGGTTCAATAATAGCGTCTGTTGGTTATGTTGGGATTGTACCATTGGGGCGATAAAAATCAGTAAAAAACATAATTTTTGTCGCATAAAGTATATTTTTGTGTCCATGAAGAACCTATAAAAATAAATTAAGGTATTCTAAAACTAGTCTTTTTTGTTGCTTTTATCTAATTTATTTTTGATTTATTATCAAAAATACTTAAATCAAAGTTTTTTATCAAATCTATAATGGGATAAGCATTTTTATAACAAATTTAATTACTTTTACTGACAAATAAAGACTTATACATTAATTTAAAGCCCCTTTATCATCAACAAGCAACTATGAAACCATTCATAATGAATAAATTACACCTTACAGTCTTAATCAATTTCTTTTGCCTAGCATTGTTCACAACTAGTTGCGAAACCACAACAGAAGACAAACCAGTGGACACCACTACGACAACAACAAATGCTTCAAATGATAACTCTAGCGCAAATTTAGTCGTTCAGATCGACAGCACTGGCGTTTTAGATAGCATTCAAAATAAGCATAGTTCAGCCTATGAACGAGTTCAATTTCCTTCCTTAGATAGCTTGTTAATAGATGCCAATTATTATCCTGTAAGCCCTACTGCTCCTACCGTTTTACTCTGCCATCAAGCTAGGTGGAACAAATATGAGTATGATTCTATTGCTGTTGTACTTCAAGAAAAAGGCTACAATTGTTTAGCAACAGACCAACGTTCTGGAGGCATTATGAATCTTGATGGAATTCATCCCATTAATGCTACTTACCAAAGGGCAACTGCTGCTGGATTACCAACGGAATACCTTGATGCAGAACAAGATATTATTGCTGCCATTGATTATTTGTATACTAAGAATCAGCAAGCCATTATCCTTTGGGGGTCTTCTTATTCCTCTACACTTGCCTTATACAATGGATTGAATAATGATAAAGTTGCTGCTGTCATTTCATTTAGTCCTGGCAATTATTTTAGCGACCAAAAAGGTTCTTTAATTCCCTTGATCGAAGCTAGTACTAAGCCATTTTTTATTACTTCCTCCAAAGAAGAGGCAGAAGGTATTCAAAACTTAATTCAGAGCAAAACGCTTAGTAGTCAACAAGTTCAATTCATTCCTGAAGCAGATGGTTATCATGGCTCTAGAGCATTGTGGGCAAGTAAAGTTGGTCATGAAGAATATTGGACCGCTCTTATTAATTTTTTAGAAAGTCTCAAATAAACTTTAGAACCTAAGTGCAGTCTAAGTAGTTGTTTAAAATTAAGTAATTATCAAATATGAATTATAAAAAAGTGTTATATTGCTTCTTAATCAAAAAAACATATTATTAAAAAATTGTTAATTATAAACGACTTCTAAGATAAATTAGAAAGCACAAAGTTCAAATAAATCTTTTTTTTTTGTTAATTTAACAATATAGTTTTAACCCCACATTCATTAAAACAGTACCTTAATTTCAATACATCTTAGCCAACAGCTTAAAGTTATATTACTTTTTAAGTGTATTTGTTTGAATTTAGATCCCCTATGAAATATATTAATTACTTTTTACTTTTACTTTTAGCACTGAGTGCTTGTAAAAATCCAAGTCAGAAAAAAATCACCTTTGAAGATATCAAGGACTCTAGCAATCGGGCAGTTCCCACTAAAATCGAAGACAACATTACATTTTATGATACGGACAACAACATAATTTCTACGGATAAGTTTAACCGACTTTTGACAGAGGGGCTTTCCTTTTCAGAACAAAGACAACAGGCAGATGGCTCTGAAGAAGTTCATTTAGTTAGTATAAAAGAACATACTAAAGAATTGGAAGCAAAAGCTTTACCTGATTTTGAATTATTAAATTTGAGAGGAGAACAACATACAAACGAAAGCCTTGCAGGCAAAGTAACCATTTTGAGTTTTTGGTTTACTGCTTCTCATTTCTGTACCAAAGACATCATAGAGTTGAATAACTTAGCCCAAAAATATAGCGATAATAAAGATTTCATTTGGTTGGCACCTGCCTTAGATAATGCAGCCAATTTATCTCGTTTTCTAAGAGGTAAAAACTGGACTGCTGAATTTGCAGCCAACCAAGAAACTCTAGCTTTAAAGTTTGGAATCCTAACTTATCCTACACATCTTATTATTGACCAAGAGGGAAAAATTTTCAAAGCAATTATTCGCCATCCAAACACAGGTGAAATAGTGAAACAAACTCTTCATAAGCTATTAATTTAGAGCATTTTAAATACTTCCTAGCGTTTTTAAAAACAGGGCAACTTTTAATTAAAGTTGCCCTGTTTTTTTTATGCCACACAACCATCTATCCAAGTACTGCATCTTTACTTTTGAAGGCTCGTTACAAACTCCATTAAAATAGATTGTTCCCAATAACATTACTTCGTGGAGAAATTATATCAGTTTGATTATCAGTAGGATAGCTTTAAAACACCAAAAGCATTAAATTACTGATAATCAAACTTATATAAAATGTTTTTTATGTTTTTTGGTAAAAAACTAAAAATCCCACGAAGTATTACAATAAATAAAGCCAAAAACTAACCAATAAATTAGAATACATCATGCAAAAAATAGCATTATTAATCATCGCTACTTTGTTATTTAATATA
>CALDEP010000146.1 GCA_937942475.1 uncultured Aureispira sp.
AGACAAAAATAAGTATGTAATTTTGTGCTTATTCGCTCAAGTCTTTATATAATCGTTACTATTACATTACTTCGTGGAGAACTCGAAGACTCAGCGTAGCTAAACTATATAAATTTGATTATCAGCAGGATAGCTTCAAAATACTAAAAACATTAAATTACTGATAATCAAACTTATATGAAATGTTTTTTATGTTTTTTGTAAAAAAACTAAAAATCCCACGAAGTATTAATCTAAGATAAACCTTATATTAAGCTTTCGCAAAAAAAAGCACCACACTCCTACCTAAAAAATAAAAAGAGTGCCCTAATGGACACTCTTTTTAAACGATTATTAAACTGTCTTTTTCAAAAAAACTTATTCTGTTTTTGATATTTTTCGTTGACCAATTAAGACCTGATCTTGGCGAATTCGAAGGATATAAATACCTGTTCCTAATGCTTTTGTATTTAGGGTAAAGATATTTTGTCCTGTATGAACAGCCTGAATATTGGTTTGCTCAATTTGCCCCAAAGTATTGATAAACTCTAAGATCAATGGCGCATTGGTTTCTGAAGACAAACGAACCGTCAAGTCCTCCTCTTTTATAGGATTTGGGTAGATGTCCAAGATTTTAGTTGCAGGCAAATTCACCACTCTAATAGAAGACAAATGAGAACTGCCATCTTCTTCATAAATACGCAATCTATAATAATTGTCTCCACCAAATGGTGTTTCATCTAGTGTTTGATAATTCAAGGCACTAGTCGCAGGTACTTGCTCCAAGAATTCAAAATCTAATCCATTGGCACTTCTCAAGACATCAAAGTGGCTTAGATCCTCACTTGTTCCTAATTCCCAAGTTAAATTAACTTCTTTTTTTGGAGTTGCTTCTGCCTCAAAACTCAATAATTCTATTGGTAATAAGACGGGTTCTCTAACCGTTAAAATGAAGTGAGAGAAAGAAGAAACCTCAAATTCTATGGCAAAAACAGCTGCTGTTGAGGTCAATGGTTTTCGATTGGCTCCTGTTAATGGAATCACCGTATACGGTACAATTGTTGGCGCACTAGAACCAATGGCAGCATTGATGTGCGGCACAGCATCAAATTTCCAAAGTTCTAAATAAGCAGTACTAGGACCAAATGCCATTCCATACGTTCCATGAAACGTTCGGACATACAAAGAATCTAATTCTGCTTGCGTAAAGTACAAACGCACTTTTGCTCCTACATTATTAGAGGGTGTAATTTTCCAATGTCGTGGCAAATAAGGACGCCCTGCATAATATTGCACGGGTGCTTCAAAGAACACAGAGACATCTACATTCTGAAGCGAATCCACATCGCCAGCATTTAAGGAATCTAGAATAGACAAAATTGGTCTAGCATCTGTATCGTCATAAAAGTCAACCCATTCGCCTTGATTGGTCAAATAACAACTGGCATTTCGATCTACTTCCACCAAGGTACTGGGAACATTTTTATAAACCCAAGCGGTATCAATTGCTGGAGATGTTCGCTTATCACAACGATAGGTTGCAATATCAAAAGCATAAAATCCAGAAGCTAAGACAGGACGACGAACCGTCCATATATAAGGTGTATTTGGATCATTATCATCGTCACTTATCGTAATGGTATCTGCTCCTGTATTCCCTAAACTATCCATCCAATTATAACGAATATCATAATCATCATTTCCTGTAATCGCTACGGTAATATCCACGCTATCTTGCCCATCACAAACTACAATCACAGGCGCTTGTGCGGTATGTGTGGAGAAGAGCAAAGAGAAATTCCAAATCCCTGTTGCCGTTCCATTAATATTATCACTATTCGTCCCTGTATAAAAGAACAAGTCGTTGTCTACCACGCCTGTATTTGGATTGATTCCTCTTGTTCCTTCATTATCTTTTACTTTCACATAATCCAAGCAAAAATAATCACCCCACTCTTTGTGGAAATAAGACTTTTGATTACTAGGATAGGTTTCTATATTAACAAAATCAGTTCCTGAACCATTTGTTATAATTCGACCATGTGGTGCCTTTAAATGCTGTATCGTATTTTGATACAAGTAATAAAAATAACCTCCAGCAAACTCAATGCTGTCCATCATATTATCCCCTCTAAAATAAGCCGTTCCTAAAAAGTTTAGATGTTGATAATCAGCATAGCTTGTAATCGTAGTCACTTCATTCGCTGCCATATAATTCACGACACCATATTGAATTCGATTCGCATCATAGCTAGCACTACCTCTTATCGTTCGGTACGTCAAGGAATCATAGCCCATATACATATATAAACTGTAAGCGGTGATGTTGTTATCATAAAAATTAATCGTACTATTTTCCCCTTGTATGTCTACATTTCTGTGCCCATTAGGAATATACCAAACATAGGTATATCCATTATCAGGGTTTCTACCCAAACAATGCATGTTCACTGTCGACGCTCCTAAATCCAAGGTTCGTTCCGATTGCCCATGCGAGTAGAAGGCATTGTATAAGTTTAAAGTATGGTCATTGGTATGTAAGGTTCCTTCTTTTAGTTCCAATACACCATGCCATGTTCGATGTACGTTTTGCAAGGTAAAATCATCCGTCAAATCCCATTCTGCTCCATTTCCTCTAAAAGTGACATAGCTATTGATTAGAGTGGTATTGCTCGTTCGTATAATTCCACCACGATCTCCTATAAACGTTAATCGTCCAGTGTAGTTATATTGTGTCATTGGAAGGTCGATCAAGAAACTCTCATTGACAAATAAATTCCCTGTTGGAGTCGTCAAACTACGACTTGTCAATCGAACGTCTGCCTTCACCCAAATGGTCTTACAAAAAGAAGCCCCTTCGATAAAACAACTGTTGCTTGTTGCCGAAAAAGACATGGCATCAAAAATAACGGTATCTGCGGTAGAGGGCACACAACTACTATCACCAACCAAGCTAGCAGGGTTGATCGTCCAATGTCCTGGATCGTTCCACTCGCCTTCAAAATTTGCTGGATCGCTATAGTGCGCTCTCCAATACATGGTGGTTCCAGCGACTGTACTGGTAAAAGCAATATCAGAATTTCCACCACCATCAACAGAATTTGCTGCATTGATAACAGGGTTTCCTGAATTGTCCATTCCTTCTATAAAAGCATATTCTATATTAGAAGCGCCCACACTCAAAGTCATTGGATTTCCATTAAACGTTCGAATTGTAATCGGCTCTCTACAAGTTCCTACTGCATTTAAGGTTCCAACTACTTCTATATGAGAGTTGCGACTAAAATAAATGCTCGTTGGGGCATAATAATTAGAATAGTAAGAATCAAAAATATACTCTTTTCCTGCCGTCAAATTTAAGTCTCCATTATAGGGTCCATTGGGTTGATCTCCCAATACCTTAATTTGAGTAAAATAAGTTGGATTACTAATCCAGTGATGAAAATTCCCACCTTCTAGCATCGTCAAATCTCCATGAACGGTCATGTGATAAACTAAACCAAACAACTCATCATGAAAAATAGTATTGGGTAAATGAGCAGGTCCTCCAGTTGTAGCGGCGCCATATAAATACGTTCGTCCATCTCCATTGCTTACATTGCTACAATTTGCATAGTTATTATTTCCCCAAAAGTTAAAGGTCGTTGTTCCTGTATACGAAACGCCTTGTTCATAGCCCCCATAATCTCTAAAAGGATAAGCTCGGTAATACGTCAAATGACATTGTACACTGTCCATTTGGCGACGGTGAAGGTGCATTTGCCCCATGTTCATCGTAATATTATCTGCATGCAAATAAGAGTGCACTAAACCTTGCAATAAACGAGCAGATAAAGTATCTATAACGTGATAATCTGAGTGACTTTGCATCTGTATGGTTGGATACATATAAACGCCCTTGGTGATAATACTATCCGCATCCCCCCAAAGGTTAAATGTCCGACCAATACAAGCCATACGCAAATCTTCATCTAACTCCATTGTTCCAAAAATATTCAATGTTCGAGTCGTCTGATTGGTATATAAATAAGGGTAGAATTCTATTCTATTATCAATTCCTGACAACCAACGCATATCATGACAATAAGCCGTAGAATCAACTCTCATGCGCTGATTTCCTGTTGCAGGAAAAGACAAAGCATCAAAATAAACATTATCAACAGGGGTTGGCAAACAACTTGTCGGCACCCAACTTGCACCACTTAATTCTTCCCAGTTCAGGATATTGTGCCAATAATGCGTGGTTACAGCAGCATTACTATAACGGAAACGCATTTCTCTACCAGCAGTACTATTGATCGTCCAGTTGGTATTCCCACCAGCATCAACACTATTATTAGCAACATAACTTTGTCCATTGCTAACATCTCCCACCACGCCATTCAAGATCACTTTGTCCAAGTTCAAGGTGGCATTGGCGGTTTTCTTTATAATGGTTCCTACAGTTCCTTGCCAGCTTATTAGAAGCGCAAAATCATCGCAATCCGCTTCTACAAATACATTTTCTACGGTAAGTTTTGGAGCACCATTATTAAACCGATAAAAATTGCCTCCATATAGGTATAAATTTTCAACCGTGGCATCTAAATTATTATAAAAATAATTATCATTCTTAATGAATAAATGCTTTATAGATGGCTTACTAGTTCTTATATAAGTATAATAACGGGTATCTGTCGTAATGGTATCATAGCTAATATCCCCCAACCAAAGTTGTTGTGCATAAGCAAGACCATTTGTAGATTTCACCAAAATATGAGAACCTGTTGCATCAAAAGAAGTATAATTTGTTCCTGCTGCATTAAAATTACAAATCCAAGTATAATCTGCATGTCCAATCAATTGAATATGAGAGCCTGCTATATTCAATCGACGTGCAGGAAAAGTAGTTCTATAAGCATCAAAACGATCTAAAATGGCATCCTGTCCATTAAAATTCAGATAACCTCTGTAGAAATAACAAAAGCCACCATCTATATCCAATCGACGGCTGTAGTGATTTTCTTTTGGATCATCGACATAGAAGAAATCCAACAATCGAAACTCGGTGAGATCACTCCCTTCAAATACAACTTGTTTCACCAACAATTTGTGTCCATTTGTTTGGATAGTAACTAAAGGATCTTGCGAACGAAAACGTAGCGAACCATTAAAATCAAAATCTAATTTGTCTGTTGTTGGCAATTCAAAAATTCCATAAATATCTAAATTGATATTAGAAGGTCCTGTTGCCCCTAAGGTATTGGATTGAAAAACAATCTTTTTAGATAAGGTTGGAATCGCACTATCCCAATGAAAGGTATCACAACTGGCATTGCTACTTACCGTGATAACCACTGAATCTGCTCCAGGTAAAACAGTAGGAAAAGCGCCTGCCATAAAATAAACATTGTTATTGGAAATTGGTACTTGCAGAGGAATTGCGCCTGTAAGACTATCCAAACGCCAGGCGTTCAAATCCGTCCATTCTCCACTACCTTGTACGGTATTAGAACTGGTTCCAACCCAATAATAATCGTGTAAAACTTGCGACCAACTAGTAGTCGTCATGTATAAGCAAACAATAAGTGTAAATAAATTCTTCATATTACGGGGTATAAATAAAGTAAGGACTAAACATAGGAACGTTTAGTACATGTGAATAATTAATCGGCTAATTTACAATAAATTTAAAATGGATAAGGAGTTGTTCTTGCCAAAAAGAAACGATTCTTGCCAAAAATACTGCCTTTAAAAGAGGACAAACAATCTGCAGGTGTTTTTGAAAAAATAAGAAATGGGGAGATCTTATTTCGGCACACAAAATTATAGGTATGCCTCTTTATTCCAAAGTCATTCAGATTCTGATCGTCAAGATAGTACATAATGTCATTACCAACAAACACTTAACTAATAAATGCCTAAAAAGGCGGCACTCCTTCCCCCTTTTAGCTATATTCTAGGTTTCTTCCTAGCAAATAAATATTCTTTTAAACATCCCAATAAATTGCACTTGAAACAATATTTTCTAATTGTTTTCCAGAAGGCTCAACAAAAGCTACAGTCGTTTTTTCCGACAAAGATTGAATGCTTTTTTCCAAATTTAAGGTACTTTGATGTTCAGTTATAGAAAAGCCTTTTTGGGCTAATCTTGCTGCCAAATATTCCTGTTCAGACTGTCCTGGCGTTGGAATAAACAATACTTTTTGACAGCCCATTGCCACCAAATCCATCACGGTACTATAGCCAGAACGAGCCAAGACGATCTCGCTTTCTGCAATGGCAATTTGCAAAGCATCTGCATCCATAAAAGATTGCCATCGAATATTGGTTGCCAATTGCTTATTTTCCATCGTTTTAGGTTTTCCTCCAACAATCAAAAATTGATAGGGCAATGCTTTCGCTTGTGTGATAATTTTTTCTTCCAAA
The DNA here is from genome assembly GCA_937942475.1 of uncultured Aureispira sp. GTDB lineage: Bacteria > Bacteroidota > Bacteroidia > Chitinophagales > Saprospiraceae > Aureispira. The sequence continues at coordinate 6,388 of CALDEP010000146.1, forward strand.
TAGGTTCTCTGAGGTTCTGGACCAGACAAAACAGCAATAACCTCTTGTTTTATAGTCCTTTTTGGCAATTTAGACATTCTAGACAAAGGTCCTAAATAGCGTAGGTTTTTTAGCGGTGTATTGTGTGCTAAGTCCCCTGCCAAACTCGGCTCGTTTTCATGATCGGGCACCCAACATTGATCAAATTTCCGAATGAAGTAATGGTTGTATTTTGCCACCATAGATTCCAGCCATTTATTTGGAATTTGGATATTAAGTTGATGCGTTATAAAAACAGAAAAAACGGCATCGTGATACATTCCATATCGGTTATCCGAAATAATCGTAGTAATTTTATACTCCTCAATAATAGAATCCAACTTTTTACGTTCTAAACGTATTGCTTTTAAAATTTTAGGGACTTGTGGTCCAATATTCAAAAACATGTTATTACCTTTATAATGAATATTATAGGCTGGTAATTCAATCGTTTTAAGATGGGGGTATTTTTGTTGTAATAACAAGAGCGCATCGCCATCAGAGGCTAGAATAACCGTTGCGCCTTGACGCTCTAATTCGTTGATAATTGGAATACAGCGGGTTGCATGTCCCAAGCCCCAATTAAGAACAGCAACAAGTATGTTTTTGGATGCTTTCAAATTGTTATTGATTCTACATTAAAAATTAAACATTCAAGATTAGAACTTTCTGGTAAACGACCTATGCGTTCTTTGCAAGCTAATTAATGTTATCATTACCTCCGTCATGAGAGCTACGTAACATGAGATCTTAAAATAATGTAATTTTACAGCAATCATTTGGATTCTACGATACAAAACCCACCTTTTTAATAAAAAAAAATTAACTTAGTTGTTATAAAAATATAAAGACTATGAAAAACGCAAAAAAGCTTTTAGTTCTATTTATCGCCTTAGTTGTTGTTGTTGGAATGACAGGCTGTAAAGCAGGTTGTGGTTGCCCACAATGGTAGTTTGCTCCTTAGGTAGCATCACAAAGTATTGATAATACTTTAACACCTCCTCAAACAAATCAATTAACACAATTATAAAATAAAGTACGTATGAAATTAGCTGCAAAAAAAATGATCGCCCTTTTATTAGCTATCGGTATTGTAGTAGGAATGAGTAGTTGCAAAACGCAACAAGGATGCCCAACGAATTTCTCACTTGAAATTAGTGAATAAGGAAAGTATGAAAAACAGGTTATCTCTAAGCATTTAGATACTCTATTTTTACTCAAAATACTATTTTAGTTAAAGACAAAATAAGACCTTACTAGAAATGTCTAAAATACTCGTAACTGGTGGTTGTGGTTACATTGGTAGTCACACCATTATTGATTTAGTAGAAAATGGATTTGAAGTTATTTCTATTGATAATAACGTTCGATCAAATCCTGATATTTTAAATATTGTTACTAAAATTACAGGAAAAAAAATCGAAAACTATGCGCTTGACCTCTGTGATTTAGATGCCATCCAAACGGTTTTTGAAGCGCATCGAGATATTGCTGGCATTATTCATTTTGCCGCCTACAAGAGTGTGCCTGAATCGGTTCAAGAACCGTTGAAGTATTATCAAAACAACCTGAATAGCCTACTCAATATACTTACTTGTGTGGAACAATTTCAGGTACCTAACTTCATTTTTTCTTCCTCTTGCTCGATCTATGGGAACACCAGCGTTTTACCTGTAACAGAGGACACGCCAATGTGTAGAGCAGAAAGCCCTTACGCAAGTACCAAACAAATGGCAGAGCGAATTATTGAAGATTTTTCTGTTGCCAACCCTAGTATTAATAGCATCTTATTGCGCTATTTTAATCCTGCGGGAGCACACCAAAGTGGCTTCATGGGTGAAATTCCACAAGCAGGCGCTTACAATGTGGTGCCAATTTTGATGGAGGCATTAACGGGTGCAAGGGGTCAATTTACCGTTACAGGAGACGATCACGATACTAGAGATGGAAGTTGTATTCGAGACTATATTCATGTTATGGATGTTGGTAATGCTCATACAAAATCCTTACAATATCTATTAAATAAAAAAAACAGCACCAATTGCGAAGCCTTTAATGTAGGTATTGGCGCAGGTATTTCTGTCTTAGAATTGATTGCCGCCTTTGACAAGGCGACAGGTCAGCAATTGGACTATAGTATTGGTCCACGTAGAGCTGGCGATGTTTCCTCCATTTATTCTGATTATTCCAAAGCAAAACGACTATTAGGCTGGACGCCTCAATATAATGTTGATGATATTTTAGCAACCGCTTGGCAATGGTTTCAAACAGGCTATGTTTTTGCAGAAGATTAGTGTTCGAAATAGGCAAAATAAGCCTAAATGAATTACAAAAAAACAAACAAAAAAACAGCAGTCATTTTGAGAATGGCTGCTGTTTTTTGTCTCTTAGAGCTTACTCGAAATTAGCCCCTTAGAACGGAAATTATTCTACAACATTAGGTAGTAGGTATAAAATTTGTACTATTCTCAAAACCTTAACTTTCTCGGTTCTTTGACAAATCGTGTGGAGTTTT
>CALDEP010000147.1 GCA_937942475.1 uncultured Aureispira sp.
ATAGGTTTTAATGTTGAATTTTGAATGCTTAATTTTTAATGCCTTATTTTCATCGAAAAGGCATTAAACATTCAAAATTAAGCATTCAGCATTAAAACCATATTTTTTTAAGTAAAAGTAAGTTTAATATTTCTTAAAATGTTCTTGCGTAACTTCAGGTCGCAGCACAGAATAAATATGTTCATCCAATAAAACACCATTTTTAATAACACCTTTGGGTATGGTAGATTCTAAGGTGAAACCTGCCTTTTTTAGAACATTCTGAGAACCCATGTTTCCCTTAAAGACTCCTGCATAAATCCTAGAGACCTCAAAGTGTTCAAACGTGTAGATGATCATGTGCTGAACAGCTTCGGTGACAATTCCCTGCCCCCAATAAGCTTCTCCTATCCAATAACCAAGTTCAATATTACAACGATGAATGTCTGTATTGGGCAATAAACCAATGGCACCAACGCAAAGTCCATTTACGATAATGGCTAAATTTTTTGCAGGTTCCGTTTTTGATTGATTAAACTGAATCCAAGCAATTGCATCTTCCTTTGTGTATGGACTGGGGAAGCTATCTCGCAAGTATTGAGCAATTTTAGGATTGTTTGCTTGCTCGGCTAAAGCATCTGCATAGCTTTCTCGCCATTCTGTTAGGCTAGATCTTTGAAGTTTGATTTCCATAATTAACACTAAGTTGAATATAAATGAATGCTGAAACAACATATAGAAAAGGATATATAGTTCCATTTGTATAAGAATAGCGTAAGAGTAGGGTTTAATAGGCTTAAAGAGGTTACTTTTTTTATTTTATTGCAAGCAAATCCTTTATTTTGGGTAGCTTTCAGTACTTTAGATGTATTCAATGTTTATTCCCCCAATTAACCACCAACTCCTGAATAGAAGCGCCAAATAAATGACGAAATACAGTATTATATTCGCCATTGTACTATTACTATTTAGTAATGATTTAATAGCACAATCATTTTCTGCAAAGATTAGGAAACTATCTATAGAAGATGGTCTGTCTAATCGTTTTGTTCGGAATACATTCCAGGATTCGAAAGGATTTATATGGTTGGCTACAAATTATGGACTCAATCGATACGATGGCTACTCTTTTGAGGTATTAACAAAGGAAAAGGAAGGTTTAGCAAGCAACACAATTGATCGAATTTACGAAGATAAAGACAGTTGCCTTTGGCTTACTTTTTTGGATGTAGAAGCTCGACCTTTTGAGAAAGTAAGCATTGTAAACATCAATACCTTCAAAGTAGAGAGCTTAACAGAAAAGTATGGCGCCTCATTTCCGATCAAAGAGTACGATATTTTTGAAATATACCAAGGCGCATCCAATGTTTTATTTATTGTCACCAAATCAAGAAAAGTTTTTAAGTACAATGGTAAGGGGAAATGTGAAGAACTATTCAAATTGCCTTATGCCAATCATACGCTAAATAATATTCTATTTTGCAAAAATGCAATTTGGGTCATTGGGATGGGATACATCTTGGAATACGATACAAATGGAAAGCTAAAAGAAGAAGAGTTGTTGCCATTTAAGGATGTTTTAGAGATTAATTGTGATGAGGATCAAATCACTGGATATGCCAGATACCTTCAAGGAGATAGCCTGTTTTATTTCTCTAAAAAAATATCCAAACCAATCGAGTACAATCCTGCCTTTTTGCCGTTTAAAAAACCTAGCTACGAAAGCGGATCTACACATATTCGTCAATCTATCAATGGCTTGATCTGGCTTTATGATAAGAAAGCCTCTGAAATATATACCTCCAAAGGGGAGTTGGTTTATGACTTTACAGATTTGTTATTGCGAGAGCAAAATCATAAGATTTTTAGTATCTTTTTTGATAATGATAATAATTCCTGGATTTCCACGACAGATGGCGTTTTTGTTTTTACAGTAGAACCCAATAAATTTCATACTTACCTAAATCAAGATGAATTTGTTCCTAATAGCGAAGGCTATAGTATTCGAGGAATTACTGAAGACAATGGTTTTCTTTATGTGAACACCTATTCTGGACGCCAAAAAATAGACCTGCTAACTGGTGACGTATATCCTTTGGAAGATTCTATAAACTGGAAGAAGAATAAAAAACGATGGCCAGAGTTGGATGTTCTGAAAGACAGAAAAGGAAATATTTGGTTTTGTGGTCAAGAAAGTAGGGTTCAGTGTTTCCATCCTAAAACAGGTTTGATGACAAATTATCAAACTAAACGTGCCGTTGCTGATAAGAATAGTTCTTATTACGAGCAAAATCTAAAGTTATATGAAGATAGCCATAATCGGATGTGGATGGGAACCAAGGAAGGTTTATTCTATCTAGATACCAGTTATCAAGCCTTTATAAAATACAATGCTTATGGGCTTAGTAAGGAACTTAACACGAGCGAAGTTTATGCCTTGTTAGAAGATTCTGTTAACCAAACATTATGGGTTGGAACGACATCGGGCTTGTATCAATTTGATTATAATTTAGGACGATTTACCTACCATTATAGTCCCGAAAAAAGCAGCCCTTATTACATTCCACATGATTTCATTCTGACGATTCATAAGGATCGAAACGAGAATGTATTGTGGTTGGGAACCCATGAAGGTGGTTTGATTAAGCTGAATCCAGAAAATGGAACTTTAAAGCATTTTACCGTAGCAACAGGGCTTTCTGATAATGTTATTTATGCAATTTTAGAAGATGATAATGGCTTTTTGTGGTTGAGTAGTAATTATGGTTTAATGCGTTTTAATAAAAAAACGGATTGGGGCAGAAGCACCGTTTATTTGCCTAGAGATGGAATTACGGCAGATGAATTTAATAAAATGGCTTGGTATCAATCTCCTTCTGGACGTTTCTATTTTGGAGGGGTCAATGGAATCGTGGCTTTTTATCCAAATCATTTTCAAGAGGAAGGGGAGAGTTATACCCCGATATACATTCTAAGTTATGAATGTTTGAGTGGTCAAGCCAAAGAAATGGAGGATAGAACAGCAGATTTGCTGCAAACAAAGGAAATTGTTTTATCTCCAGACGACCATTTTTTTAAATTGAGTTTTACCTTGTTGGATTATGAAAAACATGCTAAGAGTCGGTATATGTACAAAATTGAAGATTCTGGGCAAGGCTGGCAATATACCTCCGAGAATGAAGTGCGAATTAATCGACTGCCTTATGGTGATTATGCTTTGATAATCAGAGGGCAAGGGGCAAATGGAGCTTGGTCTAAAAATGAAATTCATATTCCAATAAAAGTTCAAGCCCCCTTTTATAGGACGATTTATTTCTTTGTATTAATTGCGATTCTTTTTGTACTAATTGTATTAGGCGTCGCACGAATTTCTGTTCGCAATAGCCAAAAGAATAAAAAATATCTAGAGCGAGAAATTGCAAATCGAACTCAAAAGTTATTAGAACGAGAGCAAGATTTATTAAAAGCAAAAGAAGAAGCAGAGAAATCATCCCATGCTAAAGCGGAGTTTTTGTCGATTATGTCGCATGAAATTAGAACTCCAATGAATGCAGTGGTTAATTTGACCAATTATTTATTGGAAGATGATCCTGACGAAAGGCAGGTTGAAAACCTAAGTATTTTAAAGTTTTCTGCTAATAACCTTCTAGCGATTATTAATGATGTTTTAGATTTTAATAAAATAGAATCAGGTAAAATAGAATTTGAAGCCATTGAGTTTGATTTGCTGGGTTTATTAGACAGCATTCATTATGGAATGTCTGCGAATGCGAATAAGAAAAACATCCATTTCTTTTTAGATGCAGGGATTAATTTGTCTCAAATGTTGATTGGAGATCCCAATAGATTGACTCAAATTCTAAATAATTTAATTAGTAATGCAATTAAATTTACAGAAAAAGGACAAGTAAAAATGACCTTGACTGTTGAAGAGGAAACCAATGAAGCAATTACCTTACGATTTGATATTAAAGATACTGGTATTGGAATTTCAGAAGAGGAAAAGAAATACATCTTTAATATGTTTACACAGGCAGCTTCAGATACGACTCGGAAATATGGCGGAACAGGCTTAGGTTTGGCGATTACAAAAAAGTTGCTAGAACTTCAAAACTCAGCCATCAAATTAACAAGTGAGGTTGGCAAAGGAGCGACCTTTTCATTTGTTTTGAATTTTGGTAAAGGAGGCTCTCTTTCTAAGGAACGAATTATGGGCGCTCCCAAAGAACAGTTGGGCAAAGAATTAAAAGGGGCAAAGGTTTTGGCTGTGGAAGACAATCTAGTCAATGTTTTGGTGGTGAAAAAATTCTTAGAAAAATGGGGCGTAGATTTCACACATGCAGCCGATGGGCTAGAGGCCATTGAAAAAATAAATGAACAGCAGTTTGATTTAATTTTAATGGACATTCACATGCCTAATATGGATGGATATGCAGCCACTAAAATTATTAGAGCAAAAAAAGATGGATACCATGAATTTATACCAATTATAGCGTTAACCGCTTCTGCTTTGATGGACAATAAAGAGCGTATTTATGAAGCAGGAATGAATGATATCGTTGTAAAACCATTCCAACCTACAGAATTGTATAATGTGTTGGTAAAGTATTTAGTGGATAAAAAGCATATTATTTAACTGATGTTACGCAAGAACTCTCTCATGAGCCTGCGAATAACCTTTTTTCAGTGTTAAAACTCGTTGTTACTTATTTAAGAACTGTTTTAATGTTGAATTCTTAATGCTAAATTTTTAATGTTTGTTGTACTATAAAGCATTCAACATTAAAAATTTAGCATTCAACATTAAGAACAAGTTTATAGATTAATTCTGATATTTTATCAGCATAATTATTTTTTTGCGTAACATGAGTTATTTAAGTAGATTATTAGAATAAAAAAAGATGT
>CALDEP010000148.1 GCA_937942475.1 uncultured Aureispira sp.
GGTAATAGAGCACTCAGTATTTCTAATATATTTCCAATAAGCTCTAAAACAAATTGAGTAAAAGTAGCCTGGAAAAAGGCTATGTCGCACAAAAAGAAAAAGATAACAGAGACATAAATTAAATAGCCAAAACCCATGTAACTATCGGACAGCAAAACGTAAATCCAGTTTTGTCCAAAGATGTAAATCAAGCTACTGAGAACGGTAGCAAGTAAGAGCAACATGGCAGGAATAAATAAGTCTTTCAGGTTTTTAGGCTTGGTAAAGGAGAGCATTAATAAAAGCAAAAATAGGATAGAATTACAGCCAGAAAAAATGCGAATATCAGTGCGTAAATTTTGAGTAGTGGATTGGTATTGCTCCTTAATGATGGTTTTAAGTTGTTTGTCCCCAATTTTTAATTTAGAGGCATAACTACTTGTTGATAAGGCTAATTTGTGCATGAAGCCTTTCTTTTTATTAAGCGATTGCTGATAAGCAATATGGGTTTCAATTAAATCAGGAACATCTTCTTCAATCATTTTTCGGATAGAATCTTGATTCCATTCGACCCCTACATGTTTGCTTACCGATTTGACAAAATCGACACTTGATTGTATTTTATCGTGTTCCAAAATAGCAAAAACTTCTTCTTTTACTTTCTCTTTTACAAAATCTTGAGCAGCAACTTCAACTACTTCTGGGGTGTTATAAGTGAATAGAAAGATACTGCCAAATAGGAATAAACCTAATGCAGAAAGCAATAGTAAGGTAGGTTTCATGAGAGGATGGTTTGTGTGAAAAGATACATTATTATCAACTCAATAAACGTTGCTTTAGTTCTCCAATTAAAGTAATGTTACTAAAGTTTTTAAATAATCAGGATTACTATTCATGCCATTGTGCCCTGCATTAGGCAATACAATGATTTGGTCGGTTGGTTTTAGAAACTCTTTGAGGCGTAGAGAAGAATGGAGAGGAATGACAGCATCTTGATTGCCATGAAAAATAGTAATGGGTGCTTTTATTCGAGGTAAATAAGTATAGGTTTCAAAACGATATTTTAATAAAAACGTGGGAATGATGGCATAATGCTGTTGCATCATATCAACCAAACTGTAATAAGGTGCTTTTAAAAGAAGCTGTTTGGGCTGGTTGTTGGCGGCTAAATAAGCGGCAGAACCTGTGCCAATGGAATAGCCAATAAGGGTGATTTCTTGCTCAGAATACTTGGTTTTTGCCCAATTGTAAGCCTGCTGAACGTCTTCCAAAAATTGCACTTCATTATGGATATTTCCTGTGCTTTTTCCAAAACCACGATAATCCAATAGAAAAACATCGTAGCCCAAGCTCAAATAAGTGGGCGCAACCTGTCCCCAGCCATCCAATGCACCAGCATTACCATGTAAATAAAAAACCAGTCCCTTGGACGAATCTTGATGAAACCACAAAGCACTTAAACTGTCAGACTCCTTCACAGGAATACGAACTTCTTCAAAAGGAGCTTCAAAAGAGAAGCTAAAGTCTTCTGATAATTGACGAGGAAAGAAGATCAAACGCTCTTGAAAAAAGTATAAACCTGTACAGAGTATTATATAGAGGAACAGGAGTCCTTTTATGCTGTTAAGCGCAATCTTTTTGAGCATTTTCATTTCTTACACCGCTTGTCCAATCAAATATATTTTATTGCCAGCCTTTCCTTTTAGCGTGCCTTTCTTCCAGATATAATCGTCGGATTGCAAGTCGGCTAAAATCTCATCCCAATCTTCCAAAGTATAGGTTCTTGCATTGGAAACGGCTCCATCCCAAGCAATGAAAATAGGCAATACAGGAATTATATAAGTGAAAAAAAGTTGTTTGAAGCTTAATGGACGAACAAAAGGCGTTATCAAAAGTACCATTAACAAACCAGTAGGAATGGCAAGCCACCACAAAATAAAGGGCAAACTGTTGTCGCTAATTTCAAAAATGCAAATTGGTTCTTTATCCTCTTTTGCTGCTTTTAGAATGCTTTTTGCCGTGTCTGGTCGCATGTGATGCATGCTACAAATCATCGTACGAAGTCCTTCTCTTTTTTTCTGAACATTGGTTGCGTCTATAGACTCGGTTAAATACTGAATGTTCGTATCTGTTTGGGCATTGATGCTGGCAGCTACTTCTGTATTTGGATAAAGATCGCTTAGGGTCAAGGAGAGTGCTGAAAAATTATGTTTTTCTTCTAATAATTGCTTCACCTCTGCCATTGGACCACCTGCGCCAGAACATAAATCTAGAATCGCTGTTTTTTTTGTTTCACGCAAAAGTGGAGACAATAGTTTTGCTAAATCCTCTGCCGAACCTAGTAGTCGGTGCATGGTGAGAATGTAATTTGTCATACACATTCTTAGCATATTTGGAAACCATTGAAAGTCTTCAAATTCAAATAAATGGATGCGTTTCATAATTGTATGGGTGCTTTGGATGAACAAATAAATGACCAAGGATCAAAATAAACTAATCTATTGACTTTTCAAGGAATTGACGGGTGGAAATTAGGAAGTATTAAGAAATAAGAGGTGTTTTAAATTTTTGCAGATCAAGATTATATTCTTTTTCTATAATCTAGGAACAAAAATTTCATTAAAACGATTGTAATATTGTATTTTACAAGAACTGGCTTTGAATTATTTGAATTATTGACACTTTAATGTTAATAATTGACGGCAATCCAGTAAATTATAAGACGAAATTCACATCATCCGTTTATAAATCCTTCAAAACTATGTTTGACTGGTTTTTTAATTTGTTTAAGACAAAAAAAGAAGAAGAGCAGCCTATTAAGATAGACTATAATGTACATGATTTAAAGAAAGGCTATCTGTTAGATTATAACCTCGAAAGTTGGGAGGTTTTAGCAGCGTATTCGTATCGCTACAAAGGCTATTCTTCTAAAGAATACAAAATTCGTTCTAGCTCTGAAACGCTATTTTTGAATGTCTCAGATAGCAATAGTTTGCTGTTGGGACTAAGTAGAGAGGCTAATATTAATAACATTGACGGTAGTTTGCGCTCTAACGTGGCGATGGGAAAACCGCCAACACGCCTTACTTGGGATGGTGATACCTATAATTTGAAAGAATCTGCCAAAGGGCAGTTTGCAGATGATGCGATACAGGATTGGGCTAGTTTTTCAAGTTGGGAATACGTCAATGCTGCTAACACAAAGTTTGTTTATGTCTCTAAATGGGAAGATGATTCCATCGAATGTTATGTAGGGGATTACCTCAAAGAACATGAAATCTCAAATATCTTAGCTAGTACTTGAAGGTCACGAGAAAATGGCATGAAAAACGGGTGTGGTATGCTTTTTTTACTCGGTATTGTATTGATGATTATCAATATGCTACCAATGGGTTGCAATAGTGTAGAGATCACCAAAGACCCTGTTCAAGAACTCATTGGACAGGAATCTATGGAACCGATGTTTACGATTCTATTATTTGATATGAATCAAGAAGGGGTTTTTTCTAAAGTATACAAACATCGCTATCGTATTATCAAAGAAAAAGAGGGGAAAGTAGTTGCCGTAGACACCAAGTGGTACAATGTATCTTCCAGTTATTTTCAACAGAATCAGAATAATTTAGGGATGGAAATGGCTGCCAAGGATACGGCAGGTAAAATAGCACGAACGGTTGGTCCTCCAGGATATACTAATTATATAGGTATTGCTAAATATGGCTATTGGGGAGATGGTCTATCTACTAAAATCCCTCCCAATAAAATGGCTCCAGGCACAGACTTGTCAGAAAAAACAACAGTACCTAAAAGTGAGGGGAAATTAGCGACTCATTTCTGGGTTTTCCATTCTGAGCATGTCTATATTCGAGATTTGTTACAACTTCCAGCAGGGAAAATTTATAAAAAAGAGCATTCAGAAGCTAGAAACCAATATGGTCGAGGATTTATTTATTATGGAATAATTACTTCTGGCGGTCGTCGTAGATATGGTACTTATAGTGATCATTCTCGTAGTAATACTTATAATAAGACCTGGAGTAGAGGTGGTGGTGGATATGGGAAGTAAGCCTAAGCTATTGCAAGGAATAAACTAAAATAAAAATGGAAGAATATTTAGAATTCAGTTATTGGGGAGCACCTTTTGTTTATATGTTGGTCTGCTTCCTGTTGTTTTTAATTGGGAAATTTTTGTATCAAGTATTGCACAGAGGAATAGATGTGGATGCCGAAATGGTGGACAAAGATAATTTAGCTTTTGCTGTAACCCATGTAGGTTATTTGGTGGGTTTGTTGTTTGCAATTTGTGGCGCTATGGCGGGAATTCCGCACGAGTCTTTGCTCCAAGATTTAATGATTACGTTTGCTTTTGGTTTAGGAGCCATTCTATTATTAAATGTGGCCATTATCATCAACGATCGAATTATTTTTGGTGGATTAGAACTGAGAAAAAGCATTGTTGAAAAAGAAAATGTAGCGGTTGGAATAGTAGAGGCAGCCAATTCAATTGCAAATGGTTTGCTTATTTATGGCGTTCTGACGGTAGAATCTGAGCATGTTTTTGTTGCGTTGATTTTTTGGTTAGTAGCACAAATTTTAGTGATTCTAATGGCGATGTTGTATAATAAAATTATGCCTTATGATGTTTTCTCTAAAATATATGCAGGCAATGCTGCTGTAGCAGTAGCTCTTGCAGGTTTTTTGGTTGGAATGGCAAATATCATACGATATGCCATTGAGTCAGAACACAGCGACTGGGGCGAATCAGCGATGGCAATTGGTGTACAATTAGTGGTTGCTTTGATTGCTTTTCCCGTTTTTCGTTTCTTGACCGACAAATTATTATTACCAAAAAGAAGCATTACCGACGAGTTAATCAATCAAGAAAAGCCCAATTTTGGAGTGGGTTTAGTTGAAGCATTTGCCTATATTAGTGCCTCTGTTTTAATTGTTATTTCATTGTAATTAATAACTCCTGTTACGCATAAAATTAATTAGGTTGCAAAGAACTCAGATGTAGTTTAGCAGATGGTTCTAATGTTGAATGTTTAATTTTTAATGCTGAATGGTATAAGATATTAAAAATTCAGCATTAGAAAATGTGCTCAAATAAGTAATAAGAGATTTAAATCTTGATTAAAAAAGTTATTCGCAGGCTCATGAGATAGTTCTTGCATAACATCAGTTTTTTTTATAAAAATGGTAACTAAATGCTAATCCGTGGATTATGGGATAGTAATTCATCTGTAAAAACGCTATTATTATGATTCACCGTATCTTATTGTTAAGTGCTTTTGTTGTTTGTTTCGCCACAGCAACAATTGCTCAAAATTACACGCAATCTAATTTGATTGTTGATTATGAAGGGCTTAGTGCTACGGCTTCTCTATCCGTAGAAGCCCAAAATATGTTGCAAGTGTTGCTTGAAAACGTTCCAGAGGAAGAAGAAATTGCCCTAATTGAAATTCAGGTGCATTGTGAAAGTGAAGCGATTGGGGAAACTCGCTTGACGCCTTTTGTTCAATTTTTTGAAAAACAAGGCATTAATTCTGAGCAATTGGAATTAATAACCAAAGTAGACGACAAAAAAATAGTCCACATCAAAATTAATTCTAGCCCCAAAAAGGTGCTTCCAATTAACAAAGAGAAAGAAATTGTTGCTCTTCCAGTAGAAGCCTCCACGGTTAAAAAAGTGTATTGTGCAGGAGCTTCCAAAAAAGCGGAAGTGTTTTCTGTTGCCCCTTCTTTAGATATTGAAATAGAAGGAAAAGAAGGGACTAAAGTTAACATTAAGCGAGAAGATTTGGTCTATCCTGATGGCGAAGCTGTTATAGCCTCCATTAAAGTAGAATTAAAAGAGTTCTATTCTTCAACAGATATTTTGTTGGCAGATTTGCACACGATGGAAGGGAATAAGGTGCTGGAAACAGGAGGCATGTTGAATTTGAAAATCACCGCCAATGGAGAGCCGCTAGAGCTCAAAAGTGGCAAAAGTGCGATGATTAAAATGCCAACCAAACGGGCTAAAACTAAAAAAGGCATGAACCTTTATTTTGGTAAGCGAATGGCAGATGGTGCTGTCGATTGGAGCGTTCAAGAACGCCCTAAGCCAAGCAGTTCTGTCGCAAATAATGAAGCCTCAGCTAATAGTGGAGCTGCAGATTTTAACCCCAATTCTTATATTCAATTAAAAACAAGCTCTGTTCTGGATAGTATTACGGTATTAAAAGTGCCTGTAAATCCCAAAAATGTCATTACAGGAAATCACCGAAAGTATACGAATAAAAACGTGTATCATACACATGAGGAAGAATATTTTGATTTAGAATTGCCCTATTTGAATCCTAACCTAGTAGATGGCGTTTGGGTCAATGTCGATAAACGTATTGACATTGATTTTTCGCCCAAACCTATTGATGTCCTAGTACAAGTAAACGGAGTGCCTAATATGGGAATGACCGCAAATGGAGACCCCATTTCTTACACTCCTAGAGTAGCTCTTATGCTAAAAAGTCGTGCTGTGTTTTTGCGTGGAACCATGGTTGCACGCAATTCATCTATTCAAAAACAAAATGTTCAATTTGAGGAAGTACCTCGAAATGAGGAGGTGGTTTTAGTGGCGTTTTTGGATACAGGAAAGGAAATCTTGTTTGCTAGTCAAAGCATAAAAGCTACCAAAAATATGGAGAAACCTGTATTGGATTTAAAGCCGATGTCAAAGGTGGAATTTGGTGATGCAATGACTACCATAGCCAATTAGTAATTGAGAACGAAGTTCTAAGTTAATTTTTGCCTAGTTTCTAAAAGCTGAATGTTAAATTGTTTATTGTCTTATCAATGAATGATTTAGTATTCAGTTTTTTTATTTGGCAGTAGATAAGTTTACTGTATTTTTATTGCTTACCTTCTTCCCTTCAATACTCCGTTGATTTTTCAACGAAGTATTACCCCTTATAAGCTTAATTATAAATATAATAAAAAGACGAACGTTAAGAGAATAGCGTTTGTTGGTAATAGGCGCAATTTTATTTCTATAACAGAAAAATTTGCAAAACAATAGTTTTTGTAAAAAGTACACTAAGTAACAATATTTTTTATTACTTTTGTTATTTAATACTTCGTGGAGTTTTTAGTTTTTTTACAAAAAACATAAAAACACACCTTGTATTAGATTGATTATTAGCTTATTAATACCTTGAATGCACAAAATCTATCTAGCTAATAATCAATCTAATACGATTTCTACACGAAGTATTGTTATTATAACACTTCATAAGGTTTTTGTTTCTATATCAAAAAAACAAAATCAAATAGATACAATTTGTACACGACCACGAAGTAGCAGCACAGCTAAGTGTTGTCATTAATTTTCATTAAAATTTAAAGAAATGTTACATCGTTATATTTTAATTGGTACGCTTTCTCTGTTGTTTTCATTTGCATCTTGTCAACCTAGTTCAAAGACAACAGATCCTAGCATAGAAAGTAAAATTGAGAAGATTCTTTCGGAAATGACTGTAGAGGAAAAGGTTGGTCAAACCTGTCAGATTACATTGGATGCACTTTTTGTGAGAGATGAAGAAAACAAGGTGGTCGAGCCTTTTCAGCTGGATCCAAAGAAATTGAAAGAAGCCATTGTGGATTATGGTATGGGCTCTATTTTGAATGTAGGAAGCCATACCTTTACTTTGGAGGAGTGGGCGTATGTGATGAAAAATGTACACGAACCTTTTGAGAACAAGAAAACGCAAGTGCCGATTATTTATGGTATTGACGCCATACATGGGGTGACTTATACGGTTGGTGGGACGCTTTTTCCTCAGGAAATAGGTCTTGCTGCGACATGGAATCCTGAATTGGCAGCGCAATTCGGAGACGTCGTGGCTTATGAAACAAGAGCGTCGGGAATTCATTGGAATTTTTCTCCTGTACTTGATTTGGGGAGAGCGCCACTTTGGTCAAGACATTTTGAAACCCTTGGAGAAGATCCTTTTTTGGCGACCCAATTAGGCGATGCAATTATTGCTGGTTATCAAGGAAAAGGAAAGATAGACCCTTTCCATACCGCAGCTTGTCTAAAGCATTTTGTAGGGTATAGTGGAACGGTAAGTGGTCGTGACAGAACGACTGCTTGGATTCCTGAGAAGTACCTAAAAGAATTATACTTACCTGCTTTCAAATCAGCGATTGATAAAGGCGCCTTAACCGTGATGATTAATAGTGGCGATGTGAATGGTGTGCCAGGGCATATAAATCATAATTTATTGACAAAAACGCTTAAAGAGGCCTGGGGTTTTAAAGGTTTTACGGTTTCAGATTGGGAAGATTTTACGATGTTACACACCGTTCATAGTACCGCAGATGATCTTTATGGTGCTATTGTTCAAGGATTTAATGCAGGGGTAGATATGTGCATGGTTCCTTACAATCCACAGTACAAAGAGTACATCAAATTAATGATCAAAGGCGTTGAAGAAGGAAAAATTACAAAAGAGCGATTGGATGATGCTGTTCGCAGAATTCTTAGAGTGAAAATGCTGGTTGGCTTATTTGATAAAAAAATGAACCAAGCCAATAAATATCCTAATTTTGGAGGAAAAGCACATCAGGAATTGGCTTTAAACACAGCTTTAGAATCAATCACTTTATTAAAAAATAAAGATAACATTCTTCCCCTTGATGCAAAAACTAAAGTATTGATTGCAGGAGCTACTTCTGATAATTTGATCTTTTTGAATGGCGCTTGGACGCATACTTGGCAAGGCGCTGATAGTTCTTATAATACAAAGACCGCACAAAATATTAAGGAAGCCTTTATCCAAAAATTAGGCAAAGAGAATTGTTTGTTCTCACAAGGTGCAGAATTGTATGTTGAAGATGATTTTGAAAAAAGTCGTTTGGTTAATCCTGATGATTTTACAGCAAAAGCAAAACAAAGTGATGTGATTGTGTTATGTCTGGGAGAATATCCTTCTACAGAAAAACCTGGTGACATTCTCTCTCTTAACTTAGATGCGGCACAACTTGAATTGGCAAAACTTGCTTATGCTACTAAGAAGCCTGTTGTCTTAGTTTTGGTGGAAGGACGACCAAGAATTATCCGACCAATTGTAGAGAATGCCGCTGCGATCGTACAAACGTATTTACCTGGAGATTATGGCGCAACAGCATTAGTTCAATTACTTTTTGGAGAAGCAAACTTTAGTGGAAAACTTCCATACACCTATCCTAGACACGATGGAATTATGGAGTTTTACGATCATCCTAAAAGTACAGCACGTGCAAAATCTAATAAATTTGATGCTTATAACCCACAATGGAATTTTGGATTTGGACTTAGTTACAGCAAGCTCGTATATTCTGATTTGACACTTAGTGCAACAGAATTAACAGAAGGAGATTCTATTAAAATTCAAGTAAAAGTAAGCAACGAAAGCAATCGAAGTGTAAAAGAAGTAGTTCAATTGTACATCGCAGATGAATATGCCTCTGTCGTTCCTGCTAATAAAAAATTGAAGGCCTTTGAAAAAATATCTTTGGCTGCGAAGGAGACTAAAATAGTTGATTTTTATATTTCTTCAGAAAATCTTAAATTTGTAGATATTGATAATCAGTGGATCACTGAGAAAGGCTCTTTTAAAGTGATGATAGAAGCGCTAAGTACAAAATTTGAACTTAAATAACTTATAATGGATAAAATAGAATTTGAAAAACTTTTTTCTTATTCCTTTTCTTTAGACTCTGTAATATTTGGATACAAAGATGGGGCAATTAATGTATTGCTGATTAAACGTGCTATAGAACCGTTTTCGGGGCAATGGGCAATTCCAGGAGATTTGGTCTATCCAGATGAAGATTTGCCAGAAGCTGCCCGTCGAATTCTTTATGAACTAACAAAATTGGATAATATTGATTTGCATCAAGCGCAAACTTTTGGAGCGCCCAATCGACACCCACAGGGGCGAGTGATTACATCTGCTTATTTGGCATTGGTCAAAATGGACGACTTAAATGCCGTCGCTTCTTCTTGGGCAAATGCGGTTAAATGGGTGCCTATTGATGAAGTGGGAGAACTTGCTTTTGATCATAATTTAATTATTGATGCAACTTTTGAACTCTTAAAACAGAAACTTTCTTCTGAGCCTATTTGCTTTGAATTGCTGCCTGAGAAATTTACTTTAAATAGAATGCAGCAGTTGTACGAATATGTTTTTAATGTTGAAATGGATAAGGCTAATTTTAGAAAAAAAATCAAATCTATTCCATTAATAAAACACGATGAAAAGCAAAAAAATGTAAGGCATCGACCTGCAAACCTCTATTCTTTTGATGTTAATAAATATCAAAAAATGATTAATGAAGAATATTATACCTTCAAAATGTAATAAAAACTGTTAATTTTAAGTACTTATGGTATAAAGTACCATTATTTTGTATAAATTAGTATATCAATGTTAAGGTAGTTTAAACTATAACATATTCTTGTTGTTTATTTAATATTGGAAATTACTTTTAACCTATGGTTTAAGTAGCATCTAAAACTGGAATCATTTTATTCAAAATACTTAAAATTAACTCTATGAAAACTTTTTTCACTTTATTAATTTCTATCCTTTTTTCTTCATTTGCATTTAGCCAAAATGTTGTTGACTTTGATGCTGATAGCACATGGGTAGCATATATGAATGTATTCGAAACTCCAGCAAATGGGGGAGCGTACGCCTTTGGTTCTTCTTGGGCTTTGGCAGATGCAAAATCGACATTAGATCCTAATACAGGAGCTTCTGGAACCTTGACATTACAACCTAACTTTAATACTTATGGAGATAGTCCAACAGATCCTTACTGGGTAGATCAAGCAACTAGTCTTGGAAACAAAGACATGGAAGCTTCTACTTTCGTAGAGCCAGGTCCAACATTACTTGGTGCTGATTTTACCTTTACAGGAAATGTCATGTCTTATACTTTAGATAGTACAAAGTATGTTGCTAAGTTTTTTGTAAAGGCATTAGATCCTAATGCTGGATATGCAGATGCATTAGGAGGAAACAAAGTATTTGATATCCCTGCTAGTGGAAACTTTTCTGTAATGGTCGATGCAGCAAGTTTGACGCCTGGTCTTATCTTACAATATGGTTTTTCAATTCGTGGAATTAACGCAAACCCAGCAGACGAAACGACTTTAGGAAGTATTGTGATTGGTGCTATGACCACAAACGTTAACAAAATCGAAGATAATGTTTCTGTCGTTGCTGTTTATCCAAATCCAGTAAATGACATTTTGACAATTTCTACAGATGAAATCATCGAAGCATTCAAAATTGTAGATGTTGCAGGAATGGTTGTTTTGGAAGGAACTAATATAAATGCTGTTGATGTATCTGCTTTAAATGCAGGCGTTTACTTTATCGAATTTACCCTTGCTGATAGAAGAGAAGTAGATTCTTTTATCAAAAAATAAATGATCTAGGCATTCTTATGATAATCTATCAGATAAGTTTTATAAAGCCTTATTGCTTGATAAAATTTATCTGACAGATTATTAACCAGTTTTTTAACTGACAAGCTATATGTGCCTAAAAAATAAAATAGTCGTTATTAATTTAACTTAAAAAGTTGTTTAGAGAAGACGCAATTTTAGACAATTTCTGAGCTGAATTAATAACGATTTTATAAACCCTACTTTATAATTTTACGCTGTTTTGTAATACGCTTAT
>CALDEP010000149.1 GCA_937942475.1 uncultured Aureispira sp.
TTTCCTTGCTCAAGTCCTTTTTGTTTTATTTATAATTATTATCCAAGATAGCAGAAAGCTACTCGATTAGCTAAAATAAGATTAATACGCATGATAATCCAAAATAGCATAGAGAGTTTTAACAATAGTTTGTAAAACGACTGTTTACGACTCTAATATTTGTTCAAAATACCATCTTTATAGCTGCTTGGAAAATAGGTGGTGTTATCTGACCTAGTGATTTTTAAACTAAAAAACCCAGGTAAATAATTCTTTTCGACAAGCACTTTCAAACTTCTTGGCTCGGTCAAATACAGCATAGGCTTCTGTTGTTTTTTCTTCGACAGCAAGAAATTTCACCTCAATTTCATTCATTGCAGATCCCATTAATTTCATTAATTGTCTAACCTTCTCTTGATGAAGATCATCTATAGACATTTCATAAAGTTCAGGTCTGGTTTTTTGAATGTGTTCTATTAGTTTATCAAAACAATCTAAAATAAAACGGCAACAGGATTCAAAAGGATAAAAATGAAGGTAGATAGTCAATCGTTCACAATAATCTCCCGTTACAATACCATTTTTAATCGCTCTATCAATGTCTAGCTCTAAATACTTATAAAATAAAAAAGGGCTAACCCTTAATACACTGAATTGACTAAAAGCTAATATGTTATGATATAAATCTCCATCATTAGGAAACCAATGTAACATACTCAAAAGCTGCTCTCCTAAAAGTAAAGCTAAGTCAAAATCTAAAGACTCTTTGCTTCCAATTTCAAGAATCGCCTTTTTGAGCCTTTGATACTTTTCAAAATCTTGCTGAATACATCCTTCAATTGCCTCAACAGATAATATTTCAAAGACAATTTTTGTCCTTTTGAGTTCTTTGTTCTTTAAAACTTGAATTAATTTATCAAACAAAGCATCTATAAGAATTTCCTGTTCATTAGTCCTTCCTAAACTATTTTTCTTCAGCTCTTGCTCGATGAGAAGTGCTGCAATTTGCACATTAGCAATTTCTCTAGATTTTAAGAATTCTAAAATATGGGTGTACGAAGATTTCATTTAGGGTCTTTTAACATAAGGCAATTCAAACGAACGGTTCTAAGTAAGATTATAAATCCAAATTATTCTCATTGTAACGTTAGCTGTGCTAGATTATTTTCATCCTAAAATCAGCAAATAATTAGTTCATATAGGGTAAGCAGCACAACAAACTGTTATAATAACACCTCCTACACGCCCAACAACAACCCTTCCGCCTTCAAAAAAGCAGTCCATTGGCGCTCTGTAAGCGAGCTATCTCTAGTAATTTTATTCGGCAATGAAAATTGAACGAGTTCCTCATAATAATACTTTCCTTGTTCATAATCCTTGTAATGTTCCACTTGCAGCGTCACCATTGTAATTAGGCGATAAGTGCAAAATTCTATTTCCAAAGCTCTTTTATACAGTTCTAATCCCTTATCCTGTTCACCTCGAATATCAACATACAATTCACCTAAATTTCCTATTAAATCGATGTCATCAGGAGCGACAGCCAAGCCGCTAAGATAAGCTGCTTCCGCTGCATCATAATCCTGTTCTTCGAGCCAAAGATAATTGGCCCACCTATGCCAAACCAAACCCGAATTAGGCGCTACTTTAGTAGCTCCACCCAAGAGTTCTCTAGCTTCTTGTTGATATTTTTCACCGTCCATTAGCACACAAACCTTTCCTAAATTCCCCATATAAACCCCTGAATTAGGTTTAAGAGCTAACGCTTCTGAATAGTATTTATAGGACAATTGAAACGACTTTAGTTGCTTGTAGAGCGTTCCAAGATTGGTTAGAATAGCGGTATTTTTAGGTCGAATTTGAAGCCCTTTTAAGTAAAGTTCTACGGCTTCTTCCTTTTTATCCTTTAATGCTGAGTGACTTAACAAAAAAGCTAAATAAAACAAGGTACTTGTATGTTCTGGATTTCCCTTTAAGGCAATGCGATAATAGGCCTCTGCCAAATCCAAACAGGTCTCTAAGTATTGGTGCAAGCGATAAGCAAGGTCATAATATTTAAGACTATAAGCACTATTTTGCGCTATCAAAGGCATGTAATCCATTCGGATAGCTTCGTGTGCATCGATCCACTTTTGCACCTTTGCATTATAAGTGTACACATCAGCTATTTTTAAAAACAAATTAAATCCTTTTTTAAAAACTGTCAATTCAGCCTTTGTAAACATAGTTTTTAAGAGCTGATGGCTACTTTTTCGGATATTTTGATCTTCGTTTAATTGCCAAATTAAAATCAATTCTCGATATAAAATAGCGACTGCATCTGTATAGTTTTTTAACAACTCCTTCCCTAGTTCCACATTTCTATGATCTGTACTAAGCAATAATTGAGATAAATTATAATGCGCTTCTTTCGTTAACTTTTCCATTATTTATTTCATTGTATTTCACTCAACAAGACTTTCTCTGCCTCCAAAAAAGCAAGCCATTGATGGTCTTCCAAAGAGCGATCTCGAACAATCTGATTGTTGGAAGATAGCTGCACCAATTGTTTGTAATAATCTTTGGCAGCACTATAATTTTGGTATTGATTAACCAATAAAGTAATCATGGTTACCAAACGATAAGGAGAATGCTTTAGCTCCAAGGACCTTTCATACAATTTCAAGCCTTTATCATACTGTTTTCGAATGTCAATGTACAACTCTCCTAAATTCCCAAGCAGCCAAGAGCTATTTGGGGCAACTTTTAATCCTTTGAGATAAGCTTCTTCTGCGGCATCGTATTCTTGCTCCACAGTCCAAAGATAATCCGCCCAACTATTCCAATTTGTACCCGATCTTGGTTCCACATCAATCAAATAAAGCAATAATCTTTTTGCTTCTTTTTTATAATCTGCCTCCTTCATTTTTTTGGTACACAAACTCGCTAAATTCTGCATATAAAGAGTTGAATTAGGCTTTATTTTTAAGGCTTTATGATAATAAGTATAAGCCAAATCTATCTGATTCATATTATCATAAAGCAAACCAATATTATTAAGCATAGCAGAAGCAGTTGGACGGATACTTTCCACTTTTAGATACAAATCTAAAGCTTCTTGATAAGAACCTGAATCCTTGTCCAGCAAGAACGCCAAATAGAAAAGGGCATCCTCATGCCTTGGATTTGCTTTTAATACGATTCTGTAATACAACTCGGCTATGTCCAAGTGTTTTTCCAATCGTTGATGCAAGTTATAAGCAAGGGCATGATAACATAAACTATAGCTTGGATTTCTTTCAATTAGTCCTTGATAATCCATCCGAATATTCTCATGTGCTTTTATCAGCGCTTGCACTCTAAGCGAATATCGATAAATAGAAGGCAATTCTGTAAAAATAGCAAAGCCTTTTGCCCAATCAGCCAACTGCTTATCGGTATATTTTGAAGCCAACATTTCATTTATTTCTCTTCGAAATTTAGGCGCTTCGTGCAATTGCCAAATTAAAATTAATTCACGTCGAAGCATGGGAATAGCCGTTTTATTATTCTTCAATAATTCGAAACCTAATTCCACACTCGTATCATCGGGGCTTAATAGCAGCCTCGATAAATTTTCAAGCTCTTTGAGTGTTAATTTTGCCATGACAGTTGATCTTCTAGGTGATAAGGAACATAAAAGCGTAGATCCAATTGATTCTCAAACAGATTGTTAAAACAATAAGTTCGCTTGAATATTTAAGTAAGTAGTTGGACAAAAATAATTAACATTAAATTGGGCATCTTTTGTCCGCTATCTTCCTTAAAAAGCCTCGCTTTAGCCCGCTAAAGCTACGTTTTACAAGTCGTTAGCAAAAAAAATATACTCCAATTTTTAAGCTACTAATTTTGTCCATCTACTTAAATGTAGACCGAAAAATTGGTTATCAAAAATAAAATTATGACTATTTATATACAGGCTTGCTTGCGATATCTTTTCAAAACTCCCAAAAAAGCGATATCTTGTTCATAATACTTAGCTGCGCTGCTACTTCGTGGTCGTGGGATTTTTAGTTTTTTTACCAAAAAACATAAAAAACATTTTATATCAGTTTGATAATCAGTAATTTAACATTTTAAAGCTATCCTACTGATAATCAAGCTAATATAATTCCCCCACGAAGTAATGGTTGAAGTTCTAAGCGCAATTTAGCTTAGCAATGGTTTTAATACTCAATATTAAAGCAAATTTTCTAATGAACTACTTCATGTCCCTTATTGATTTAGTTTCTAATTACAAGCAATGCATAATTTATACTTTTTCGTCTTGGCTAGTTTTTTTTTAATGAATGAATTAACCGCACAATACAGTCACCAAGATATCTTGTTAGGTCAATCTGGAACTTCTTTGGTCACTAATTTACGCTTAAACTACAAACCTTCCAACCTTCCTTCTTACAGCACGGCAAGAAACAATATGTACAAGTACATTGATTCCGCAGATGATACGGTTACCTGTGTTTATACCGGTCTCAAACGCTATTTGCCCTCCAATGCAACCAGTCCAATAGCTGTGATGTTAGATAATAACAGTTCGATTAGCATCAATGCCGAACACACTTACCCGCAAAGTAAGACGGTAAATGATGCAGGAAGAAGTGATTTGCACCACATCTACCCAACTCGTGCCTTAGCCAACAATGGTCGTGGCTCTATTCCTTTGGGAGAAATTTCATCCAATAATATTGACAAATGGTACTTTGAGGCAAGTACGTTTACCAATGCACCTGCTGCCAATATATTACCTTTATCCAGCAAGCAACAAAATAATGTCTTATTTGAGCCTAGAGATGACCACAAAGGGGATGCTGCTAGAGCCATCTTTTATTATTATACCATGTACCAAGCAGAGGCAAATGCTGCCGATCCCAACTTCTTTAATACACAAAAAGCAAAATTGTGTGAATGGCATCTAAATGATCCTGTTGATAGTTTGGAATGGGCACGCACGTCTAGAATTGCTCCTTTTCAAAGCAATAAGGTCAACCCATTTGTAATGGACTGTACCTTGCCGAATCGCTGTAATTATTGTACCACAGCTTGTTCTCCTCCAAACTCGATTACAAAAGAGGAATCAATGGGCTTGGAATTGTTTAATAATTATCCGAATCCATTTCAACAAACAACAACGATTAGTTATCAACTTAATCGCCCTCAAAATGTTATCTTAGTAATTTATAATAACTTAGGGCAGGTGATCAAAACCTTGAATCAAGAAGAACAAGTTCCTGGTTTGTATGAAGTTGAGTTTGATGCCAAAAACCTAGCCAGTGGGGTTTATTTTTATACCTTGACCCTAGAATCAGAGGGGCAAATTGCGACCTTCTCTAGACCTTTAGTTAAACAGTAACTTTTATGTTAGCAACTGATGTTACGCAGGATTTTTTTTATTCCTATTGAGAATCCGAGATTTGCTTCTTGAACCCTTGTTTTAATTTTTAATGTTGAATGCTGAATTTTTAATGCTAATTATACTATAAAGCATTCATCATTAAAAATTCAGCATTCAACATTCAGAACAAGTTTATACAGGAACATTAATTTTTTATCTCCGTAATCATTTTTTTGCGTAACAGGAGTTAGCAATAAGCTTTCAGATACCTTGAACGTGCCTGAAAGCTTATTGCACTTCCTTTTTAAGCCAAAAATAGATTTCAAACCTTTATTATGAAATACAATTGCTTACTTTTTTTATTTTTTATACTAAGCATTTCTTGTGGTTCAGATGCTTCACAAAGTGCTTTTCCTAAAAGACTTCCTGTAGACAGCAGAGCAGAGCATCAAGTAGATGAAGCAACCATTTTAACGGCACAGATCACAAAATCTGTTCAAGCAGCAAAAGACATTGAGGAACTACAAAGCAATGGAAACCTTTCTAACTATGCTACACGAGATGGCATGGCTGATTTTGTAGCTGAATCAACTACTTATTACAAAGAAGAAGGCAAAGTAACGCCTCTAAAAACGACTATTTTTTATCTAACAGGAGATTCTGCCAATGCTTATTGGTTGGCAAACAAAATTGTTTTATTAAATAAAGACGCTTATCAATATTTGTTTAAAAATAGCGTCTTAATTGCAACACTCAAAGATGGAACGCCAGCAGAAGTGGCAGAAAACGATGAAGAAGCGGCAAGAAAAACACTCGCCATTGCACAAAAAATTATCCGATCTCCTATTCCAACAAACGAATGAAACTAACACTTGGCTATTCTCCTTGTCCAAACGACACCTTTATTTTTGATGCGATGATACATCATAGAATTGATACCGAAGGGCTGGATTTTGAGGTACAATTGGGCGATGTAGAACAACTCAATCAAAAGGCATTTGCCAACGAGCTTAACATTACAAAACTAAGTTACCACGCCTACGCTTATCTAATTTCAGATTATGCTTTGTTGACTAGTGGTTCTGCATTAGGGAATAATTGTGGTCCTTTGCTAATCGCCAAAACAGCCATTCCAAAGGAAGCCTTAGCGCATAAAAAAATTGCAATTCCTGGCAAATACACGACTGCTAATTTCTTATTGAGTTTAGCCTTTCCAAAGGCACAGCAAAAGCAAGAAACACTCTTTTCTAATATAGAACAGCAAGTGCTCAGCGGAGAGGTTGATGCGGGTTTAATTATTCATGAGAATCGTTTTACCTATCAAGATAGAGGCTTGGTTAAATTAATTGATTTGGGCGAATGGTGGGAACAAACGACCCAATTACCAATTCCCTTGGGAGGTATTGTGGTGCAACGTAGCCTTCCTGTTGACTTGCAACAAAAGGTGAATCGAGTCTTGCGCAGAAGTATTGAATTTGCTTTTGAGAATCCAGCAGCTTCTCTACCTTATGTTCGTGCACACGCTCAGGAAATGGATTTAGCCGTTATTCAACAGCACATTGGTTTATATGTCAATGATTTTTCGGTCGATTTAGGGGCTAAAGGAAAAGCAGCCATTCAACATTTATTTGATACCGCAATACAAGCAGGCTTAATTGAACGCCCTACCATGGATATTTTTGTGGCATAAATAGCATTATTATGAAAGATACCTATCTCACTATAGAAACGCCAAGTATTGGAGAATACAAGGAGAAGGGCAGTAAATTTATTGCCTATACCTTTCCTGTATATTCAGAAGACGAGGTGAAGGAGTGCTTGGAAGTCGTCAAAAAAGAACATTTTAAAGCTCGACATTTCTGTTATGCTTATCGAATTGGACTGGATGGAAAACGGTTTCGAGCGAATGACGATGGAGAACCTTCGGGAACCGCAGGGCGTCCGATTTTGGGGCAGATTGATAGCTTTGGCTTAGCCAATGTCTTGTCTATTGTGGTTCGTTATTTTGGTGGGACTAAATTAGGAACTTCTGGTCTAAAAAGAGCCTACAAAGAATCGACTAAGGATGCTTTTCATCAAGCCCAAATTGTTGAAAAAATAATCGAAGATCAGTTCCATGTGGTCTTTGATTATGTGGCGACTAGTGATGTGATGAACTTTATTAAGAATGAAGGTTTTACGATTCTTAATGCCACTTATGAGAATAAGACGACCTTATTAATGACGATTCGACAAAGCGATGTAGAACGATTTAAGAAGACGCTAGAAAAGATTATTGGAGTAAAAGTAAACAAGTTATAAGTAAGTTTATTTTAGTAATAATTTTTCTTGAGAAATCCCTCCATTAATTAAGTCATAATAAGTCATATCCAAGTCCAGGTTGTTCTTTTCTATGCTTGTAATACTCACCGTTTTAACAATCCCTCGATCCATCAACAAATCATTCCGAATGTCTCCCGTACCAGCATGACGGTGAAAATCTAAGGTATCACTTCTAGTTGGTTTAGTATGTTCCTTTAAGTAATCAGAAAACCATGCTCGACGCAAGTCTTTAATCGGCTGAGGATACATGGTTGAAGAAGACCAAATATAGGGCTTTGAAGCATTTAATTCCTTCAAGTGTTTCTTCGTTTTGTCCCATCTAAATTCCCATAAAGAATCGTGTTCATAAATAACCATCGTAAAAGGCTCCATTTCTTTAAAGTCATATTCCTTGGCAAAATCTGCTAAGAAGGTATAGCTCAAAAAATCTAATACCATAATACCTCGGCTCTTAACAGAAGGCACGTATTTATTTTGTTCAAAAGCGCCATTTAACAAACTAACCACTCTCCCACTGGCAGCAATACTAATCCATGTTCCACCACTTTGTGGTTCTTTTGGATAAATCCAAGTATCATTGGGCGCATGCACCAAACCTTTTGCTGTTCGCAAAGGCGATTCGTCTCTATTTTGAGTCCAAATAAAGCTATCTTTTGAGGTAGGAATGTAAGTTAAGGTACACATAGATTAAACAACTTTACTGGCTTCTAACAAAATTTGATTTTCAAACAATTCCTTTAAGCGACCATCATGTGTTACAATCAACAAGGTAGCCTTAAAATTTTGGCTTTGTTCTAATAACAATTTCACTACTTCTTGGCAATTCTTATCGTCCAAACTAGAAGTTGGCTCATCAGCTAAAATCAATACAGGATCGTTAATCAAGGCTCTAGCAATGGCGACCCTTTGTTGTTCTCCCAAACTCAAATTCTTAGGTTTAGCCTTCAATTTATCTTCTAAATTAAGCTTTGCTAGGATGCTTCTAATTTTATTTTTATCCTGTCTTTCTCCTGCCAAATACTGCGCCGTCAATAAATTATCTTCTACCGTCAAGGCTTTAATCAGATGTGACTGTTGGAAAATAATACCGATATTTTGTCCTCTAAAATGATCTAAAGCTTCCCCACTTAGCTTAGAAATAGCTTCATTCTGAACGATAACGTCCCCTCCTGTTGGCTTTCGCAAACCTCCTAGTAAATGCAATAATGTTGTCTTACCACAACCCGACTCTCCTAAAACCAACCAATGCGAACCTTGCTCACAGTGCATATCAGGAAACTGAAACTGCTGCGCTGCATCGTACTGAAATTTTAAATTTTTAGTCTGTATCATTTATGTTCTGCTTCTTTTTTTTAGGAATATAGTATATTCAATTATAAAAATACAAAAAAAAGGAGATGCCTAAAAGACATCTCCCATTTTAATTTATTAAGATTATTAACGCTGCAAATCAAATTGCTTTCATTTTGACAACGCATCAAGCTTGATTACTCCACAATAATCTTTTCAGTAATTACCTTGTTGTCAATGACAAATCTTGCCAAATAGACACCTGAAGGATAATCCGTCATGTTAATTTCATAATTTTGCTCCAAGTTTGCACGTGGCTCAAAAGATTGTAATACTTGACCTGTAATACTCATTACTTCCAATTGAACTTCCGTTGTTTCTGTCAATACAATGTTGACAAATACACGATCACTTGTTGGATTTGGATATAATTTGAACATATCCAAAGATGGAATCGTATTCACAAAGTCAGGCAATTGATAAGGAACAACGATACCTGTCAATACTTGTTGACAACCAGTTGCTAAATCCGTTACCGTTACATCATAAGTACCTGCTACCAAACCTGTAAGGTCATCCGTCGTAGCCCCTGTATTCCATGTATATTGTAATGTTCCAGTACCA
The DNA here is from genome assembly GCA_937942475.1 of uncultured Aureispira sp. Taxonomy (GTDB): domain Bacteria; phylum Bacteroidota; class Bacteroidia; order Chitinophagales; family Saprospiraceae; genus Aureispira. The sequence goes on from CALDEP010000149.1 coordinate 9,566, forward strand.
CCT
>CALDEP010000150.1 GCA_937942475.1 uncultured Aureispira sp.
ATAAGGGGAATTAATGTGCTTATATAATGTTGTATTTAAGCATAATTGAAGTCATTTTAGGCTTAATTTAAAGAGAAGGAACGAGACCAAATCCTCCACCTCCACCAGAAGTTCCATCGTAACAATTTTGAACAGAAATAGTAGCAGTAGTTCTATTGCCCGTATAATCTGTCACCCACTGACCAGAAGTGTTTTGCTTTAATACTTGATTGATTTCTACTTTGATAGAGCTGTAAGCCATCCTTGCGCCATTGAAGGTGTCGACTCCATTAGAAATGGTTAAATTAGCAAGAATATCAACCTGATAGGTGTTAGGAATGGAAGACATATTAGCATTTTCCAACCTTCATCATGCCCAATTTGCTGCATCCGTCTCAAATTTCTTTCTCTTTTTTTTACCTACAAAACTCTATAACACAGCCAATGTTTTTTATGTTTTTTGGTAAAAAATAAACCTCGCAGAAGCAGTGTAGCTAAATCCCTCGAACTAAAAGCGATAGCGCTCACGAAGTAAGTATTATATCATTAAAACAGTTTTTTTTATCAAAGATTTTTTTTAGAAAAAAAAATGAACATAAAAAAAGGCACTCCCAAAGAGTGCCTATAAATGTAATTATTAATATACTTAAATCTAATAATAAACCGTTAAATAGAGTTAAGTTTAAATTAAAGTTTTTCGCAGATGTGAATGAATGCAGGAGGAACGTTCAACATAACAAAGTCAATTTCTGCATTACTAAAGATGCGCTCATAGCGTTTTTTTGCCACCAAAGAATAGTGCAATTGAACGTATTTACCACCTTTTTTCAGAAACTTGTGTGCTTCTTCTATAATATCATCTTCTGGAATAATAACAAAAGGAATGGCTGAAATAACAGCATCTGCTTCCTCATAACCTGCTTGACGAATATAATCTCCTAACTTCTTAGCATCATCGTTAATGATGGTAATGCGTTCGTCGTGACCAAATTTTTCTTGTAGTTCTTCATAAAATCTGTCATTGATTTCAAAGCATAGTAAGGTTGCATCTGGAGCCATCTTTTTCAAGATTTGTTTGGTGATGGGACCATCGCCAGCGCCTAACTCAACAATACATTTTGCAGTACTAAAGTCAACATGTTTGTCTTTAGTCATTGTCTTGCTTACGAAATGAGAAGATCTAGAAAAGGTACCCACTTCTTTGAAGTGCTTAATGCCTTGTATGAAAAATTTTATTGCACCCATGTTTTGAATTTTGGTTGGACGGTTATACTCTAGAGCTTATATATTGTTTTGATGTCAGATAAACTGCCAGCCAGTTTTATATAAATTCTAGCGTTTAATTGGAGCGTCCAAAAGTTATTTATTTTGAGATATAGCGATATTTTATTCGTTATAAACGAACACACAGACTACAAAAGTAACCTATAATTTTGCTTTTAAGTAACAAATAGCACTTTTTTTAGCCTACAAATACTTTTACCATAACAAAAAAAGTTTGTTATAGCTGTGTTAATAGACTGTCAATCAATAGTTAATGTTTTTAAAGGTGGATTTGTTTTATGGCTTAAAGTTAAGTAGAAGGAAAATTGACCGTAACTTGTTTATATTTGCAAACAAAAATAGGTGGTTTTTAAGAACTTGTCAGGGGTTAATCCTGTTTTTGATAATCAAGGAATTAAACCTCCATAATGTATTTCCACTCTAAATGTTTATTATCAAAAAAATAAAAAATGAAAGTAGAACATATCGGCATCGCCATAAAAGACCTAAGCACAAGTAATGCTTTGTTTGCCAAATTATTTGGAGAAGCAAATTACAAGGTAGAAAATGTTGAATCTGAAGGAGTAGCCACTTCTTTTTTTAAATGTGGAGATACCAAAATTGAATTGCTCGAAGCGACTAGAGAAGATAGCCCTATTGCAAAATTTATAGCAAAACGTGGAGAAGGAATTCATCACATTGCCTTTGAAGTAGAGGACATTCATGCTGAAATGAAACGTTTGGCAGGCGAAGGATTTACCATCCTTAATCCAGAACCCAAAAAAGGAGCAGATAATAAATTAGTCTGTTTTTTACATCCTAAAACCACCAATGGTGTTTTGGTAGAGTTATGCCAGGAGATACGTTAAAAGATCACCAATTGATTCAATATAAGTGGTTCAATCTTAGATTGAGTGTTTGTTAAAAAATACTTTGTATGGTATTATATGCATTGATTGCTATTTGTGGTGCTTTTTCGGGTTTTGTAGCTACTTTGGCAGGTTTAGGATCTGTCTTAACGCTATATGTTTTAATTCAAGTCGTTGGTTTAGACGCAGATGTTGCGAATGGCACCAATAGGATAGGAATTATGGCTATGAGCTTGATGGCTTTGCCAACTTTCTATAAGAAAGGACATTTGGACCTAAAGAAAAGTTGGTGGATCATTCTGGCTATTTTTGTAGGAGCCATAGGAGGCGCTATTTTAGCTGCCCAGTATACTAATAACGACGATTTTAAGGATATTTTTAAATACCTGCTGTTGGTCATGTTAGTTTTGGTCTTAACAAATCCTAAGAAGTGGATTCAAGTAACCGATCACAGCTATCAAATGAGCAAATGGCTCTTGCCTATTTTTGTATTAATGGGCTTTTATGCAGGTTTTATACAAGTAGGAACAGGCGTTTTTTTAGTGATATTTTTGGCTTTGGCAGGACGTTATAGTTTGGTGGATTCCAATGGGATCAAATTAGCTGCAATTGCCTTGTACTCCTTGGCTTGTATTGCCATATTTGCCATAGAAAATAAAATCAACTGGGAGATTGGAATTGTTCTAGCAATTGGGCAAGGATTTGGAGCCTACATAGCCGCAAAATTTGCCACGACTTATCCCAAATCCAACGGATTTGTGCGCCATTTATTAATTGTAATGCTAATTATTGCGATCATCCAAATGTTCGAATTACACACTTATGTAATTCGAACATAGTACTATAAAACAAGCTGTAGTTTTTAGACCAGATTAAAGAGGGAACTTTATCGCTAAGAATAAATGTTAAAGTTTAGCAAGGTGTGTATATTGGTCTAATTGTTGGCGTATTGAAAGCTAATAACTCATAGCAAAATTAATTCGGTTCTTTTTTAGAAAAGAAAAAACGTCTAGCAATCCCTACCTGCTAGACGTTTCCGTTTTTATACCTTTTCCTGAATGTAAATAACTCCTGTTACGCCAATATCTTTTTAAGATTATTTAAACTTATCCTTGATTACATCACCTTGTTTCAAGGTTGAATGTTTAATTTTGAATGCTAAATGCTCATTGCATAGCAATAGGGCATTAAAAATTTAGCATTCAGCATTCAATAAAACAAAGGTGCGAAACCATTTATAGATATTGAGCGATCTAATTAACTTTTTGTGTAACATGAGTTAAAAAAAGAAAAGTAATGTTAGTTTATTTTATCAAATGACTACTTGTCCTTCTCAACAAACAAAGCAGAAATAGAACGATACTCATGTACATTTCTAATTGCTCTAGAGAATAATTTAGCAGCAGGAACTACCTTGATTTTTGAACAAGCTTGTTTTAGAGGAATGGTATCTGTTACCACCATTTCAGTTAATTCTGATTCTTCGATGCGTTTGTAGGCAGGACCAGACAAAACAGGGTGAGTACAAAATGCACGAACGCTGTTGGCACCTTCTTCAATCAAAATCTGAGCAGCACGACATAAAGTACCCGCAGTATCAACGATATCATCTACTAAAATAACATCTTTGCCTGTAACATCTCCAATGACAGTCATTTCAGCGACTTCATTCGCTTTTTTACGATACTTATCACAAATAACTAATCCTGTACCAAAATGTTGCGCATAAGCTCTAGCACGTTTTGTACTTCCTACATCTGGTGAAGCAAAAATAACATTGCTGGTATCTTCCTTCTCTAAATGATTAAAAAAGATCGCTTCACTTTTTAAATGATCTACAGGAATGTCAAAGAAACCTTGAATTTGATCGGCATGCAAGTCCATTGTCATGATTCGATCTGCTCCTGCAGCAATCAATAAATTCGCCAATAATTTAGCTCCAATAGCCACACGAGGTCTATCTTTACGATCTTGACGGGCATAACCAAAGTAAGGAATTACAGCAGTAATATAGCCTGCTGAAGCTCTTTTAGCAGCATCAATCATTAACAATAACTCCATGATGTTATCAGATGGAGCAAATGTTGATTGGATAAAAAATACATACTTACCACGTACCGATTCCTGAATGTTCGTTTGCATTTCACCGTCGCTAAAACGTTGAAGGACGACTTTACCTAAGCTTTGTCCGTAATAGTCTGCAATTTTTTCAGAAAGATAACGCGTATTCGTTCCAGAAAATAGAATTGTTTCAATCATGATTATTGTGCTGTGCAAGTTAGCATTACCTCGTGCAAGAGTCGTAATTATCTGATTATCAATGCAATGGATTTTAACAACTAAGCGATTAAAGGATTGATAATCAAATAGATGTAAAGAAGATTGCTTGTTCCCAATTTACTTGGGTTCTTGATTTTTCAATAGAACCCTAAGGTTCATTGTAGCTAAAAACAAAAAATCCACGAAGTATGAAGTTAGAATAATAGTCCAAAAGTTGCCACAAAGGTAGTCAGATTTAATTGAGGGAACAAGTAATCACTTGCTTTTGAGTAAAAACATTTTTTTAGTATTTCTATGATACAGGTTAATTGTTTTACAACTCAAAGCTTTGATTATAAGTAATTTATTGTCAATAGTCCGTGTAGTTCCATTTTAGCGATGCCTGCTCCTTTTTTAGCAAAAGATAGGTTGTCTATTTAATTCCAATGCACTTTTTATCTTTGTCTGTTTTTTTTAATAAAATCAGGGCGATGCCTTTTGTAAGAATATTCATTCTATTTCCACAAAAACTCTCTCCACTCATTATAAACCTCTATAATGGTCAATATGTCTTTTTTCTTGTATTTTTTGTTGGTAATATCTTCCGCTAGCTCTTTGTTGTCTTCAAAGTAGACCGCTAATTGTTTTCTAAAACGACCGGGATCAAGTTCTGTTAAAACTCTATCTTTTTCCAAGAAGGTTTGAGTATAGCCCACATCTCCAGTCGTATTGTAATGTTCGTACAAGTGACATCTTCCCTTAGGAGGGGTCAGGCGCAGCATGAAAACAGAATAACCTTTGCGATCATTAATAGCGTAAAACTTTGTTTGATAAACTAAGTCACCACTAGACCATTCTTTGATTTCATCAGGGCGGTATTTTTTGAGTACACCAGACTGATCTTTAAAGCCGATTTGACTAGAATTAATAGAGGGGGTTGATAAAACAACTTTGCCATAAATTTTTCGATCATTGATATCAATGACGTAGTCACTTTGGGCAATACTAAGTTGTTGTACAAAACAGATGGTAAGGAATGCAAATATGAATTTCATAAGATTTGTTGTTTTTATAAACGAATGCCTTTGGTGTCTAGACGAAAATAATACTATTTTATGCTCTAAAACTAAAATAATGTATTTGTTTGTGGATATACTATCCAGCTAAAAATTTAACATTACAAATGTGTTTATTTATTTTTAGATAAATAACTGTTGCTGTTAGGTCTAATCATTATGATTTTTTATTACAAAAAGGGTACCTTTTGTAAGTTAAAGTAGTTTTAAATTTTAAAAACCCCTATTTAGGTTTCTTAAAAGAGGATTATTTTTATGATTTTTAAAGTCATAAATAAAGCTTATTTTTTTTAATAAAATGGTATAAGTACTTATGGAAATCTCTTTTGAAGTTATTGAGAATTATCGAAAAAAATATCCTTATTTGAAAGATGAGGATGTTGAACAGATGCTAGATTTAGTGAATTTTAAGGCATTGGAAGTTGGCGAATTATTTGTGAAATATGAAGAAATCAATACGAATGTATTCCTAGTATTGAATGGCTTATTTAAGTCTTATTACTTGGATCAAGATGGCGACGAAATTATCATGAATTTTTATAAAGAGAATGATATATCAGGTAATTGGTACTCCACCTTACTTGGAGAACCTGCTCGATTGTGTATTGAAGCTTTAGAGTCAACCACGATTTTACAGGTTGATATCAAGAAATTAGATGCGCTTGTTTTTGATAATATTAATTTATTGAGGGCTTACAATCATATCTTAAAAGGAAAACTAATTAATTCGTTGCACAAGATATGGGACAATATGAATGAAAAACCTGAAACTCGATTTTTGAAACTCCAAAAAGAACGACCAGATCTCTTGGAAAGAATTCCTCAAAATCAAATAGCTTCTTATTTAGGAGTCACTCCTGTTTCTCTATCCAGAATAAAAAAAAGAGTGCTAGAAAAGTAGCTTGTTATCTTTTATAATACTCCGTTGATTAGCTACGCTGCTACTGCGTGGGTTTTAGTTTTTACTTGGCTGCGTTGCTACTTATTCGCTATGCTCATGAGCGCTTTGCTTAGAAGTAGAATAAAAATACTGATTAATAAAAAAGGTTCAGTAACAAGTTTTGTGGTCATAAAAAAGGAGGCACCTTTATTAGACGACATGAGTCGTAAGTTTTAAGTAGAAAGTCGTATGTTTTATTTTGATAATAAACGACTTACGACTTTCTACTTAAAACTTATATCCCAATTCATAGCCTTAAAAAGGATTCTAAACATTAAACGCTCACAAAACTTACGATTGAGCCATAAAAAAGCTTCAACTCTATTTTAGTTGGAGCTTTTATTTATTTATAATCGAAATAACTTTTTATCATTACTCCGTTGAAAAATCGTATTATTTTATAAGACAAGGGACCAAAGTGGGTAAGGGCATAAGAAAGCCCATTCTTCCAACCAATGAAAAGGATGATTTATGATTATCAACAGTTATAATAAAACAAACAAGTAGCCATTCAGAAATAAACATTTATCATTAAAACAAAGCTGCTTAATCAAGTATAAATTATGCTAATATTTAAAAGCTTACGTAAGGTAAGTATAGGATATTCAATTTCGTTTTAATATCTTGTAAGAGGGCTTGGGAGTTTACATTTAATTTTCGTACAAATCATCAATAACATGAAGCAAATAAAAGATAAAGTAGTTGTGATAACAGGAGCAGGGTCTGGAATCGGTCGAGCTTTGGCTCAAGACTTTGCCAAACAAGGCGCAAAGTTAGCTTTGAATGATTTTAAGGAAGCAACTTTGTTGGAAACAATTGCTTCTTTGCCTTCGTCAACGCCTGTCTTTCATGCTGTATTTGATGTGTCAAAGGAAGATAAAATGCAAGCTTTTGCAAAGGCTGTCCACGAAAAATACCATCAAGTAGATATCGTGATTAATAATGCAGGGGTTGCGCAAGAAAGTCTGATGGCTAGTGAAATCTCAACTGAAGACTATGAATGGTTGCTTGGAATCAATATGTGGGGATCTATTTATGGTTCCAAAGCTTTTTTACCTTATTTGCGTCAACAAAAAGAATCTAGTTTGGTTAATATATCTAGTGTCTTTGGCTTGGTTGGAATCCCTGGTGTTTCTTCTTATAGTGTCTCCAAGTTTGCGATAAGGGGATTCTCTGAATCGGTTTTGTTGGAAGAACGAATTAATAAAACAGGTGTGGCTGTATCTTGCGTGCATCCTGGTGGAATTAAAACCAATATTGCAAAATCAGCAAAAGGGGCAGAAAATGATAAGTTGGCAGAATTTGAAAAGGCTTTGAGAACGCCCCCGAAAGCTGCTGCTAAGGTTATTATCAAAGGGATTCAAAAGAAAAAATCAAGAATTTTGATTGGAGCAGATGCTTATTTGATTTATTACTTAAATAAATTTGGACGAGGTTTGTTGCAAAAAGGAATTATCTATAATTATAACAAAATGAAATAGCAGCAACAGCTTCTTTTATACCCCCAAAAAAGAACTCTATGATTATTAAAATAAATTTTGAGCTTTAAAGAAAATAAAATAAATTTGTGGGCGTTATTGATAAAAGATGGCAATTAAAAATAAATAATTATTTTTTTTCAAATCAATGCAACCATTTTGAAATGAGATTTGTCGTCTAGTCATAAGAGGGTAACCTCTATGTGCTAAAATAATACTATATGTATATTCAATCTAATATTAAATAGATACCGCTATTAATTTCGATTGAAATTCTTCGGAATTAACGAAGAAACTTAAGGGAAGATTAGGAGGAATCTTCCCTTTTTGTTTGCCCTATACCCACCTATCCAA
>CALDEP010000151.1 GCA_937942475.1 uncultured Aureispira sp.
ATAACTGCTTGTGATAAAGCGGAGGTACAAGTAGCCCCTTTGAGTCACGACTCCTTTGATACTCTTTTGGCAAAACACGTCGATGTAAATGGGGACGTAAACTATGCTGACTTTAAAAATGATGAAATGGTATTGAGTGCATACCTTGATTTGTTAAAGGAAAATGAACCACAAGACAGTTGGTCAGACAATAAGACGATGGCGTACTGGATTAATGTATACAATGCATACACTATTTATAATATCTTATTGGAATATCCAGTTTCGAGTATTATGGATATTGAATCAGGGGCAATTTGGACGACCCGAACAATTAATATTGGCGGTACAGATTATACCTTAGATCAGATTGAAAAGGATGAATTAGTAAGAACATTTAACGAGCCTAGAGTTCATTTTGCCGTCAATTGTGCGGCAACGTCTTGTCCACCATTATTAAATAAAGCATGGACAGAAGATAATATTCAGCAGTACTACGCTAGCCAAGCAAGATCTTTTATTAATAATACGACTTATAATACCATTATGAATAGTAGTATAGAGGTCTCGGAAATCTTTAATTGGTATGCAGGGGACTTTGGTGGAAGTACTCAAATTGTATCTTATGTACAGCAGTATTCAGATACTTCAATTGACAATGCTGCTACTGTAACGTACAGGACTTACGATTGGACTTTGAATGAGCAGTAAATTATTTATTTTAGAGCGTAAATTATTATAAAAATGAGCCATTCTAAATCGAAGAATGGCTCATTTTTTATAATCAAAAAAAAGGTAATTTTACCAATCTCTACTTTCCATTAGTTTAGCAATTTCAACAATCGTTTCTGTCGCAGATACAATAGATTCTAAAGCAACATACTCATAACGACTGTGGAAGTTTAGCCCACCTGCAAAAATATTAGGACAAGGCAAACCCATGAAAGACAATCTAGAACCATCTGTTCCTCCACGAATAGGGCGCGTGATCGGTTCCATACCCAAATTGGTAATCGCTTCTCTAGCCAAGTCTACGATGTGCATTACTGGACGCACCTTTTCAGCCATATTATAATACTGATCGCTTAGACTTAAAGTCAAACAATTGTTGTGCTTTTTATTTAATTGGTCAACAGTTTCTTGCATCAAGGCTTTTTTAGCCTCAAACTTTTCTTTGTCGTGATCTCTAATAATATAACTCAAGGCTGTTTTGTCAACATCTCCATTGATAGAAAGCAAGTGAAAAAAGCCTTCGTAACCATCTGTTTTTTCAGGAACTTCTTCTGCTGGCAAAGCTTGAATTAACTCCGTGGCAATATACATAGAGTTGACCATCTTGTCTTTTGCAGAACCAGGATGAACGATTTTCCCTTGAATATCAATAGCAGCATAAGCAGCATTAAAGTTCTCATACTCAATTTCTCCAGGAAGAGAACCATCCATTGTGTATGCCCATTCTGCGCCAAATTTCTCGACGTCGAACAAATCTGCACCACGACCTACTTCTTCATCTGGAGTAAAGCAGATGCGAATTTTTCCATGTTTGATTTCTGGGTTATTAATAAGATATTCCATTGCAGAAACGATTTCTGTTACCCCTGCTTTGTCGTCGGCACCCAATAGCGTCAATCCATTGGTTGTAATCATTGTTTGTCCCTTGAATTGAACCATTTCAGGGAATTCTGATGTTCTAAGAACAAGGTTCTCTTTTTCGTTCAAAACCAAGTCGCCACCATCGTAATTTTCCCAAACAATAGGAGCGCAACCTGTTGCTGTAAAATCTGGAGAAGTATCTACATGGGCAACAAATCCAATGGTAGGGATTTTTTTATCTGTATTGGCAGGAAGGGTTGCCATAATATAACAATGTTCGTCGATTTCAACCTCACTCAAACCAATTGCTTTTAATTCCTCTACAATTTGCTTGGCTAGGATGAATTGTTTGTCTGTACTAGGAATTTTTTCTACTCCAAACTCAGATTGAGTATCTACTTTGACATAACGGAGAAAACGATCTAAAATCTGTTCTTTCATTGTATTGGTTTATATTTTGTATGCAATCTTATAGCGTCAGCAAGTTACTTAAAGTCTAGAATTTTTTTGTATTATTATCGTCAAAATTAAGCGTGTATTTTGGATTTTATTTTAAGATCAGTTATAAAATCACCTACATGCGCGAACAAAATCCACCCATGAAAAAAATACTATTAAGAATGTTAGCCATCTTGTTAATTTTAGTTGTCATTGCCGCCGTTATTTTTGTCGAATTTATGGCACCTTATGCGATTGTGATGCCTCAAAAAATCGACTTAGTAAAAAATAAAGATCGATTTCCTTACGGCGCTTTTCCCGAAGATTATAAACTCAAAACAGTTGCTTTAGATATTGTCACGAAAGACAGTATTGTTTTGTCGAATTATCTAGCCCTATCTGCTCAAGACACGACTAAAGGGACCATGATTATGCTACATGGAATTGGTGGTTGCAAAGAAGATTATTTAGGAATTGCCAAAAGTTTGACCGATTCGGGCTATAATTGCTTGATTTATGATGCCCGAGCGCACGGGCAAAGTGGTGGGGAGCATTGTACCTTTGGTTATCACGAAAAAGAAGATGTACGAGCTGCTGTGTCGGCTATTCTGGAATATGAGCCTGATGCTTCTATTGGCATTTGGGCAAGCTCGATGGGAGCAGCGGTTGCTTTGCAAGCTTTGGCGATAGAGCCTAGAATTAAATTTGGTGTCATCGAAAGCACCTTTACCCAGTTATCAGAAATCGTTTATCAATATCAAAAACGCTATTGTTTTGGGATAGGACTTCGATTTGCTTCCAATCGAGCTTTGACTTTGGCTGGTAGCGTTGCTAATTTTGACCCCTACAAAATTCAACCCATAGAAGCCTGTGCGAAAATCAAACAACCCATTTTGATGAATCATGGAGATGCCGATGATCACATTAATATTCGTTATGGAAAGCAGCTTTTTGAAGCTTTGGCAAGTACAGACAAAACATTTTATACAGTAAAAGGAGCAGGGCACACTAATTTATATACAGCTGGTGGAGCCGATTATTATAAGAATACCTTAAATTTTATTGCGGCACATTTTTAGTATTAACTTGTAACTAATGAATCGTTTATGACTTATTTTTATAAAGCTATTAGAATTACAATAAAAAACGCCAACTATGCGATACCTACTGTTAATGCTGTGTCTTAGTATAAGTCTCACAACGACTTATGCACAGGGAAATACACCTAGTTTAAATCCAGAAGATACCTTATCTTTTATTAATTTAAAGCTAAGCAATCCAGATGGTACGCCCTACGCAAACAGCCCTGTGGTTCTAAAAGGAGCAAAGGGGCATCTTGTAAACGTGGCAACCAGAAAGGATGGAACGGTAAAGGCCAAAGTTCCTTTTGACGAAACCTACACCGTGCATTGTGGCGAACATACCTGTATGCGCTCTATTGCTGTAAGTGATTTTCCTTATGTAACGTATAATTTTCAAGCTTATACACAGCGATTTATTTATTTAGTATTTACCTATAAAACGCCCAGTGATAGACGCTTGCAAGATGAAGTGGTGCGTATCTATTCCTCTACAGGAAAGACGTATACAGATACAACAAATGCGGGAGGGAAAGCTGTATTTTGGTTGCCTTTTGAGCCTGAATTTAGAATTGCGGTGAAGTACCACGATACCGTCAAAATTATTCGTCCAATAGATGTTGGAAAAGAGTACAAGAAGATGACGGTTGAATTTACGTGGATGGGTTCCAAGGGCAAAGAGTATTACGCATACCTTCTCGATTCTTTTGCGAATGTACAACGCTTGGCAACCTTGCATTTTTTAGATTCTGTGATTCGGACAGGACATCAAATCGACCTTTCAAAAGAAGATATTTATATTCCTATTGGTCATGACAGTGTGGAATGGGTGAGTAGAGCCCTGGAAGTAAAAGCGACCGCTTACAAAAATAAATTAAAAGAATCGCCTAAGTTTCTTGAAGAAAAGAAGCAAGTGATTTTAGCTCCATTGTACCGTTTGCGCAATCGCTTTAAGAACAAACTTATTGTGATGGATATTTCAAACGCTATGTATGGCTACAAAGAACAATTGATGCTGTGGCATGCGATGGATCTTAGAGGGGATGGTTCTAGTAAATCGGAGACAGGGAACAGTCGGTATTTGTTTTTTAATGGTGGCGATGGCAAAGAGAAAAAACCAGAAGAAAAGGTCATTGGCTCAACAAAGGGCTTTTATTCTTGCGAAGGACAATTAAAGGATTTTAATACTATTATTAATACCATGAGAGAAGGAATTGCTAATAGGAGTAGTATTTGGGACCCTTCCTCAAATGATATAGAAGCTTTATTGGAAGCGAAAAAGAGTCGTAAAAAATACGATGAAATTTTTCTAATTGCCAATAATTATAGCTCGATAAAGGACCTGAAATTAATGAAGCAGTTGAACGTCCCAATTCGAATCATTGTCTGTGGGTCAGAAAACCCAATTATCTATTCTTGTAGAAAGGTCTATTACAAGATCAATGAAGAGTATCTTAATTTAGCACATGCAACAAATGGTTCGATTCATTTGATGGAAGAAGATATCTACGATTTGTCAAAAATTAAAGAAGGTGGATCTATTACTATACAAGGACAGACTTATGATTTTATCAATGGGCGTTTTGTTCAACAATATAAAGTCTTTTCACCAAGAGTCCGTTAATACAGTGTATTTAGGCTAGGAATAAAATTCCTTTTGGAGTAAAGGCTAAGAATAGTAGTTTTAAAAAAAAATATTTTCTAGAATTTTCTAGGAAATATTTTTTTATTAGACCTTGTTTAATATTCTTGTTATAAGTTTTTTTAGTTGTAAATTGTTTTTTATTAATGATAATCAATTAATTATGAAATTGAGTTAATGTAAATTGAAATATTTTTATTGAAAAATGTCTTTTCTAGACCACTTACTTCTCCCTATTATTGTATTGTCAAAAAGAGATTAGGTATACAATCTAATTTAATAAAAGTTCTAGTTTAACTCAAAATCAAAATCAACGTATGAAAGTAATTAACTTTTTAACAGTCGCTATCATTTTGCTCTTTGGAGCAAGTAGTAGTTTACAGGCACAATGTAGTGCATCGTTTTCGTATACGAATACAGGAAACAATTATAATTTTACAACAAGCGTTAGTGCTGGTATGATTAACCCAGTCTACGTGTGGACGATTGATGATTATAACAACAATACAACAAATACAGTAACAACAACTAGTTCAACCTTGAACTATAACTTTACTGGAGGATCTCCAATTGGATTTCATGAAGCTTGTTTAACAGTATATGATAGTTTGACAAATTGTCAAACAACTTACTGTGATTCTGTTTACACAAATACAGTTCCATGTGCTGGTTTTTCTGTGACACAGAGCCATACAATTAGTGGAAACACCGTTTCTTTTACCAGTAACTTAACAGGAGGAACGCCACAATATTATTATGATTGGAATTTTCATGGCTTAGGTACTTCTAATGCTGTCAATCCTTCTTTTACTTATCCTGGACCAGGATGGTATGCAGTGGATTTAACGGTTTATGATACGCTTAATTGCCAAACTTCACTTCACGATTCTATTTATATTTCTGGTAATGCTAATCCATGTGCGAGCACATCAGCAGGTTACCAACACTCTGTATCAGGAAACACCGCTTCTTTCTATTCTTATACAAACGGATTTTTCCCTCCATTTGTACAGTATTCATGGGATTTTGGAAATGGTAACTACGGTTATGGAGCGAATCCAACCGCTCAATTACCAACAGGATGGAATTATGTATGTTTGACGGTAACAGATTCAATTTGTACAGAGGTTTTCTGTGATTCTATTTATATTAGTGGTGGTACAGGTAATAATCCATGTGCGAATCATTCTTTATATTACATATCAAGTGTATCTGGTAATACAGTATCTTTAACAGGTATTACAACAGGTTATACGTCAGGAGGTACTTATAGAGATGGTAATACAAATGCTTATTTGGGTGCAGGTCCAAACCTTTCTTTAACCTTAGCAAATGGTGCTCACTTGATTTGTTATGATGCATACGACATTGCATATGATTCTTTAACAAACTCATATGATACTTGTTACACGATTTACTGTGATTCTGTTTATGTTAATAATAATGGAAATCCATGTAATACTATTGTATCGTTCTTTGACTCTAGTTATGTAGGAGGAACGGATTTTTATCCAGTAACTAGTGGTTTCCAAGCTTGGTCTTACTACTTCTGGGATTTTGGAAATGGAACAACTAGTACTAGCCAATACCCAAGTACAAACTTACCAAACGGATGGCACAATGTATGTTTGACCGTGAGCGATTCACTTTGTACACAAACTTACTGTGATTCAGTTTATATTAATAATGCAGCTCCATGTGCTTTGAACTCAGTAACACTGAACTTATTGTTTGATAATTATGCAAGAGAAACTTCTTGGAACGTTACAAATGCAAGTGGTACAGTAGTAGCAAATGGTGGTAATTATCCACAATTTTTCAATGGTCAAAGCATGCCAATCAGCCTATGTTTACCAACAGGTTGTTACAACTTAAATATTTATGATTCTTATGGTGACGGTATGTGTTGCTACTATGGTCAAGGAAGCTACGCTTTGGTAGACGACGTAACAGGACAAACACTAGTATCTGGTGGTTCATTTGCTTACGCTGAAACAACAAACTTCTGTGTAGGTGGTGCTGTTAATCCTTGTGGAAACTTTGGAAACGGTTCATTTACTTATACAGTAGGTGCTAATGGTGCTGTAACATTTACACCAGTAAACACTGGAGCGCAGTTCCCAATGAATTATGCATGGGACTTTGGAGGAGGAAACACTTCTGCTAGCTCAAATCCAACCTTTACATTTGCAAACGGATACCACTTGGTATGTGTAACAGCAGATTCTGGAAACTGTACCTATACTTACTGTGATACAGTTATGGTGACAACAAATAACGGTAACCAAAACGGACCTTGTGCAAACTTGTCAACAAACATTAACATTACTCAAGATACGACTAACCCATTCTCTTTGTGGATGCAACCAGTTGTAAATGGTGCATCTCAAGGTGCTGGATTTACATTTGTATGGGACTTTGGTGACAATACTGGAGCAGTTTCAGGTTCTCCAGCGCATACTTACAATAGCTTTGGTTCTTATGTAGTTTGTTTGATGGCTTTGGATACAGTAAATGGATGTGTATCAACTTTCTGTGATACCATTACAGTAGATTCTTTCGGAAACTTTAGCCGTAACCCTATGAAGCCTGGGTTTACAGTGAATACATTGACTCCAGTCATCAATTTCTTTACTTCTACGAATGAAATAGAAGCAAATGCAATGACCATTAACTTGTTCCCTAATCCTGCAAACAATGTAGTGAATTTAGCCATCAGCAGTGAGGAAGCAATTAATGGAACCGTTTCTATCCTAGATGTTACAGGAAAAGTAGCGTACATGAACAACTTAAATGTAGCAGCAGGTCAAGAGCAAATAAGTCTTCCAATAGAGCAACTTCCTTCAGGAATTTATCTAGTAAGAGTTATCAGCGAAACGACTCAGCAAACAATGAAATTTATAAAAAAATAATACCCTAATAAATATTCATAGCTAAATATTTATAACAGGTATTACCGATAACCTATTAAATCGTAGGATATAAGGTGTGAATACGGCCAGAGTTTGAGGAAACTCTGGCCTTTTTATGTCTAAGAATGAAATTCGACATTATAAGAAATAAATCTGAAACAGTAATAATTTTTACTTTTATGAGTTGTAGCTATTTGGTTTGTTGTCAGTTGATTAGGTGGTTGTTGGGTGTTTAGTTGTTCTAATAAAAAGACGATACCGTATAGGAATGGTATGTTTTTGGCATTAGTAATAATAATTACGTACATTAGTTTTTTAAAAACGAGTCGCCCTATATAAAACACGAATAATGAGAGCAATAATTACACTACTATTTTTAAGCCTGACACTCTTAACTCAAGCACAACGTCCAGGAGGAGGACATCATCACAATCACAATGGTCATCACCACAATGTGCCTGTTCCAATGTCTAATGTTGAATTTAGCCAAGCGATGAGCCAACTGGAACGAGAATCTTTTGATGATGGAAAACTGCGGATTGCAAAAGGAATTATCAATGGAAATTACCTGTTGTCACAACAAGTAAAAGTACTGGTCGCAGAATTTAGTTTTAGAGAAAATCAAGAAAAATTAGCCCGACAAGCTTATCCTAAAACCTACGATCAAAATAAATTTTATGTCGTCTATGAGGCTTTTACCTTTGACTCTAGTAAGGATGAAGTTAGTGCTTGGGTAAGCACACAGCCAATCAATGATTATCAAGGAAGTGCTTATCATGGACCAAGTCCAATTAGTGATGCTGATTTTGCACAGGGATTGCGTCATTTGAGAGGCGAATCTTTCGATGATGGAAAACTGCGTGTTGCCAAGCAATTGATTGATGGCAACTATATTTATGCCGATCAAGTGGCTGTTTTAGTAAAGGAATTTGATTTTAAAGCAAATCAAGAAGAGATTGCAAAACATGCCTATGCAAAAACCTTCGACCAAAAGAACTATTATCTAGTTTACGATGCGTTTACCTTTGATTCTAGTAAGGAGGAATTGGAAGAATGGTTAGATCGTCAGCCAGTGATGGACCACGCTCGCCCACCAAGTCATAATCACAATAATGGAGGGGTACACCACAATCCAAATCTAGGAAATAACAATAATCCGAATTATAATAATAACAACAATCACAACCATAATTCAGGGAACAATGGTCATAATCCTAATTATAACAATAACAATAATACAGGTACAAGACCCAATAATGGCAATAATAATAACATAGGGAACAACGGGAATAATCCGAATTATAACAACAATAACAATACAGGTACAAGACCCAATAACGGAAATAATAATACAGGGAATAACGGCAACAACCCGAATTATAACAACAATAATAATCCAAATAACAATAACAACAATAATTTGAACAATGACCTTCCAAATGGAAACGTTACTTTAGGTCAAAATCCAACAAATAACAACACGAACACTAATATTAACACAAATAATCAAGGTGGAAGTGTACAAGCCATGTCTGCTCGTGATTTTGATACCATGAAAGCAAGAATTACAGACTTTTCTTCAGACAATGATAGAATCAATAAAGCGAAGGAATATTTGACAAGTAATTTTTTGTTAGCAGAACAAATAAAAGAAATTATGGGTCTATTTGTTTTTGAAGATGTTCGTTTAGACTTTGCCAAAGCGGCTTATGCAAAAACTTACGATCCACAAAATTATGCGCTTGTTAAAGCTGTTTTAGTCAACCGAGCGAGTCAACAAGATTTGCAAGTTTATATAGATAATTATTAGTTTTTTAGTTTTCTTAGGATAGCTTCTAGAGTACAAAAAATGCTTTCTCAATAGTTGAGAAAGCATTTTTTGTTTAAAGAACTAAATTTCAAACTTTCGAATGAGTTGCTCTGTTGCTCCTGCGTCCGATTCCATTTTTTGAAAGAGAACATCTGCTACTAAATTGGTGATAGGCTCTAATATTTCTGGGTTGGCTAATTTATTTTTGACACAACCAACAAACGTAGGTTGGTCAATTTGAAGGTGCAAAAAGGCAACTAAGTTTTCCTTGATTCCTTTTTCTGATATTCTATAATGAGTAACTTGTTGCTTTTGAAAATAACGCATCACCCCATAAGTTAAGCCTTTGAGCAGACCATCTATGTGGGTGCCATTTTCGTGTGTATAATAATTGTTGGCATACGATTTTAGAATAGGTTCATCAACGCTGTATTCCCTAAAGGCAAAGGCAATTTCTAGGCTAAAATGCTCGAATGAATGATTGATAGACGTCTCAAAAAGACTTTTTCCTAAACCATTGAGCTGTTCCAAACGAAGTTTATCTTGCAAGCCATTTTTAAAGTGATAAATAACTCGACAAGGCTTCTTGTCCTCAAGGTATTTTACTTCAAATGAACAGCTTTTATTCAAATAAGCAAACTCTTTTACTTCATTTGAAATAAAGGTAGGATTGAGCGCAAAAGAACTTCCCCAAATGCTTGAATCAAGGCTGCATTCGATTTCCATTTCAGCACAACTAAGTTGTTCTGTAGGATTAGTTTCGCCTAAGTTAACACCTTCTTTAAAGCTTTCTTGTAGAATGATATTAGAGGAAGCATCCAATAATTGAATGGCAAAATTACTACTCAGGGCATTCAGTGTTTCTAAGCCAATATAAAAAGGGCTATAGAAGGAATCTTGTCTATAATCTGTCCAAGTATTAGCAATAGGTTGGGTGATCGCACTAAATTTTAATCGAATAGATTGTCTATCTTTTATTTCTATACAAATGCTTGTAGAATGATAATAGGTGATCGCATCATATAAGATTCCTTTTAGCAAATGGAGAAAACCTCTGGTGTCCATACTGCCAGTATACATACCTGGTCTTAATCGAATCGCTTCTGGATAAGGAAGGATTTTAATAGGAGGGTTTTGATACGTTTTTTGCTCTTTTTTCATAAGTGATTTTTAGTCTTTTTGCTGCTAATTCTAAAGTATTAAGATACGAAAAAAAGCCCTCAATTCGGCAAGGAAATACAGTTTATGAAGGTGTTTTAGTACACTGTAACATTAATTTTTAATAGGATAGAGTGAGTTTTGAAGTAAATACTGGACAAGCCTGCTTCGTACCTAGTAGGCAGCACAGCAAACTGTTATAAACAGGAATTTAAAAAAACATTAGCTTGTAACTAATTATTTAGTTCAAAGCGCCAAACTAAATAGCCACATCAGTCTATTTTAACCTAAACGTTAAATTTTTATAGTTAAAATAGGATATAAATAAAAAGTTGGCACGCTTTTTCTCTTAGTATAGACAGAACATATTAAGTATTACATAGAACCAATACACAAATACCCAATATCTAGTCTATGGAATAATTTTGACACAATTCAAATTGAATTATTATGAAAAATCTAACATTAATCATCGCATTTATAATAGGAACATCTTTTGCACTTTCTGCTCAAAGAGGAGGAGGAACAATAAGTAGCAATCCAAATAGAGGTACTGACACCAATACAAGAGGAAACTCAACACTAAATAACAATCCAAATCTAGGAACAGCAAGCCGAGATGGAGCTGCCAGAAATGGTCGTGGAAATAGCCGCCCAAATAGTTACGGAAATACCAATAATGGTCGTCCTAGTAATAATGGACGTGGTGGTGGAGGACATAACAACAACGGACATAATAATGGACACAATGGACATCACAACAATGGACATAACGGACATCATAACAATGGACATAATAATGGACACAATGGTCACCACAACAATGGACATAACAATGGACACAATGGTCACCACAACAATGGACATAATGGACATCACAACAACGGACACAATGGTCACCACAACAATGTTAATGTAGTGATTACAACACACGGACATAACTACAATGGTTACTGTAACTACTCAAATCATACTTATGGATGGAATCCTGTTTGTGTATCTGATTTCAACATGGGCTGTCGTTCAATCAGAAGCTGTGGTTACGATGCAGACCGTTTGAGATCTGCTAGACGCTTTGTTCGTAACAACTATGTGAGCGCACACCAAATCGCAGACATTATGTTGATGTTTAGTTTTGAAAGTACTAGATTAGAATTTGCCAAATATGCGTTCCATAGAACTTGTGATATACAAAACTTTGGAATCGTGTTCAATCAATTGTCATTCAATTCAAGTCGTCGTGAATTAGACTGTTACATCCGTGATTTCCAATGGTAAAAATATAGTTAAGTAGATAGGGTTAATTAATCGTCATTTTTGGGAGTAGATATTTTTTTGTCAAACGAAGCATTTTTCTTAGGAATAGCACCGCTATTGCTAAGAAAAATAATGAAGGATGGCGAAAAAATAGCCTTTCAAAAATGTGTC
>CALDEP010000152.1 GCA_937942475.1 uncultured Aureispira sp.
CATTTTAAACTTGTTATTAGTATGTTTGTTGTTATAATAAATAGGTTCTTTGACAAGGTTGTCTTAACAAACGCAAAAACAGTTTGCCTAAGAACAACAAATAATAGTTCCCCACATTTTTTGTCTGTTTAAGAAAAAGACAAAAAATCGCCTTGAAAGTATCCTAATTATCACCTAAAAAAGACAAAATAAAAATATAGCCTGCTAGTAATAAACCAACCATTCCCCTTAGCAAACTATAAAAGCACAAGACTATGAATTTCAATAAGCCATTACTAATAATTTTACTTTGTTTAGGATTCAGTGCTTCTACACAAGATCAAAAATTACCAATTCCGCTTTCTCTTAGAACGGCTAATTATGACATTGATCTAAAGCTAGATGTTGATAAAAAGCAAATCCAAGCACAACAATACCTAACCTTCAAAAATCCATCTGCGGACACCATTTGGACGATGCCTTTTCATATGTATTATAATGCTTTTAAAAACAACAAAAGCACCTTTGCCTTGGAGGCCAATAGTTTGATGTCCACCAAAAGCCAAGAAGATATTGACAATGGTATTTGGAGTTGGATTAAAGTTACAGAAGTCATTGATCAAGATGGAAATAATTTATCAGACAGCCTTAGTTTTGTTGCCGTAGATGATCAAAATGAAAACGACCACACTGTTCTCATTTTACACCTAAAGGAACCTATTCTTCCACATCAAACCTATGGCGTGCACATGAAGTGGACGTCTCAAATTCCTAAAACATCCATTCGAACAGGATACAGCAGGGATTACTTTTTTATGGCACAATGGTATCCCAAACTTGGCGTATACGAGCCAGCAGGGAGTCGATTCGCAACAAAAGGACAATGGAATTGCCATCAATACCATGCTAATACAGAGTATTTTGGCGAATTTGGGGTTTATAAAGTTAACATTACCGTTCCCGAAAAATTTGTCGTTGGAGCCAGTGGATTTTTATTAGAAGAAAAAAAAGTTGCTAGCTCGCTAAAAACCTATACTTATTTAGCAGAAGATGTCATCGATTTTACTTGGACAGCAAATCCTCATTTCATTGTTTTGGAAGAAAAATGGAAAGACGTGCAGATCAAACTGCTCATTATGCCAGAACACGTTTGTAACAAAGAACGTTTTTTAGTTGCTACCAAATACACCCTCGATTTCTTTGAAGACTATATTGAAAAATATCCTTATCCAACTCTTACGATTGTTAGTCCTCCTTATTATGGTTTGTTTTCTGGTGCAATGGAATATCCAACGCTGTTTACAGCACCTACTTTATGTATTTTACCGCCCAATATTAGAACAACCGAAACCTTAACCATGCATGAGTTGACGCATCAATATTTCATGCAAATGCTTTCTACCAACGAGCAGGAAGAAGCTTGGATGGACGAAGGCTTTACCGCGTTTTTTGAAGCTAAAATGATGGATAAGTTTTATCCTAAAGGCGTTTTTTATTGGGATTATATGGGGATTAATCTCGGTTCGGAAGAATATCGAAGAGGTCGTTTTTTCAATGCTGATAATATTAAAATTGGTCCTATGAGCCAGTTTGGTTGGTTGTTCAAACATCAAGGGCATCGTGAAATTGTTTATGGCAAAGCTGCTGTTTGGTTAAGAACCTTAGAGGGAATGGTTGGAGAAGTTTGTATGCAAGATATTATTAAAACCTATTTCAAAAGATGGAAATTTAAACATCCTTGCCGTTTCGATTTTATTGACATTGTAAATGAAATTGTTCCACAACATCATGGAGATGCTTTTGGTCCTAATATGAATTGGTTTTTGGATCAAGTCATTTATGGCACAGAAGAATGTGATTATAGCGTCCATTCCATTAGTAACGAACCTATTCCAGAACCACTTGGCTATTTTGACAATACAACAGAAGCACGTGTTTCAACAGAAAATTCGGAAAAACTATACGAAGCTAAAGTTATTTTATACCGTTTAGGAGAATTATGGCTTCCTCAAGATGTTAAAGTTACCTTTGACAATGGCGATGTTGTTATGGAAAAATGGGATGGAAAAGCAAGAAGCCATGATTTCACCTACACTGGCAGTAGAAAAATTATGTCTGTAGAAATTGATCCTGCGCTCAAAATTCCACTAGATAAAAATTTAATCAACAATAGTTATGTTGTTGAACAACAATCTTCTGGGGTCACCCGATACTTTACTTCTTTTATGACTTGGATGCAGGGTGCAATGATTACCGCAAGTGCGTTAATTTAATCTAAAGGAGACCACACAACGTTAAGACACACACTAAATCATTCTTTGCAATTATTATAAAAACATGATTTTATTTAAAGCTCTATTACAAGGCATCAAACAAACTTGGAAATATAAACCAATGGTGTTTTTCTTGTACTTACTTACTTTTTTATTAGCCATTTTTGTTGCCTATCCACTCAAGACTTTATTAGAATCTACGGTTGGGCATTCTATGATGATTTCAGATTTGGTTAAAGGTTTTGATTATACCTTTTTGAATGACTTTAAGAATGTGCATGGGGATGGTTTTCTACCCATCATCGACCAGTCGATTACTGTTCTTGTTCTATATTTATTGCTTTTTATTTTTGTAACAGGTGGGATTATTGCCACATTTATCCAGCAAGCGCCAAAATACAATCGTAGTATTTTTTGGGGACAAAGTGCCGAATTTTTCTGGAGAACTTTACGGTTAACCGTTTATTTCCTCCTAATTCATAGCTTTGTTTTTGTTGTCTTTGCCTTTATTTTTTACACTTCTTCAAACGGCTTATCTCCTTTTACCTTAGAGAATGAAGGGACCATTGCCTTCAATTTCAAATTTGTTGCGCCTGCTTATGTCTTAGTAGCTGCTTTCTTTTTTATGTGGCAAGATTACACCAAAGTATTTTTGGTGCGTGAGAACAAAACTTGGATTTTTCAATCTTTGTGGCCCGCTTTCAAATTCATAATCAAAAACTTCCGCAAAACCTATGGTTTATATTTACTCAACCTAGCCTTGTGGTTTTTGATCATCTTTATCAACTATTCAGTTTCTACGCTAATTGAATTCAAATCTAGTGCCGCTATTTTACCCTCTTTTCTAATTTCTCAAGTTTTTGTACTCTTTCGTTTGAGCTTGAAATTGATCAACATTAGTAGTATTAATGCGCTTTATGAAGCACAAAAAATACAAGATGCAAACAGTTAGCTTTAAGATTTAAAATGCTAGGATTGAAATAATTCTTCCAAACGATTTCCTCTAGAACCTTTCACAAAAAAGTAGTGTTCCTTGTACTCCTGTGTTAAAAGAAAATCATTTACTGCATTTCTAGTTTCAAAATGTTGTAGCTTATTATCAAGAGGAAGCTTAATGTCCAAAAAAGAGGCGCCCACCAATAAAACTTGTTCAAACTGGTTCAAATCAATTTCATTGACTAATTTTTGATGCTCCTCTTTGCTGTAATCTCCCAATTCCAACATCTCTCCTAAGACCAAAACCTTGGCTTCTTTTAGGTTACTTTGTTGTATTTCTGCTAGAAAAACTTCCATGCTACTAGGATTTGCATTATAACAATCCAACAAAACTTTATTGTCATTCCATGCAATCAATTGAGAACGCAAGGCAGCAGGGTGATAACTTTCGATGCCTTTTTTAATCTTGGCGCCATCAATTTTAAAATAATGCCCAACAGCAGCAGCCCCAAGCAAGGCATCCAACCAAAAGGCACCAAATAAATTCGTTTGAACCATCCATTTAGAAGGCGCAATAGATAATTCAAATTTCAAAAAAGGTCTTGAAATAATCGTAGCATCCACAGCGGCATTCTGACCATAAAAAATACGATGGGGTATCGCCTCTGATATTTCTACCAACAAAGCATCATTATTACAGACAAAAGCAGGCTTATTATTTTCACTCAATACATCGTAGAGTTCCTTATTTGCTTTGATAATATTCTCAATCGAGCCATATTCCCCCAAATGATCTTTGCCACAGTTCGTCACCAATCCATAATCGGGTTCAATCAACGCTGCCAAAAATCGAGTTTCCTCTAAATGATTTGCTCCTATTTCTAGAATCGCCATTTCATAGCTGTTATCAATAGAAAGCAAACTCAATGGAACGCCCAAATGGTTGTTCAAATTACCTGCAGTAGAAAAGGTCTTGTACTGATGGGACAAAACTCGATGCAAGAGTTCCTTGATCGTTGTTTTGCCATTAGAACCTGCAATCGCTATGATTGGGCAGTTTAATTGTTTTCGATGGTGTTTTGCAAATTCTTGTAAGGCTATTTCACCATCTTCTACCAAAATATATCGCTCATCGGCAGCATATTGCTGCTTTAATTCAGCATCATTAATGATCGCATAAGCGGCTTTACCACTATTGATGGCCAATTCTGCAAACTGATTCCCTCTATGTGCTCCACGAGCGTCCTTCTGCCCTACGGCTACAAAAATTCCATTAGAAAGTTCTTTGCGAGTATCTATAAATACAAAAGGGTGTTTTAAATAATGTTGATATAATGCTTCCATAAAAAATTGGGCTGTTTTAATATTACGATACGTTGTGCATCCCTCGAAGGTATTTGATGCTAACGCAGTTAAATTGTATTGAATATTCAAAGCTAAAAAAAATACTAAAACAGCCCAAGAAATCTAAGCTATAAAGACAACAGAACTCTTAGAGCAATCGACTTCCTTCAAACCTATATGTTTTATAAGATGGACAACCACCTCTACCTGATCCATAGGTGCCAATTGACAAATTAACTGAATTACAATCCAATACTTCTAAACGTCTAGTTTCCTCAAAATAACCACAGCCATTTCGTGACTCAAAATAAATATTAGGCAGCCCAATATCACAAGGTTCAAACGCTAAGGTTTGGAAACGCACATTAAATTCTTTTATTTTATCGCTCAGCCTTCGATCAGAATAAATTTTCACGCTATATCCAGTGGTTCCTAGACTATCTATATCTGCATAAACGCTATCTATAAAAGTTATATTAGGAATATAACCACCATTGTAAGTTCCAAAATACAGCCCATTAATACTTGCCATATCCCCACTTCCCAAAGTACTTGTTACGATCAAAGTATCTTCTGGTATCGTATCAACTACTACTACTGGATCTGGTTCAGCAGGCTCCGTTGGTTCTACTGTTTTTTTTTCACAGGAGACAAAACCGATTATAAATAGGCCTACAATCCCCCAAATTAACATTTTACATTTCATTTTTCTCTGTTTAAGAATAAATACTAAAAAATTTCAGCAGTAGAATTGATATCATTAATATAAGTAATAAGATTCACATCTTTAATAAAACAGAAAGCATTTCTAAACAAAATTTCCAACAAGCTCTAAGCTTCAAATTTTGAAATGTTACTGTTTACTAAAAAAGGTCTAAATGAATAAAAAGGGGAACGCTTTTTATAAAATACTAAGACGTAAACAATTTGTCATTCGTTGGAAAAGTGCCCCTAATTAAAATACTTTTAAAATTTCACAGATTTAAGAACTCCTTTTTCTATCTTGTTTTTAAATCTATTGATAAAACTCTATATTTTTTTAGCACTTGATATTAATCCTATAAAACAATCCAACTCTTATGCAAGAAGTCCCCCTTGATCAGCCAGAACACCTTTCTACAGCACCAAAAGCTATTGATGATTTCTTCAAGGCTTATGTTATTTTTTATGGTGTAAGTTTATTTATAAGCTTCTTTTTGTCGCTTTTTAAAGCACCAGACAATACCTTTATTAAACTATTTTTCAGTGCCCTTTCGATGGCTATTTTTGCCTTTCATATCATTTATTTTATTCTATTAATAGTAAAAAAGAAAGGCGCTGGACGAATTATAGTTCACTTTGCGAACTCGATTTCTATGCTTGTGGTTGCCATTGGGCTTATTTTCTATTTTGCAAGATGGGAATTTCGGACTGAAATGTTAGCTGTTAGTTTAATCACCGTTCCCTTCTTTCTGGTTCAAGTTATATACGAACTAATTGTTAGAGAGCATCCTTCTAAAGCCCTTAGTATAATCTCTTTGGTAGGAATAAGTATGTTTTCAACAGGCGTATTATTTGTGTTACAAAAATGGCCTTATGGAACAGAATCGCTAATAGTAGGCGGCATTCTTACCTTTATTATGCTGATTGTACACTTTAACTTCGCTCTAAAAAAAGAAGTTCAATATCAAATTCACATTCGATATTTAACACAATGTATTTTTGCAATTCTTGCTGCTATAATGATTCTTCTCAGCCAGTAAGCCATACACCATATAATACTTAACAAAGCTTAGCCTTAATCAAAAAAAAGGGTTCAAAGACAATTGCCTTTGAACCCTTTTTAAATTTTATTTTATAAACGAATACTATTTCTTAGTCGTCGTTTTCTTCTTAGCCGCAGGCTTTTTCTTAGTGGTTGTTTTTTTCTTAGCAGCAGGCTTTTTCTTTTTAGCCACTTTCTTTTTCTTCAAAACACCACCTTGGTCTTTAACCAATTCAATCACATATTCTAAAGTGACTTCCTTAGCTTCCTCTGGCGTCATTTTCTCCCCTTTCTTATTCAACAATTTATAGCTTTTGCGATCTTTTTCAATTTTGATAAAAGGTCCCCAGCGTCCATTCTGAACAGATAAGTTTTCATCAGGCCATTTGTGAATGTAGCGATTGGCTTCTTTTTCGATCTTAGCTTTGACCAAAACAATGGCTTCTTCCTCTGTAATCGTTTCCAATTGAAAGCCAGAACCTTTAGTAATCGAACAGAACAAGCCTTCCCACTTCACAAAAGGACCAAATCTTCCTTCTCCCTTTGTAATTGGTTTTTCTTGATAATGGCCAATTGGCGCATCTGCAATTTTCTTTTCTTCAATTAACTCAATGGCTCTTTCCATTCCTACTTGATGGACATCTTCTGTTCTAGGAATAGAAATAAATGCCTCATTAAATTTCACAAAAGGACCAAACCTTCCTTCTCCTATAATGACTTCCTTCCCTTCGTATTCTCCTAAATTCTTAGGAAATTGGAACAAAACCATCGCTTCTTCAAAAGTAATCGTTTCTATAGATTGTATTTCTTTTAAATTCGCATATTGAGGTTTTTCTTCTCCCAATTCTTCTGTCAGACCAATTTGTGCAATTGGACCATAGCGACCAATACGAACCAGTACAGACAAACCTGTTTTAGGATCTTTTCCCAAAATACGTTCTCCTGTTACACGGTCTGCATTTTCCATCGTATTTTCTACCCTTTCATGGAAAGGCTTATAAATGGCATCCAACATTTTGACCCAATCCTCCTTGCCATCAGCAACAACATCTAATTGATCTTCAATTCCTGCTGTGAAACTATATTCCATGATTCCAGCAAAATGCTCCGACAAAAAGTCGGTCACTTGCATTCCTAAATCACTTGCAAAGAGTTTATTTTTTTCGTAACCAATATGTTCCGTTTGAGAGGTAGCAGCAATACTTATTTTCTTTCCATCTAAAGTCAAAACGGTATATGCTCTATCTTTCCCCAATCTAGTTTGCTTCAGTACATAACCACGATTTGGGTCCATAATTCGACTAATCGTAGGCGCATAAGTAGACGGACGACCAATGCCCAACTCCTCTAGTTTCTTAACCAAACTTGCCTCTGTATAATGTGGTTTCGGGCGAGTAAAACGCTCTATAGCATCCATTTTTTCCAAACTCAAAGCTTGCCCAACAGTCATTGGAGGTAAAATCTTATCGTCTGTATTATCATTATCATCCTCCTCTTCTTCTTCCTCCTCTTTAGATTCTAAATAAACCTTCAAGAAACCATCAAAAGTCAAGACTTGACCTGCTGCTACTAATTTCAAATCACTAACGGTTGAAATATTAATATCAATCGTCGTTTTTTGCAATTGAGCTTTAGCCATTTGAGAAGCAATGGTACGCTTCCAAATCAAATCATATAAACGATCTTCGTCATGACCCATACTTACAGAATTATTATCTGCATAGGTAGGACGAATCGCCTCATGCGCTTCTTGAGCAGAAGACTTCTTACTTTTATATTGTTGTGTATTTAGGTAATTATCCCCATACATCCTTTTGATCGTCTCTGCGATTGCATTCAAAGCCGTTTCACTCAAAGTCGTAGAATCAGTACGCATGTAAGTAATGTGCCCAGCTTCATACAAGCGTTGTGCAACAGACATTGTTCTAGAGACCGAGAAACCCAATTTCCGACTGGCTTCTTGTTGCAATGTTGAGGTCGTAAAAGGAGCCGCAGGTTTTCTATAAGCAGGTTTAACGGCAATGTTTCCTACTTTATAATTAGCAGGAGCACATTTTTCTAAGAAAGCTTGTGCCTCTTTTTCAGAATCAAAATTCTTATTTAAGTTGGCTTTAAACGTAACAATTTTGTTCTTAGCATCTTGAACTTCTAATTTAGCCACTACTTTAAAGAAAGGCTTGGCTTCGAAGTTATTAATTTCACGTTCTCGTTCTACTACTAATTTAACCGCAACAGATTGCACCCGTCCAGCAGATAATTTACCTCGAACTTTGCGCCATAGCAACCCAGACAATTCAAAACCTACCAAACGGTCCAAAACACGTCTTGCTTGTTGTGCATTGACCAAATTAATATCTACGATACCAGGATTTTGAATGGCATTTAACAAAGCTGGTTTTGTGATTTCTCTAAATGAGATCCGCTTCGTAGAGTCTAAATCTAATTTCAACACTTTTGCCAAGTGCCAAGAAATAGCCTCTCCCTCGCGGTCTTCATCCGTCGCTAACCAAACTTCGTCTACTTTCTTTACCCAGTCCTTGAGTTCTTTAACTACTTTCTGTTTGCCTGAGGAAACCGCATAATTGGGTTTATACGAATTATCGACCTCAATCGCTTTTTTATCTTTAGAGTCCTTGATCAAGTCACGGATATGTCCATAACTAGATTTGACTGTAAAATCTTTTCCTAATATCTTTTCAATGGTCTTCGCCTTCGCTGGAGACTCCACTATCACTAAATGTTTTGCCATATTGCAAAATCCGTTTTTTTCCTAGTTATACAAAAGTATGCTTACTACACATTAAGCGTTCGTTATCAAATTATTACCCAATAAAAAATACTTAGAAAAACAATCCTTCTAAGCGTTCTTAAATGTTCTTAATGAAGTTAAAAACGAACGTAATTTAGAACTATAATCACATAGATTCAAAACAAAATGCAGTAATCTAACCATTTTGTTAAATCTTTTGTTTGCATTTCCAAACACATATCTTAACTTTGAAAGATTCGTATTAGAATGCAAAAGTACAATTTTTTTTTATACCTCAAAATATAGTTTGAACGCCCCATTATACAAAAAAGGTCGTAGAATAAACTATCTATAGACTAAAATTGTTGCTTTCAAGTCTGTTTCTTTTTATTTAGGGAACACTAAATTTTATACCAAAGGCATTTTTGAGGCGAATTATTAGGAATGGTCAAAAAATAAGTTGAACAAAATTTGAAGCTATATTTTTGTTTCTATTTTTGCTAAAGATGAGAAGTGTAGCGGGTTACACGCCCGAATTTTCAGTAAAAATAGAGGCAAAAATATTATTCAAATGTTCAAGTTATTTTTTTACTGTTCCTTAGCACATTTTATTCATTTTTATATTTCAACATCATAAAAATTATCAATGGCAACATCCAATGACCGAACACTCCCTTTTGACGACAGTAATCCACATATAAAAAAGTACCTCAAACAATTGAGCAATCCTATTTTGCAACGTTTATTCTTATTTGCAAAACTGCCTTCTGCGTTCTTTATGGGAATCAAAGTGCAATCTGTTACCCCCAGCGAAGCAAAAGTTACCGTTCCCTACAGTTGGCGTTCTCAAAATCCATTTAAGTCCACTTATTTTGCCGCTCAGGCTGCTGCTGCCGAAATGTCTACGGGCGTTTTGGCCATGCTCGCTTTGCAAGGTCGTGGAAAAGTATCCATGTTGATTACTAAAATGGAAGCAACTTATGGAAAAAAAGCCATTAGCAAAGCAACATTTACTTGTCTGGAAGGGCAAAAAGTGATGGATGCCGTCAAAAAGGCAATCGAAACGGGCGAAGGGCAAGAAGTAAAAATGTTAACCATTGGTACCCAAATAGACAAAAACGGACAGGAAGTAGAAGTTTCCAGGTTCTTTTTTACTTGGTCTTTTAAGGCAAAGAAATAGGCTCTAGAAAGTATGATTTCAGCCACTCTGAAAGTACCACTTTGAAAGTGGCTAAAATCATACTTAAACCTCCAAAAAAAAGCCATGAAAACAATCCTATTCTTATTCTTCCTAAGCTTATCGATTTCAGCAAATGCTTGTAGTTGCAATGAAATACCTTCCGTGGAAGACGCTTATTTTATGACACGAGTTGTCGTCTCAGGAAAAGTCATCAGCCTCAACTATGTTTCTATCTGGGAAACAATGGCAGCAGAGAAAAGAACCAAAGCAAAAGAAGATTTTTTAAAAACCAATCCCTCCAGCGAATACTTAGAGACTCCTATTGTTCGAAAAATAGAACTTGAAGTTCTTAACGTTTATAAAGGAGAATATATAAAAGATACTATTGTCATTTTCACTCCTAGAAGTAGTGCTTCTTGCGGTTTCACTTGGTTTGAGCTTGGCAAAAAATTCATTATTTATGCTAGTCCTAGCAGTTTTTATTATAACTTTTTCACGTCTAATAATAGTACTGGTATGGAACAAAAAAACACCTACTGGACAAATCAATGTACTCGAACATCTAGGTATTATGAAAAAGAGGCAAAGGAATTAACTAGACTAAGTCAAAAATAAATTTGGTTCTTTTGCAACTCTTCTCACGCAGTAAATCGTGTGGAGCTTTTAATTACAGGTAGCTCTTAACTAATTTTTAGATTGATTTGTCAAAGAACGATAAATTTTAATTTCTAAGAAAGAGGATTTTCAACAACAACTAAAATCTCTTCTCCTCCTTGATCTAGACTTGGCATATAATAAATAGCGTCCAACTCATAATATTCCACTCCATTGACATTGACCACATTGTAGCCATCAGGCAAAGAATCAATTTCAGCACTATTGGGAGCACTTACCACTTCATATTCTTGATTTTGCTGTCTGTAATAGGTTCCATAATAATAGTAATAAACAGTTCTCCCAACTAAAACTCTGCGATAACCAACAGGTAAGGTTTGAATACGAATTCCGTAAGATGGACGAGTCACAAGCCATTGTTGACCTTGAGGTCGGTACCAAATTCCAGCATGAAAACGATATCCAACGCCTCCAAATTTAATCGCCAATGCTCTAGTGTTTACCGTTCTCACAAGTGCCCCTCTTTTAGGCAAATGGCGGTAATGATGATGTACCACACGAGTTCGATTTACTCGCACTCGTTTGACTGGTTTATTAACTACTTTTCGGGTATTTTTTGTTGTTCGACGAACGGTAGTTCTTTTACGAACGGTCTTATTTTCTACTCTCTTATTATTTCTTTTGGAATTCTTATTTCTTGTCTGAGCTTCTGCATTTGTTATCATCAAGATAAAAAGCAGTACTAACATAATCACTGATACATTTTTCATACGTTTATCTTTTTGTTGGTTTATAATTGTATGTCGTTTTGACATCAGATTGCCCCTAGGGTTTAATGAGAGTAGTTATTTTTTTTCAACTGTTTGCTAAAATCGTATTATTTTGCACCCAAGATAGGCTCTAAAAGAAAGCT
This sequence comes from uncultured Aureispira sp., assembly GCA_937942475.1. Lineage (GTDB taxonomy): Bacteria > Bacteroidota > Bacteroidia > Chitinophagales > Saprospiraceae > Aureispira. The sequence goes on from CALDEP010000152.1 coordinate 11,734, forward strand.
ATACGCATACACCCGTTCCTTCAAACGATACGCCTTGTGCGGCTTTTGCCACCAAGAATCGTCTCCACCCAGTCCCTGTTGTACACAGTCAATTTCCAAAGCCACTAAATCTCGTTCTTTGAGATCAATCGTGTGACGATTCTTGTCATTTTGTCCACCCAAAGCACGCACTTCCGACTGAAAGTCTTCGGTTAAATAATGCAAAGCAGACATTGAAAAAGGCTTTTCCATAGCAGAAACTTTCAATCCAAAGCCTGCTTTATTTGTCAAAGAAAGCCATTGTACATCCGTTTTATTGGCATTTTCTTGTGGGCGAATGTAGGGAACATATTGCTCGGCAACCGTACTTTCATACAAATCTACAAACGCTGCTGATTTTCGATCTTGATAATTCTCAAAAGGACCTCTGCCCAACCATTTTAATTGATTATATTCTTTGGGCAACTGCATTTTCAAACCAAACTTCGGCAATTCACTAAGGCGAATGACGCCTCGTTTTAACTCATTGCTCACCATAATTTGCCCGCTACTATAGACGCTATAAATAGTGGTTAATTTTCCATTCGTTCCTAAATTATGCACCACTTCAATTTCTGCTTGTTTCCCATTCGTAAAAATTAATTTGGCTTTAGTCGCCTTTGTTCGATTGCTGGCACGTTTCCAATTTCCTGCTCTTAATAATAAGAAATTACCATAATCATTGTCGGTCATTCCTCGCCAAAAATCGGGCATAAAACCTTCCTTAATCAACTCCTTCCCTCCTACTTTCCAAGAAGCAATGTTGCCTTTTTTTAGATCAAACTCTAAGATAAATTTCGCTCCTTCAATGACCAATTGATCCTTATTCTCTAAGACTTCTATGGTATCATCCACTTCAATTTCAACCTCAAAACTTCCTGCAACTACTTCTAATTGCTCTGCCGCCATAATATGCCCAATTTTGGAAACAGCGGTATTTTTATTTCCAATCAATTGAAGGTCTAAATAATAAGCCTCCCCTTCATTCATATAAAAACCTTCGTAAGCTAAATCCAGCACCATACTATCTCCTGCTGCTAGGTTGACGTTTTGTTCTTTTCCTTTTTTAATAAGCTTTCCTTGACTTTTTAATTGCCAATGCAAATCAAAATTAGAAAGATTGGCAAAGGCATATTTATTGTAGACTTTAATCCTGCCTTTTTCCAGATCAAGCGCCTTAATTCCAGCATATTGATATACTTTTTTGACCTCATACAAAGCAGGCTGTGGACTTCGATCAGGAAAAACAATTCCATTCAAACAAAAATTGCCCAAACTAGGAACATTCTTAGTACCAAAATCACCTCCATACGCCCAATAAACCTCCCCTGAATCGGATGTTTTTTCCAAAGCTTGATCCACCCAATCCCAAATAAAACCACCTTGCAAAGCATCGTATTTTTCAATCAAATCCCACCAATCCTGGAAATTTCCAGTACTATTTCCCATAGCGTGGGCATATTCGCACATAATCAAAGGCTTGTCAGGATTAGACGTTGCGTATTTTTTCACCTTATCAAACAAAGGATACATAGGCGCATAAATATCCGAATTTCGCCCCTTCAAATGCGCCTGTTCATACTGTACAGGACGTGTGGTATCTCTGGCTTTTAACCAATCGTAACAATACATAAAATTAACACCATTGCCCGCTTCATTTCCTAGAGACCAAATGATAATCGAAGGATGATTTTTGTCTCGTTCAACCATGCGCCACAAGCGATCAAAATGCGCCATTTTCCACTTCGGACGTTTCGCCAAAGACGCCAATCCATAACCCATTCCATGCGACTCAATATTCGCCTCGTCTACCACATAAAAACCCATTTCATCACACAATTCATAAAAGCGTTCGGGTTGTGGATAATGACAGGTACGAATGGCATTGATGTTGCTGGCTTTCATCAATGCTAAGTCTTTTCGTAATAATGCCTCTGTCACAACGTGCGCTGTTTTTGGGTCGTGCTCGTGCAGGTTTACACCTTTTAAATACACATATTTTCCATTAATTAAGAGTTGTCCATTTTTAATTTCTGACGTTCGAAAACCTGTTTGACAAGTAAGCGTTTCAATCTCAATCCCATCCTCCTTCATCAAAGTCAACACGACTCTATATAAGTTGGGAGTTTCTGCTGTCCAATGCTTGATGGTTGGCAAGATCGTTTCAAAATTAACGATAGAATCCTTCAATAAATCAACTACTTGTTTGCTCTCAAAAATGGTTTTATTTTTTTCTAATAATTCTACTTTCAAATTGAGTCTTGACTTTCCTTTTAAAGCAATACGAACATTAAATTGTCCTTTTTGATACGCTTCAATTAAGGTAGACTGTACTTCAAAGTCAACAATGCGCTCTTTGGGAGCTGAATAAACATAAACAGAACGCTCAATGCCACTCACTCGCCAAAAATCTTGGCATTGCAAATAACTTCCATCAGAATAGCGGTAAACCTCTAAAGCAATGTTGTTTTTTCCTACTCGAACATAGGCACTAATATCAAATTCCGCAGGCGTTTTGCTTCCTTGTGAATAGCCTACTTTTTGACCATTCACCCAAAGATAAAAAGCAGAATTTACAGCACCAAAATGTAAAATGACATCTCGCTCCAACCAAGCAGCTTCTAAGTCAAAAGAATGTCGATAGGTTCCAATTTCGTTTTTCCCTGTAGGGATATTTGGAGGGCTTTTAGATTCAAAGGCATAGGACTGATTCACATAAATAGGGATGCCATAACCATTCACTTCCCAATTTCCAGGAACAGGCATCGTTCCCCAATTGCTAGCATCATACTCTTCTTTGTGAAAATCACTTAATTTCTTTCGCTCATCTTGTACCCAATAAAAGTCCCAATTTCCATCTAGATTTTGATAATAAGCAGCACCTTCTTTGTTCTGTTCTAATGCCAAACTACGACGTTCAAAGGAAAAAAAATCAGCATGAGGGGCTAATTTATGAATCGCAAATACCTCTGGGTTTTCCCAATCGTTCTTTTGGGCAATTAAGGTATTATAACAAATAAAAAAAAGACAGGCAATCTGC
>CALDEP010000153.1 GCA_937942475.1 uncultured Aureispira sp.
GAACGTTTTGCGTCATCTTTTTGGTCTGAAAATTTCAAAAAAATCGGACGTGTAACCCGTTACACTACTCATTTTTTAAAACTTTCATCCTCAAAAATATTTAGCAACACTTGTTCACTTTATTTCTTTCTCATTCCTAAGCTATTTTTTTCTTAAATAAAAAGTTGATTGACAACCAATAAAAAGAAACAAGCTCGTTAGAAAATTATATTAATTTGATTATCAATCCTAGATATTTGAACTTATGCAAGCCTTAAAAATAGGAGATAAAACGCTTCAATCTCGATTGTTCACTGGCACAGGCAAATTTGCTTCTAGCCTAATCATGCGAGATGCTTTATTAGCTTCTGAATCCGAATTGGTTACTGTTGCCCTCAAACGAGTGGACATCAAAAATGAAGAAGATGATATTTTAACGCATCTTAATCATCCTCACATCAATTTATTGCCCAATACTTCTGGTGCTAGAACGGCAAAAGAAGCTATCTTTGCGGCTCAATTAGCTCGTGAAGCACTAGAAACCAACTGGTTAAAATTAGAGATCCATCCAGATCCTAAGTATTTGATGCCTGATCCTATTGAGACCTTACTGGCAGCAGCAGAATTGGTCAAACTGGGCTTTATTGTCTTGCCTTATATCCATGCTGATCCAGTGCTTTGCAAGCGTTTAGAAGAAGTGGGTGTGCAGGCGGTTATGCCTTTGGGCTCGCCTATTGGTAGCAATAAAGGACTTAAAACGATTGATTTCTTAGAAATTATCATAGAACAAGCGAACGTTCCTGTCATTGTAGATGCAGGTATTGGAAGTCCTTCTGATGCTGCAAAAGCAATGGAATTGGGTGCAGATGCGGTCTTGGTCAATACAGCCATTGCGGTTTCTGATAATCCAATAGAAATGGCAATCGCTTTCAAATTAGGCGTTCAAGCAGGACGTATGGCTTACGAAGCTCGATTGGCGAGTCCTTTTAATCATGCAACGGCAAGTAGTCCTTTGACTTCTTTCTTGGATTAATTGCTTTCTTAATTAAAATAGGCATTCTTGTAGGTTATGATTATATTCTTACAAGAATGTCTATTCATTATGATAATAACAAGATGATATTAAGTAGACAAGGATTCAATTTTCAAGACAAGCCTTTGATAGAAAAAATTATCATTCAACCGCCTTTTCGGTTGGAGAGTTTTTTTCAAGATCAAGCTTGTTTTATTTTTTTATCTGGACAAAATTCTACGCTCAGCTCTTCGACAGAAAAAGTAAGCCTTGGCTCCAAAGAATCCTTGCTTTTAAAGTGTGGCAGCTTTTTCATTGATTGGCTAAAAACCTCCTCTCCTAGCAAAAGTGAGATCATTGCGGTCCACCTTTATCCTGATGTTCTAAAAAAGCTTTATCAGAAAGAATTGCCCGATTATATTAAACCTAAAAATAAAAAAAAGACCATTCAAAAAGTCATTCCAGATCATGTCATTTCCAAGTTTATCGAAAGCTTAAACTTCTATTTTGATAATCCTACTTTAATTAATGATGACATTCTGGAGTTAAAAGTTAAAGAATTGATCTTGGTTTTGGTGCAAACGAAGAATGCAGATTCTATTTTACAATTAGTTAGCGAGTTGTTTACGCCTCAAAAAGTTCAAATACAAGAAGTGATGGAGAACCATATTTTCTCTAACCTTTCTATTCAAAAATTAGCAGAACTCTCTGGATTAAGTACCTCTTCTTTCAAACGAAAGTTCCATGCAACGTATGAACAAACGCCTACTCAATACATTAACAACCAAAGGCTTCAGAAGGCAAAAGAATTACTAGAAATATCTAATTTATCCATTAGCCAAATTGCGTATCAATTAGGCTTTAATGATCCTGCTTATTTTTCTCGCTTATTCAAAAAGAAGTTCAACCTTAGCCCATCTTCCTTTCGTTCTTAGAACTTGTTTTTCCTTTCAGATGAATCGTCCAATTTTTTGGACGTATTCTCCAAGTTTTGTCTTCCTCAATCATTGATCTTTGTGTTATTATTATTATCATAATAACTGATGTTACCCAAGAAATTAATTTGGTGATTCTAAACTAAACGATGGTTTTACAGATCTATTTGAAGGATGAATGTTCAATTTTTGAATGCTAAATGCTCTTAGCGCAATCGTAGGGCATTAAAAATTTAGCATTCACCATTCAACATCAAATGGAAGCTAAAAGATAGCAGGATACCTTTAAATTATCTTTGAAAACGTTCTGCGTAACATGAGTTAAAATAAAAGCATTGTATCATGAAACATTTAACGAAAAACAAAGCAGCAGTTCCCTTCTCAGGAACGGATATTTTTGACAACACAATTCAATTAAAAGATTATAAAGGCAAGAAAATTTTACTCGCTTTTTTTAGAGTAGCCACTTGTCCTTTTTGCAACATGGCGATACAGGATTTAATTCGCAACCACGCTACATTCGAAGAAAAAGGCATTCAAATTATAGCTCTTTTTGCTTCTTCAAAGGAAGAAATTTTAAAGTACGCAGGAAAACAAAACCCTCCCTTTCCGATTCTTGCAGATCCTAAATTTGAAATCTACAAAGCCTATGGCGTTGAAATTTCTTATGGTGGCATGATGAAATCTATGCTAAATCCCAAAAAAGTTTTTAAAGCGCTGTCTGGAGGATTCTTTAGCATGAGATCCATGAAAGATAAACCAATTGTGCCTGCCGACTTCCTAATTGACGAAGATCAAAACATTTATAAAGCTTATTATGGAAAAGATTTTGGTGACCATATTCCTGTAACAGAAGTTCTAGAATGGAAAGAATAGACTTTATCAATATTTGGTTTTATACCACAAAGGAAAATAGGATTTTATAAAAAAATATGTATAACTTGGGACCTAAAGGCAGTTATTTAGTCTCTAGACAAATGGCTGTTCCAACTCTATTATGTTAAACTTATTGTCAATGAAATTCATTTCCACCTTCCATATTTCAGTTCTATTATTTGTATTAATTACGTTCAGTGCTTGTAAGGAATCTGCTCCTATGGTAGAAGATACAGCGCCCGTTTTTGATATTAACAAACAAGTCGTCAGCGATTCTGCAATGGTTGTTTCGGCACATCCTCTAGCAACTGCTGCTGGATTAAAAATTCTCAAAAAAGGAGGTAATGCCGTGGATGCAATGGTGGCAGTTCATTTTGCCTTAGCAGTTGCCTATCCTCGTGCAGGGAATCTTGGCGGTGGTGGTTTTATGATTTATAGAGATAAAACGGGGATCAGTAATACCTTAGACTTTAGAGAAATGGCTCCAAGTATGGCTCATAAAGATATGTATTTGGATACGCTAGGGGAAATTATTGATTCCTTGAGTTTGACAGGGCATTTAGCTTCTGGCGTTCCTGGATCGGTAGAGGGAATGTATGTAGCCCATCAAAAATATGGTAAATTACCTTGGAAGGAATTGTTACAACCTGCTATTGATTTGGCTCAAAATGGGCTCAAAGTTACCGAACGAGAAGTCGCTGCCTACAATGAGCATATGTGGTTGTTCAAAGAATTTAATCCACATAAAAATGCCTTTGTCAAAGAAGCTGTCTGGAAGAAAGGAGATATTTTATTACAGAAAGACCTTGCAGAAGTTCTAAAAAGGATTCAAAAAGAGGGACGAGCAGGCTTTTATGAAGGAAAAACGGCTGATTTGATCGTTCAGGAAATGAAGAAAACGAAAGGCATCATTTCTCATGAAGATTTGAAAAATTATAAAGCGGTTTGGAGAGCTCCTATTCAACTTGAATACAAAGGATATAACATTATTTCAATGCCACCACCTTCGAGCGGAGGGATTTGCTTGGCAGAGTTATTTAATATGGTAGAACCTTATCCAATGGAAAAATGGGGTTTCCAATCTGCAAAAAGTATTCACTTATTTACCGAGGCAGCACGCCGTGCCTATGCCGATAGAACAGAACATCTTGGAGACATCGACTTCTACCCTATTCCTGTAGAAGTACTTAGCAGCCAAGCTTATGCCGATATGCGAATGCAGACTTATGTAGACAGTATTGCAACGCCAAGTGACAGTATTTCTCATGGAAATCCTTACGCAAAGGAAAGCGAGCAAACGACCCATTATTGTGTGGTAGATGCAGAGGGTAATTCTATTTCAGTTACCACCACCATCAATTCAAATTTTGGTAGCAAAGTGATTGTAGAGGGTGGCGGCTTTTTCATGAATAATGAAATGGATGATTTCAGTTCTAAACCTGGTGTTCCAAATCAATTTGGTCTCTTAGGAAACGAGGCAAATGCTATTGCGCCATACAAACGTATGTTGAGTTCGATGACACCAACTATCGTTGAAAAAGATGGGCAATTTTTTATGGCAGTTGGTAGTCCTGGGGGTTCTAAGATCATTACGACGGTCTTTCAAGTCGTCACCAATGTAATTGATTACCAACTGCCTCTAAAAGATGCTGTACACGAACCTCGTTTTCATTTTCAATGGTTCCCTAATTTGTTGTACCACGAAGAAGGTGCTTTTTCTGAAAGCTTGCTGACGGAATTAAAAGCATTGGGGCACACACCTAAGAGTAGAGAAGCGATTGGACAAGTGGAAGCTATTTTGCGTTTGCCGAATGGTCAATTGGAGGGGGTTAGCGATATTCGTGGCGATGATGATGCACGGGGATTTTAGGTAGATTTCTGTACAACATCACTTTTGTATTCTTTTAAGCCTAAGTAATAATTTGGGATCAAGATGATTTTATTTTTCGGATAAAGGGTGTCGGAGCGATGCTCCTTTTATCTTTTTTTATTTTTTTTTTACTAATGGTGCCAGGGCGATGCCCTTTGTAAAACGGGGCATACATTTTTAAGTGAAAAACATATTATTAAAAATCGTTAATTTAAAACAACTTCATCGTTTTGTTTTTTGTCATTCTAGCCAAGGGAATACACTACTATATAATTAATCACCAGGGTATATACAAGGTATCTCGATCATAAGCCAAATATGTAAAAATTCCATAGCCGCCCACTATATTAGAAGCAATGGCAGT
>CALDEP010000154.1 GCA_937942475.1 uncultured Aureispira sp.
TTCGAGTAGTAAAAGCCATCCAACCGTAATATAAGCCCTTGACTTTGGTTCTTTGGTCAAGCAAAGAACAAGAAAAAAGCAGTTTTTTTCCTTAAATTTAGGATTAACACTGCTTGAAAATCAATACTCATTTTTTATAAAAAGCTATCGCTGAGAATTATAGAAACCTACAAAATTCTAGAACACAGCCAAAGCATCTTGCATTAGTTTGATTATCAGCTTTTTAGTATTCTAATCAGTAAAAGCACATCTTGCTGATAATCAAACTAATACGATTTTTCAACGGAGTAATGATAAAGGCAACAATTATTTATACTCCTTAGTTGTAGCCAATTAAAAGATAAACTATTCAACCTTATTACAGGATAAGAATTGACTAATTAATTTGTATTTTTCGCTTACCAAAAAAATCAATAATATAACAATGCAACCATTCAGCTACAGTCGAAAAGGAATTCCATTTTTCCATCAAAAAACAGACCTCGAATTTCAACAAGATATTTATGAGCGTTATCATGAAATGGTAGTTCGACAATCAGCATTACATACCGCAGATCAATTATGGGGAGGATACCCGTTTCAACCAACCTTTGATTTTGCTGAAAAGCATTATCCAGAAGCAACGGAAATCAATATCTTAGAAATCGGTTGTGGTGTGGGCAGATGGATTGCAACATTGGCAAAACACTATCCGAAATCAAATTGTTGGGGGATTGACTATAGCTATCAAATGCTAAAACGTGCTAATGAATTTTGGGTAGAAGGGCGAAACATTTCGATTGATTTGACTCCTAAAGGATTAGATCAACAATTCCAAAAGGGAGAAAAATTGAATAACTTAAAATTTGGTTTAGCAAAAGCAGAAAAATTACCTTTCGAAGATAATAGTCAAAAAATAGTTGTGAATAGTTTCTTGCTGGACCGATTAGAAAATCCGATAAAAGGCTTGAAAGAAATGTATCGAGTCTTAAAACCAACTGGCAAGTTAATTGTAATCTCCCCTCTAAATTTCAAGAAAGTAGAACATTGGAAAATGTATTATCCACCCCGTCAATTATCAAATATTTTAAAAGAAATTGGTTTTAAGGTTTTGGATTGGAAAGAGGATATTATTGTTAATGAGCCTTTAGATGGACATGGGAATTTGGTGCGTTGGAAGTGTTTGGGTTTTGTAGTGGAGAAATAAAGAGATGATCAACCATAAAATCCCCTCTGCTCCTAATTTCTATGAAAAAATCAGAATCTGCTTAAAACAAAAAGTCTGGCACATCTACTTTTCTCATTAAAACCAATTTACCAATTTCGTTCTCATGTATCAAAACCATTCCCTCATTCGGGCGTTTTCGCAACTCTTGTGCTAAATTGTGTGCTACAAAAACAATTTCTTGGTTTACCAATTCATCCAATTTATATAATTTACCGACTCTACTAACCGTCTTATATTCCTTGCCATCTGCGAGGACTGTTAATTGAACAAAACGCTTCGTTCCACTAATTTCTTTTGCATCAATAATTTTTCCAGCTTTGAAATTCACCTCCGCATAAAAATCTGCATTGATGGCTCTTTTGATAGGATAATTTAATTTTCGTGTTAAAATTTCCTGCTGTAACCACAAGTCTTTTAGTTGCTCCTCTGGAGTTCTACTATTACAAATCACTCTTACAGGAAAGCCCGATGGGACATAAATTTGTGCAATGACTTGATCTGTCAATGCAACTCCCTGCACACTTATTGCATGATCAATTTCTGGCATATGAATGCGCAAAATTTGATTTTTTCGTTTTCCTTTAACGCTATAGCGTCCATTTTGAGCCAACTTTCGCAATAACTCTTCAGGCATACTAAAGGATTCTATTTGTGTAAATGTTCGTACAATTTTCCGATCCCAATCAATGATTTCATAAGGAATTTGCAAATCAATTAAGATGGTATCACTATTCCTCAAAGAGAAAGAGCGAACATATTCTTTTAGGAATTGCGCAGAGCTGATTTCATTAAATAAACATAAAGTAAAGAGAATTAGGAAAACTTTTTTCATGGTAAAATTTTATATTTTAGAGTAAAAATTAGAGCATGGTCATCGGTTGATCTTTCTCCGTTCTCTTCACTCAAAACATAGAGATGAACTAGAGATTATCATGCATAGCTTTATAGAAGTTAAATTGGCTTTTTTGTAGAATTTATAGCAAAATATTCACCATAAAATTCTACAAAAAAACACCAAAACAGCTAAACCTTTATTAAAAGCAAGGCTTAAACCATAAAATTTTAATTTCTAACGAATTGCCCCTCCATTAATAGCGACCTCTTTAGGGCTAACAAAGATCAGTTTACCTTCCTTATTTTCTGCCATTAAAACCATTCCTTGTGACTCAATCCCCATCATTTCTCGTGGAGCCAAGTTCGCTACTAAAGTCACCTGTTGTCCAATAATTGCTTCTGGTTCATAATGCAAGGCAATCCCTGAAACAACTGTTCGAGTTTCAAAGCCTAAGTCTATGGTTAGTTTTAATAACTTTTTTGCTTTTTTGACTTTTTCTGCTGCGGTGATTGTCCCTGTACGAAAATCTATTTTTGTAAAATCATCAAAGGTACAAGTCTCTTTTACTGCTTCTGGCTCTTTATCTTCTTGAGCTTTTAAAGCAGCCATTTTTTTCTTTAGTAATTCTAATTTTTCTTTTTGAAGTTCGATCAAAGCCAATCTAGATTTATCTTTTCGGTCGTTAATTTTAGCGAACAACAACTCTGGTGGATTAATTTTGTGTCCAACAGGAATCAAATCACTCCCTTCTTTCAAGACCTGTTTCAAGACTTCAAAATCACCTGCCTGCAAAGGTGCTAAGGCTAATAAATTTCTTAATTTTGATGCTGTAAAAGGTAAAAATGGCTGGCTCACGACACTCAAAACAGTGGCAATTTGCAAGCTTAGATTCATAATTCCTTTAACTAATTCAGAATCTGGCTCTCCTTTAAAAACTTTCCAAGGTTCGTTTCTTTGTAATAATACATTGGCATAAGCCGAAATATCCATCAAAGCTTGTACGCCATTCTTAAATTCATAATTCAGAATACAAGTCTCTAAATGCTCTACTTTTTCTAACAAGACATTCATAGCGTCTCCCAAAGTAATCGTTACCCCTTCTTCCACATCTTTGATACGAATGGAAGCATCTGCTGCTGGCACTTCTCCTTCATAATAATTCTGTGTCAAATTAATAACTCGATTAATCAAGTTACCTAAATTTGCGACCAACTCATTATCATGCAAAGCAACAAATTCATCCCATTTAAAATCGCCATCTTTGTTTTCTGGCAAGGTACGAATGAGTGCATAACGCAAAGCATCTTCTTTATTTGGAAATGCTTCAAAATCATTCAAATACTCATGCTGCTCAATCACCCATCCTTTAGATTTAGAAAACTTACGTCCTTCCAAATTTAAAAACTGGTTGGCAGGCACCGATTTAGGCAAGACATAATCGCCATGAGCATGCAACATGGCAGGGAATACGATACAGTGAAAAACAATATTGTCTTTCCCTATGAAGTGTACCAATTCCACATCATCCCCTTTCCAATAAGATTCCCAATCTTTATTGTTCTCCAAAGCCCATTGCTTTGTAGCAGAGATATAGCCAATTGGCGCATCAAACCACACATACAAGACCTTTCCTTCTCCACCTTCTACAGGTACCGGAATTCCCCAATCCAAATCACGTGTAATCGCTCTAGACTGTAAACCACCTGTTTCTTCTCCTGTTTCTTTATTAATTTTCTTTTCTAGCCAAGAATTACATTGCCCAAGTACGTGCGATTTCCAAGTAGCAGGATCATGTAATTGTTTGCCATCCACTTTTCCAGTATTCACCCATACTTTCAACCATTCCTCGTGCTTGTCTAATCTAAAATACCAATGTTTGGTCTTTCTAAGCACAGGCGTTTTCCCACTCATAGTAGAGCGAGGCTCAATCAACTCGATTGGCGACAAAGTAGACCCACAACTCTCACACTGATCGCCATAGGCTTCTGTGTAGGCGCACTTTGGGCAAGTTCCAATGATATAACGATCTGCCAAAAATTGGTCAAAAGCTTCGTCATAATATTGTTCTGTTTCTTTCACTTCAAATTCTCCCCCTTTCTCGACTAAGGTCTTAAAGAAATCTTGTGCCGTTTCGTGATGCAAAGGACTGCTTGTACGATCGTATTTATCAAAAGAAATTCCCAAACGTTCAAACGTTTCTTTATTTAGATTATGATAAGTATCAATAATATCTTGAGGTTTTCTCCCTTCTTGTTTGGCACGAATCGTAATCGCCGCACCATGCTCATCTGATCCACAAATAAAGACCACATCTTTTCCTTGCAGACGTAAAAAGCGAGCATAAATATCTGCTGGTAAATAAGCTCCTGCCAGATGTCCTAAATGCAAGGCACCGTTCGCATAAGGTAAGGCTGCTGTTATGGTATGTTTTTTATTAGTCATTGTTATTTTTTGCTTTACCAAACTGTTAGAGGCTTTGTCTGACAGTTTGGTCTTGATAGTTTCTGTTATCGTTAATTGTAATGGGTTCTAGCTTTTCTGAATTAGTAAATACATCCAAAAAGGCATTTCAGTTCCCATAGGAACAAAAATAAACACTAGCCTTAAAAAAGCTAGTGTTTATTGTATTTTTTATATAAAAATCTTGTTTTCTGTCGCTAAGCGTCTAGATTAGCTCATCATTCTAGCATGTGCAAAAGAATAACCACTAATAATAGAGTAGCCTAAAAATACTAAAATGTGGAAAGGCAACATGCCTACAATACCGTAAGAAATAGACACCACAATCGTAGATAAGAAGATTAGAGCAATCAATAATTCTACTTTAGCCGTTAAACTAACCCCTTTAGAGATATATTTATTGGCTTCCCATCCTTTTGCTTTTTTATCTTCCAAGTTGAATTTTGGCGTACGTACAAAAGGTGTTTTCTTACCCATGTATCCCTCAATTGCAGCCATTGCATTATGCAAACCCATTCCCATAGACAAGGCGATAAAGAAAGGAAAACGAATGATAAAAGAGAAGACGTTTTTAATAGAAAAACCACCTCTAGTATGTTCGTAAGACAGCCAAAAGAACAAGGATACCATAATCATATTCAAAGACCCCAAAGCAGCATATCCTAATATATCGTTATAAATAGAAGCATCTCCTTGGTGAATATATTGTACCCAAACCAATGGAATACTACTAAACGTAAGCATTAAGATACAGATAAAGATTCCTGTATTCATTAAGTGAGAAATTGCATGTAATTTATCAACAAATCCCATGTTTTTTGCTTTCATAACTCTAGGCAAGTTCTTCACAGCACACTCAGCAGCTCCTTTTGTCCATCTAAACTGTTGGCTTTTAAAAGCATTCATAGCTACTGGCAATTCTGCTGGAGTAGTTACATCTCCTAAGTATTTAAACTCCCAGTCTTTTAGTTGAGCACGGTAGCTCAAATCTAAATCTTCTGTTAATGTATCTGACGACCAGCCACCTGCATCTTCAATACAAGCACGTCTCCAAAGACCTGCAGTACCATTAAAGTTCATAAAATGACCAGACATATTACGTCCCATTTGCTCTACAATAAAATGACCATCTAAAGCCAAAGCTTGCATTTCTGTTAAGAACGAATAGCCCTTATTCATGTGTTCCCAACGCGTTTGAACAACGCCAACTTTATCATTATTAAAATAAGGAATCGTGCGCTTCAAGAAGTCAGTATTTGGAATGAAATCTGCATCAAATACAGCTACAAACTCACCTTCTGAAATGGTTAAGCCATAAGCTAATGCCCCTGCTTTGTAACCAACACGCTCTGGACGGCGTACTTGCTTCATGTCCCATCCATAATGTTCTAGTGCTTTAATTTTATTTGCAATGATTTGCACCGTTTCATCTGTAGAATCATCCAATACTTGGATTTCTACTTTATCTTTTGGGTAATCCAACAAAACGATGGCATCCAAAAGACGTTCTACCACATAAAGTTCATTGTAAACAGGCAACTGTATTGTTACCGTAGGCACAAAATCGTCCGTCATTACTGCATTATTATTTTCTTTTCTGCGTCTCCACCAGAAGTTAAGTGCAAGGTGTAATTGCACGCAACTATAAAGAAAGATAAAAATTAGGGGTAACACGTATAACGTAATGATAAATATTTCCACGCTTATTTATATTTGAATATTGTTGTAATAATTTTATAACCTGCCAAAATAGTTCCTTTAATAGTCCCTGAGATTTTAGATTTACCAACTCGTACTCTGTAAGAGACTGGAATTTCAATAGATTTAAGTCCTTGCTTTGCAGCTTTAACTTGCATTTCTACTGTCCATCCGTAGGTTTCATCACACATATTCAAGTCTATCAGTCTGTCATATTTTATCGCTCGAAAAGGGCCTAAGTCGGTATAAACAACCCCATAAAACCACTTAATGAGCTTTGTTGCTAGCCAATTGCCAAAAACTTGTTGAGGAGTCATCGAACCACGTTCTTTATCTCCCAATGCTCTTGAACCAATCACTAGCTCTACATCGCTTTCCAAAATTGGTGCCACGATTTGTGGCAATTCTTCAGGATGATCTGAATAATCAGCATCCAAGAAGACAACAATATCTGGTTTGCATTCCATTTTTTTTAAATAATCAATCCCCTTCAAACAAGCAAAGCCATACCCTTGGCGTAGTTCATTTAAAACAGTTGCTCCTGCTGATTTTGCTACAATTCCTGTCTTATCATTCGAATTATTGTTCACAACAATAACCTCCTTGACAAGATTTGTAGGAATATCTTTTATAACACGTCCTACTGAATTTTCTTCATTATAAGCAGGAATGATTACAACTATGTTTGCCATTTGTGTAATTTAATGTTCTTTCGGGGGCACTGTAAAAAGCGTTTTTTGTCATTCCAAAACTACTCTAACATACTGTCTAGAACTATGTTAGAGCATCTAAAACAAAAACAAACACTCCTCATTATTTCTTAAAAGTGGTTTAAATCTGCCGCAAAAGTAGTATAAAAAAAACAGTTTGCAATAAAAAATTAATCTTTTCTATCTATTCTTCTAAATAATACTCCAACTTGATTTTTTTAACTTTGAAGTTTAATCTAAAAAATAGAATCTATAACGTTTTAGGTCTAAAGTTTTACTAAATAAAAAAAAATCAAAAAATTTCTAATTGACTAAGTATTGGAAAGTAAATAGTTTATTCCTAACTTCCAGTATCAAATTCAGTATACAAAACATTTCAAGCTCTCTTAAATAGGTCTATCTAAATATTATTTTTTAACTTTGTAATAAGGCTTCATAGCTTTTCAAGCTCTTATGTTTTCTTTATTCATACTTATATCCGTCAGAGAAATCAGTTACCCTACAATCCATTGATAAAATATAAAATAATTTGATCGGACAAGATGAATCATGAATGCTACTGACCCCAACAATCTTTTTTTAAATAAAAATAAACCATTATATTATGAGTGCATTACTTCTTCCCTTAATAGCAATTGTTGCAGGAATGCTTGCCGCAGCTTCTGTTGTCATTAAAAAATCTCCAGATGCTGCCAATTTAATTAAAAAAATCAAACCTTACGAAGCTGGTATTGGCGCTGCGGCACTTGTTCTTGGAATTTTAAGGTTGTTTATAGTTACAGTAGCCTTCAAAATTGGTTTAATATGGGGACTTGTTTTTTCAGCTTGTGTTGCTTCTTGTATTGTTATGGGTTTCTTATTAGGTTATCCTGTTTTACAAAACTTATTATTAGATGAGTTAAGTGAAGATGCTCAAGCCAAAAGTGAAGAAATGTATGAACGCCTTACGCCTTACAAAGTAACCTCTGGTTTAGTTGCTATGGGAACTGGTGTCTATTTACTGGTTATAGGGTTTATATTTTAATAAAGAATAGTTTAAGAATTTTATGCCAAAAACTGTACAAACAAAGGAGCTATTAGCTGACTTAAATCGACTGAATAAACGTTTGTCCGAAATTATTGCTAGAGATTTTCCAAATTTGAGCTCAGATCAATTAAACTGGCGGGCACAAGAAGATGAGTGGAGTATTGCAGAATGCTTAATGCATTTGAATTATGTTGCGGATTATTACTTTCCTTCAACACTCAATGCCATTAAAAATGCAAAAGCAAAAAAGAGCAAGCCTCAAGAAAAATTCACTAGAGGATGGTTAGGTCATCGTTATGCCAGTAAGTTTCGCCTGAATTTGGAGAATCAGATAAAAGGTAGAATCGAATCGCCTTCTAAATATAATCCGAGAAGCATGTCTTCGAGTATATTGGATGGCAAAAAAATCATAGCAGATTTCTTAGAAAAACAGCAGGTAATTGACAAAATGCTGCAAGATGCTCAGACGATTAATCTACAGAAAACACGTGTTCATGCTGCATTTTGGGGATTGGTTAGTATTCAATTGGGCGACATGTTAAAGGTATTGGTCTACCATACAGAACGGCACAGTGTCCAAGCTCAACGAATTTTGTACCACGATTATTTTCCAGGTAACTTGCCTTTAAAAGATTTGCTGTCTAAAAAAGAAGCATAAAATATCAAGAAAAAACTTATTGCAAGTTGAATTTTATTAGTTACTTTCGCTTTAGAAAACAAGTAAGGTTCTTTGAGAAATTGTTTGGCGTACTTAAAATATTACCACTAACTTGCCAAAGAACAAAATATAATAAGAAATAGATAAGATCGAATATTTGCTTTATAAACGGTCTTAGTTAACGGATTTGAATGCTAAATAGAAGCACCGACAAATAATTCAAATCTTCAAACCTTCAAATTAAAATAAGTACTATGAGTTTACGCAATGATTGGACAAGAGAAGAAATCGAAGCCATTTACAACAAGCCACTTTTAGAGCTAATCTATGAAGCAGCTACAATTCATCGTAAAAACAATGATCCTAGTGAAGTACAGGTATCCACTCTTTTGTCTATCAAAACAGGGGGTTGTCCTGAGAACTGTTCTTACTGTCCTCAATCGATTCATCATAATACCGGTTTAGAGCCAGAACGCTTACTGACTTTGGATGAAGTAATGACTAAAGCAAGTATTGCTAGCCAAAATGGTTCTACTCGATTCTGTATGGGGGCTGCTTGGAGAAACGTAAAAGATAACAAACAATTTGATCGTGTTATTGATATGGTCAAAGGGGTAAATACCTTGGGTATGGAAGTTTGTTGTACTTTAGGTATGTTGACAAAACAACAAGCCGAACGTTTAAAAGAGGCTGGATTACATGCTTACAATCACAACCTAGATACCTCGGAAGGACATTATGCTGAAATTATTACTACTAGAACCTACAAAGATCGTTTAGACACTTTGGAGCACGTTAGAGAAACAGGCTTAAATGTTTGTAGTGGTGGTATTATTGGCTTGGGAGAAACGGCAGAAGATCGAATTATCATGTTGCACACCTTGGCTAATTTGCCAAAACATCCTGAGTCGGTTCCTGTAAATGCTTTGGTAGCCGTAAAAGGAACGCCTTTAGAAAATCAAGAACGTGTTTCTGTTTGGGACATGGTTCGCATGATTGCTACCGCTAGAATCATTATGCCAAAATCACAAGTGCGTCTTTCTGCTGGTCGTCAAGAAATGCCGATTACAGAACAAGCTTTATGTTTCATGGCTGGCGCTAGTTCTATCTTTGCTGGAGAGAAGTTATTAACGACTCCAAATCCAGATGTTAATCAAGATAAGATGATGTTTGAATTGTTGGGAATCAGACCTATGGCTGCATTCAAAGGTCAAGAAAAGGAATTGGAAGCAACAGAATTCTAATCAAAACGTATAAAAGAATATTTTCAAAGCACTACTTCAAAAAGGTAGTGCTTTTTTTATTTCACTTAGCCAAAGAAACCTCCATATATAATATAAGAAAGCGTGCCAAACAACCAGATAAACAACAAGGCTGTTGCTCGCCACAAACGACTATTATCCTCAAATAAGTGTTCTAAACGATTTGTGATAAGTTCAGGGTCATACCATTTTATGACTCTTGTATACTTAAATGCTGTATTGCTCCAATAAAACACAAGCCCCACTAGTCCCATAAGCAGAACTCCTAACAAAAATACGCCTTCATTTTTATCTTCTAATGCAGACATAGCTACAAAAAAAAGACCAGCTCCTGCAATAAAACCAAAAGCGGCTAATATACTCAACCAAATCTCCACTTTTCCAAGCTCTTTTAATAAGCTATTTCTATATTCTACATCAAGATTCTTATCGTCTAATAAATTAGGATCCATTTTTAGTTATAAGTGTTTATTAAGGCTGGAATTATCATAGCAATAAAAGCTAATAAAATAAGCATAAAGACTATTGGTCCCACCCTCCAAAAATGACGTTGTTTCTGAAATGCCAATTCTAAATCTAATTGCTCTTTTTCTTTTTGATAGGCTATTAAAAAACTTAAACTTTTTAATAGTAAATAGGCTACATAAGTACCTAATAAGCAAAAGGCTATATAAAATAGATGTTGCTCCTGAACCTCATCAAAGTAGCCAATCTCTAAGCTGAGATTTATCTCATATATTGTAAAACCCCAAGAGCTTAACAAAAATAGGGTAAAAATGAAGACTGTTAGCCGTTGCCAAAAGATAATTTTAGCTATGGCGCTTTCTTGTGTCGGTTCCATGAAAAAGTGTTGGGTAAACCTTTATTTTAATCCAAATCCTTTTTTGAAAAACCAAGCTCTTTCAGATAAGCTTTCATTTCTTTCTTAAAACTAAATGTAGGATGTTTACGAATCATATCGAAGGCAAAATCAAAATCTTTGTAACTGTATTGAATCGGTGCACTTGTCCCTAGCGTTGTCATCACTACAGGCGCATTGGTGGCTGCTAATACTTTTCTACTCGTGTCCAAAAAAGGAAAAATATAATTACGGACAAATTCTTGATATTTGGGTGGGTGCAATTCATAATATTGGTCCGCCAAACGAGCATAACGATGCATGGTCTCTCTATATTCCATGACAAATACATTGCTCAATTCGTTTCGTCTAGAGGTAAGCATATTGACATCTTTGGCTTTTAGCTGTGCTTCCATATCTTTAAGAATAAGGCGCAAGCGTTCTTTTTTGAGTTTGTACTCATCTTCCAAGGAAAATAATTTATCGTTTTGTTGCAATTGAATTTGCTGGATTTGCGCTTGCAATTTAGCAATTGCTTCCATTTGTTGCCCTCGAACATACAACCAAGTGACCAAGACCACCACCACAAATACTAAAATATTAACCACATAAAAAATCCAATCGGCTTGAATTGCTTCTATAAATGTCATTCTTAAAAGTTCTGGGTTATTAAATGCTTCGACTACTTTTCCTCTAGTTATTGAACATTATTACGAATAAAAGGTAACAAAAGTTTATGATTCCAACAAGTAGTCCTGTATAAAAAGAACCGTCTTTATCAAAAAATAATTCCTTCTACAGACTTACTTTTTTCCACAACACTTTTTAAATTTCTTTCCACTCCCACAATAGCAAGGATCGTTTCGTCCTATTTTCACCGTTTTGGTCGCCGAAATTTTAGCTTCCGTTCCTTCTACAAAGTACCATTTTCCGTCCTCTTTTTTAAATAGAGAGTTTTCTGCATGCACTTTTAAGCTATTATTATACTTATAATGCGCTTTAAAAACCACACGTCCTATCTGATCTTTTTCCAAGCCTTTTTCAGCACTAATGATTTCTAAGCGTTCCCAAACGGCTTCTTTTGCCCAACTTTCGATTGTTTTGCGATCGCTTTTTGCCCTATTGTCTGGATGTACGGTATTGATAATATAATCAATTTCCGCTTTAACATGCGCTGTATATCTAGAGCGCATCAAAGCTACCGCTGTTGGCGCTGCTGCCTTCCCCTCTAAATATGGAGCGCAACAATCTAGATATTCTTTTTGGCTATTACAAGGACATTTTTCCATTCTTATTATTTTTCAATGGTTTGAATATACAATTCTTCTACTTTTTTTCTTGCCCAAGGCGTTTTCCTCAAAAACTTCAAACTAGATTTTATACTAGGATCATAATTAAAACAACGAATGTCAATTTTATGCCCAAGATGTTCCCAGCCATAAGCTTCTACCAAATGTTCTAAAATGCTTAATAATGTTTTTCCATGTAATGGATTATTAGGTTGCTTTTCCATAATTTTATAAACCAATTTACTTTTTTTATTCTAAAATCCAAGTAATTAAATTCTTTACATCAACAATTGGCTCCTCCTACTCTTGTTTATTTTAGTGCTGATTGAAGGCGTATTTGTCACTTAACAAGAGAAGTGAAAGTTTAAAAGTACAGCTTTTCAGATTATGTTAGTATATTTAGGAACTGTAATTTTAAAATAAGAACCTAGGTTTAAACAAATGCCATTTTTGAGTGCAGGTATTTTGTTGTTACTAGGCTTCTAAGACCTTTAGCCGATTTACCCAATTATGATGGAGACAAAAACAAAAGAACATGCGCTGCAATTAGAAGCCGTCTTTTTTTCAACCTTAGATTCTTTGCGTGGTGTTTGGGATGCCAACAATGCCAGCAGCGTTTTGCTTTCGTTAGTTTTTTTCAAACGAATGCTTGCCCTTCAGGAAGAGCAAGCCTTTGACTTTATCGAAACGCAGCCTAAAGATTACCTTTGGGCTAGTGAGTTTAGAAGTAAGGTAGTCGAGGATGCCGACTTAGCCATGCGAGCACTAATCGGAACATTAACGCAGTTTTCTAAGCGAAACAAACCGCTAAAAAATATTTTCGCTCCTTTGGGTTTGGCTTTGCAGGAAGAAAGTAATTTACAGTTATTGATTCAAGTCATTTTGGTTTTAGAAGATTTAGATTTTTCAACCAAGGCGATTTCTATCCTTGAATTTGGGACCTTTTTTAATGATAGTTTGTATCGAACTGCTTTGCGGGCGAGCAGTACGGGCATCAAAAGAACAACTCCTAAAACGATTAATGAACTCCTAGTCAAACTGGTCCATCCCAAAGCCAATGAATCTGTTTATGACCCAACAGTAGGGCAAGGTTCTAGTTTGATTGCTTTTTTGAATGAAGAACCTAATTTACATATCTTTGCACAAGAGCAAAACATTCATATTTGGGCACTTTGCAAAATGAATTTGTGGGCAAATGGCGCTTACAAAGCTCAAATTAGCAACGGAAATACGCTTGTAGAAGATTTGCAAGAACAACTGAAAGTAGATATTGCCATTACCCATTTTCCTTTTGGGCAATACATTTCCACCGAAAAAATTAAAGAACAATCCTATACGTCTATTCCCTTTGATGTCAGTACGCCACACATTCCTTGTAATAGTTTATTTATTCAACTAGTACTTTCCAAGCTCAATGCCAAGGGGCGTTTAGCGACCATCATTCCTATTCAAATGCTTGTGGAGGACAAGGAAGATCGCAAATTAAGAGAGTTTCTCATTCGTCGAGACCTTTTAGAAGCGGTCATTACCCTCCCCTATGGTTTGTTGCATTCTACGGGAATTCCGATTTGTATTTTGGTTATTAATAAAAATAAAAGTTACCAAAGAAAAGAACAAATTTTGTTTATCAATGGAGCTAATTTGAATGTCAAAACGCAGTCTAAATTAAGTCGAGAATTAACTTCTGAGCACGTGGAGTATATTAGTGCTGTTTTTCATCAATTGGACACCGAGTCTACGCCAGAATTAGAAGCCTGTGTTTCTAACATTCCTTTGCATCAAGTCATTTTAAATGATTATAATTTAGATGCCAAACGATACGCCTCGCCTTTTATCGCTCAATTAAAATTGTTGGAGGATTATGGGCAATTAATTCGACTGAAAGAGATCTTTAAATCTGAACGCCCAGCGCTTTGGTTTGATGAAACACCTTATCAAGACATTCCTTACATTCGCCCTCAAAACTTAGGCAAGTCCATTACCAATTATTTGATTGATGTGACTCAAATCCCGAATACGAATGAAGTTCAACAAGTTGCAGGGCAGTTAATTAACGAGTCTATTCTCTTGGTCAATCGTTCTGGTCGAAGCCTCAGAACCAGCTATTTTGTTTTTCAAGGAATGTCCATTTTAGTCAATGAAGACATCATGACCTTTAGGGTAGACGAAGATAAAATTTTGATTGAATACCTCCTATTTCAATTGCACGATAGTCTATTTATACAGCAACTCAATATGTATAAAATGGATTATCAACACAATACAATTACAGAAGAACATTTTGAAGGGCTTCAAATCAATCTACCTTCTCTAGAAGAACAAGCGACGGTTATTAAAGAAACCAAAATTCGCTTATTACAAGAAGAGGAAAAAAAGGTAGAACAATTGCGTAATGACCTTAATTTGGGCAAGCAAAAAGCGCAAAATGAACAGTACAAAATCATCTCTTCCTTACAACACGAATTAGGGAATCGTTTACCTGCTGTTTTAACAGAAATTAAAAATCTAAAATATCATTTAAAAGATAAAGAAGAAGATCAAACGCCTATTAATTTTTCGGAGCCAATGTTCCCTATTTTTGAAGGAGAAGATGCTGATTCTATTGATAATTTAGGAACACTAATAGAGCGCATTGAATCTATTTTGGTCCACTCCATTAATAGCTTGGATTCAACGGGAGATATTATTAAGGCAGATCGTAGCAAATTGAATCTAGAACGCATTAAAATCAAAGGGTTTTTAGAAGAAATTCAGCAATTTTATACGCAAGAAACTAGTTTTAGAATTCAAATTGAAGTAGAGGAAGATGCCAAAGGGCGAGAAATTCCAATTTATACACTCATTGATAAAACGCAACTAACGACCGTTATTACCAACCTGATTGATAATGCCAAACGGCATGGGTTTGTACAAAAAAACAAGCAATATACCATTCAGTTTAGAGTAGGATTATCTTCTGACCAACAGGAGGTTATTATTATTTATAAAAATGATGGAGAAAAATTCCCTGATAATTTTTCTTTTGAAGATTTTATCGGTTATGGTAATTATGCAGGTCAAACAGGACATTCTGGAATTGGTGGCTATTTAATCCATCAAATCATTGACAACCACAATGGAAACATCAATTATCGAAAACTAACAGATCGTCGTGACCCCTTCAAAGTTCAATTTGAAATTGCCTTACCCATTTTGTAAAATCGTAATTTAAACTCGTATGCAAAACCTAAAAACAGCCTTAATATTACTCGGTTTTTTAGTCTATTTTCTGTATTCTTGCAGTAGTAATCGCGATACAGCTATACAGTCGGGTAGTTTGGTCATGGAATTGCATCCTTGGTATGGTTCTGCAGCTCTAGTTGAGGTTAATACAATTCATAATAAAATAAAGAAATAGTAAATTGAAAGTATCTGTAGGAATTGATATAGGAGGAACAAATACCGTTTGGGGCTTGATCAATGAACAAGGGCAAGTCCAAGTAGAGGGTAGTATTAACACAAGGGAATACTCAAAACCTAGTGATTTTGTTGCCAAACTAGCTTTAGATATAAAAAATGCCTTACTGGATTCTACATTTGAATTGGTGGGTATTGGGGTTGGTGCTCCTAATGGAAACTATTTCAAGGGCACCATAGAATATGCACCCAACTTAGTTTGGGAGGGAATTATTCCCTTACAAAAAATGTTTCAAGCGCATTTTAATTTACCGATTTGGGTGACCAACGATGCCAATGCTGCTGCTATTGGAGAAATGTTGTTTGGTGTCGCTAAAGGAATGAAAGACTTTATTGTCGTTACTTTGGGCACAGGATTGGGCAGTGGTTTTGTCGTGAATGGAGAAGTAATTTATGGGCACGATGGTTTTGCAGGGGAATTGGGACACACCATTGTCGAACGCAATGGAAGAACTTGCGGTTGTTCTAGAAAAGGTTGCCTAGAAACCTATGCTTCTGCAACAGGCATTGTTCGTACAGCAAAGGAGCGATTGGAAAATTATCAAGGTAAAAGTTTGCTTCAGGAACAAGCAAAAATTAGTTCAAAAATCATTGCCGACTGTGCCAATCAAGGAGATGCCTTAGCTTTGGAAATATTTGATTACACAGGCGAACAATTAGGCTTTAGCTTAGCCAATACGGTTGCTATTTCTAGCCCAGAAGCCATTATTTTGTTTGGAGGTTTAGCCAATGCTGGTGCATTAATTGTTGATCCAACTCAGCATTATATGGAGCATTATATGCTCAATCTTTTCCAAAACAAAGTAAAATTACTCATCTCTACCGTACCACAACATCAAGCTGCTATATTGGGCGCAGGTGCTTTGGCTTGGAAAAATGTCAATGGCGCTTTATAGCATTATCATCTAAAGAAAAAGCGATTTAAAAATTTGAGGTTTTTTTATATCTATGGGATAACAGTTGTAACAAGGAAAATATAGAATCTGTTTAGCATTCTTTAGATTTTAGATCGCTGCGCTTGTAGATCCTAGATACTAGACCCTATTAAGCTGTAATAGAGTCTAGTATCTAAGAGTGAAACGATCTAAAATCTAAAAGCGAAGCGATCTGGACATAACTTTTAGATAAATTGATGCTCCATATGATTAACCAGCTACTTTTTGTCCTGTACATAGAGTTTTATGACAAAAAACCATTTTCAAATTTTCAAATCGCTCTATTTTTAACTTCTTTCAATAAACAGAACCGTTTACCACTCCATCCCAGGATAAGCCCGTTGCATCCACTGAATTTCAGCCAAAACAAAGCCCATTTGCTCTGTGTGTTTGCCTTGCTTCCCTCCTTTTTGAATCCAACCATCTTCTGGTTTATCTAAGGTTGCTTCTTTTAAAATTGCTGTTACACGTTCTTCCCACAATGCTTTGATTGCATTCAAATCTACGCCAATTCCTTCTGCAAGCATTTGCTTATCAACTTCATCTGCTACGAACATTTCACCAGCATAATCCCAAATTTCATTCAAAGCACTTTGCATTTTTTCATGACTCTCCTCCGTTCCATCTCCCAAACGAATCACCCATTCTGCACTGTATCGATAATGATAAGTTACCTCTTTAATTGACTTTTTGGCAATCGCAACCAAGTTTTCATCTTTGCTATTGGTCAATGCTGCAAAGAAATGATAGTTAAACGTATCAAATAAAAACTGACGTGCTATCGTATTTGCGAAGTTACCATTTGGCTGTTCGACCAATAGTACGTTTTTAAATTCACGAATGTCACGCAAAAACGCCAAATCATCATCTGTTCTTCCTTTGCCTTCTACATCGGCAGCATATTGCAACAAGACGCGCGCATGCCCTACCAAATCAAGTGCAATATTTGTCAATCCTATATCTGTTTCCAAACTTGGTCCATGACCACACAACTCAGAAACGCGATGTCCCAAAATCAATGCATTATCAGCAATGCGCAAGACATAATCAAATAAAACTTCTTTATTTTCCACAAGCTATCAATTGTCGTTCTCTAACAAATAATGTGATACTATTTTAACAAATTCCTTATTAGACTATATGAGTCATAAGTTTTAAGTAGAAAGTCGTAAGTCGTTTATTATCAAAAGAGAACTTACGACTTTCTACTTAAAACTTATATCCTAATTCAAGACTCGAAAAAGTAATCTATATTTTGAAATTCCACACAGTTTCTCAAAGAACCTTAATTCTTAATCATTTTTAATATCTAAACCTTTCACCCAATTTACATATGTCCAATCTCATCAGGAATATCGTAAAAAGTAGGATGACGGTAAGGCTTTGTTTTAGCAGCATCAAACAACATATCGCCATCATCTGGAACAGATGCTGTAATGTTCTTCGATTCTACCACCCAAATACTAATGCCTTCCTGTCTACGAGTGTAAACGTCCCGTGCATTTTCCATTGCCATTTCTTCGTCAGTAGCATGTAAACTTCCAGCATGTTTGTGATGCAAACCTGCTTTACTTCGGATAAATACCTCCCATAGAGGCCAGTCTTTCTTAGACATATCTGTTTATTTTAGATGAGGTTATAATAATAATTAACCCTACATTATATTTTTCTACAACTAATTGTTTTTCTTTCTTTCAGCACGTTTTTCAGCATGTGCCATTGCCGCTTCACGAACCCAAGCACCTTCGTTGTAAGCTTTGTTTCTTACTTTCAAACGATCCTTATTACAAGGTCCACCGCCTTTTACCACTTGCCAGAATTCATCCCAGTCAATTGCACCATAGTCATAATGACCACGCTCCTCGTTCCATTTCAAATCTTTGTCTGGAAGTGTTAATCCCAAAAATTCTGCTTGAGGAACCGTTGCATCTACAAAAGATTGGCGTAACTCATCGTTTGATTTGCGCTTGATTTTCCAAGCCATAGATTGAGCAGAATGCGTTGATTCAGCATCACTTGGTCCAAACATCATCAAAGACGGCCACCACCAGCGATTCAAAGCATCTTGTGCCATTTCCTTTTGTTCAGGCGATCCTTGTGCCAATGCCATTGTTATTTCATAACCCTGACGTTGGTGAAAACTCTCTTCCTTACAAATACGAACCATTGCACGAGCATAAGGTCCATAAGAAGCACGAGTTAACATCACTTGATTCATAATAGCGGCACCATCTACCAACCAACCAACAGCTCCAATGTCTGCCCAAGTTAGAGTTGGATAATTAAAGATACTGGAATATTTTGCCTTGCCAGAATTCAAATCTTCAAACATTTGATCTCTAGACGTTCCCAACGTTTCTGCGGCACTGTACAAGTACAAACCGTGTCCACCTTCATCTTGAACCTTTGCCAACAAGCCAATTTTTCGACGCAAAGAAGGCGCTCTAGTAATCCAGTTTCCCTCTGGCAACATACCTACAATCTCAGAATGCGCATGTTGCGAAATTTGTCGCACCAAGGTTTTGCGATACTTGTCTGGCATCCAATCCTTCGGTTCTATCTTAATTTCAGCATCTAGTTTTGCTTGAAATTTTGCCTCTAAATTTTCAATCGTATTTTCCATAATAAGCTATCGTTTTAGCAGTTTGTTAGATCCTTTGTTTTCTGCTGAAAAGTCAAAAAAACGAAATCCTAGACTT
Organism: uncultured Aureispira sp.; assembly: GCA_937942475.1. GTDB lineage: Bacteria > Bacteroidota > Bacteroidia > Chitinophagales > Saprospiraceae > Aureispira. Next base: position 19,075 of record CALDEP010000154.1, read on the forward strand.
GTATAAAATTGAGCATCAATTTCACACAATTTCCAAACAAACTTTGGATTATTTAAACGCACAAATTATTGTCTAAAAACTTTTATTTAAACAACCTTTGGTCTCTTTCTTTTTCTATAATAATAACACAAAAACAACAGATAGGTTTATTAGACCGCATCAAAATCTACCACCACTTTATCTGTTGTAGGATAAGCTTGACAAGTTAAAATAAATCCTGCTTCAACTTCCTCTTTTTCCAAGGCATAATTTAAAGCCATATCAACTGATCCTTCCGTAATTCTTGCTTTGCAAGTACAACAAACGCCTCCTTTGCAGGCAAAAGGCAAATCGGCACCTTGCTTCATAGCGGCATCCAACAAATTATCTGTTCCAAAAGGCAAATCAAATTGAAATGCCTTTCCATCTAAGTTAATCGTTATATTAGATGATTTTCCTTTATCTTCTTCCTTAACTTCAATTTTCTTTTCTACCCCCAATTTACCCAATGGAGAAGTAAACAATTCAAAGTGAATTTTTTCTTCGTCAAAACCATGTTCCATCAAAGCATCTTTAACCGCAAAGATCATAGACTCTGGACCACAAGAAAAACATTCGTCTACATCCGATACATCCAACAAAATATCAAAAATAGCATCACATTTTGGTTTATCAATTCGCCCATTCATCAAAGGCGCATCTAACATCTCACGGCTTAGGAAATAATGCACCGTCAAACGTTGCATGTAGGTGTTCTTTAAGGCTTCTATTTCTTCTTTGAAAATGATAGAACCTGTATTTTTATTTCCATAAAACAAGGTGAAACGGCTTTTAGGTTCCGTTTCTAGCGCTGTTTTCATAATAGAAATAATTGGCGTAATACCACTTCCAGCAGCAAAGCCAATGTAATGCTTTTCGTTCTCCTCCTTGAGTTCTGTATAAAAATTCCCCATTGGAGTCATCACGTCCAAAAAATCCCCTGCTTTCAATTCATGATTTGCAAAAGTAGAGAATCGTCCGCTTGGAACTTGCTTTACAGCAACCCTCAACTCCTTGTCCTTAGGACTGGTACAAATAGAATACGAGCGACGTGTATCCTCCCCCTTGATATCTGCTTTTAAAGTCAAATATTGCCCTTGTGTAAAATCATAAGCCGACTTTAAATCTTCAGGAATTTCAAAAGCAATAGAACAACAATCGCGTGTTTCCTTACGAATTTCCTTAATTTTTAAGCTGTGAAATGTTGGTTTCATTTATCTTCTAGTTAAACTTACGAATTCTATTCTACTACGAATTGTAGTAGAATAGAATTTTTGTTCTAAATAATATATTTCGATGATTCGATTTCTATCGTTTATTTATGAAACGCCAACAAAGGTAATTTTGTTTGCATTGTCATATTTTTAGTCATACTTCCTCCCTTGAAAACTTTTTCCCAAAGGCTTTTTTTACGGGTAAGCATGGCTAAAATACTTACCTTATTAATTCTACAAAAAGTCTCTAAACCATCTTCCACCTCATTGGCACTCCAAACAGAATAAGTGACTGGCAAATCAGAAAAATTCTCCTCAAATAATTTTCGAAACGCTAGTTCTTTTTTATCATCATAAGCCCCATCTGCCTGATTGATATGCACGCAATGTATTTGGGCTTTAATTGCAAGAGCAATCAAGGTCAATTGATACAACAACTCTGTATCTTCATTATCAAAATCCGTCGCATAGGCAATACTTTTTACGCCTTCGTAGGTTGCTCCAACAGGAATTGCCAAAACAGGACAAGTAGCGTCTTTAATAACATTAGCCGTATTGGTTCCCCAAACTTTGTCCAATGCTTTTCCAGAACCATGAGTCCCCATAACAATCAAATCTGCTTTATTTTCAGCGGCAACCTCTGCAATTGAATTTTCAGAACCAGGTTGAATAACATAGCGTATTTTTACCGAGTTTTTATCCCCCAAAGGTTTTTGTGTCGCTGCTTTTAAGTGTTTTAAGACTTCTTTTTCTTTTTCATTGATAATAGACTGAATCATGTCCACAGGATAGGTTGACTCGACATAAGGTGGCCAGTACAAATGAACAACCACTAACTCTGATCCTGTTTCCTTTGCTATATTATAGGCATAATAAAAGCCCCAACTTGAAGCCGATGAAAAATCGACTGGTACTACTATCTTATCCATGCTATTCCAAATTAGTAGTTCTTGCGCTTGGCTACTTTAGTCTTGTTTAGCTTCTAAATAAAAAACTAAACAAGACTATTTATCTTAAATAGTAACTTATCCATCAGATAAATTTTCACAAAAACTATGGTCAAATAATTCTTTAATTGTTATCACAAAAAAACTTTCATAAAACTCATTCTATTCATGAAAAGCCAATAGAGGCAATTTATTTCTCATCGCCATTGATTTTGTTACACTATGCTCTCCAAATACCTTGTTCCAAGTAGAACGATTGTGCGTTAACATAGCCAAAATGTCAATTTGATTTACTCTGCAAAAGATCTCTAAACCATCTTCCACATTATGAGCACTCCAAGAATTAAAAATAACTGGCAAACCACCTAAACTAGTTTTCACTTCCGCTTCAAATTCAGCACTTTTGGTCGATTCTGCTTCTCCACTAAATAGATTCACATGAATACAATGTAAAGTCGAGTTCGTTACCTTTGCCACTTGTCCCAATTGAGTAATTGATTCAATATCTTTAGAATCAAAATTAGTTGCATAAGCAATATTCTGTACAGATTTAAAAGTCGTACCACTTGGAATTGCCAATACAGGACAGTGGGCATTCTCAATAACGGTACTGGTGTTACTTCCTAATAGTTTGTTGACTAATTTGTCCGTTCCACTCGTTCCCATGACAATCAAATCCACATGCTCACGCTTGGCATAATCGGAAATTTTTTCTTTCTCTCCATAACCAAGATCATAACTTACTTTTACCGTTTTGGCATCAGTAGTGGTAGGATATTGAGTTGCTGCTTTTAAATGCGCTAATATTTCTGCTTTTCTTCTAGGAGAATCTGCTTGCAACTTCTCTAAAGAATAACTTGCTTCTGTTGCTACTGAATACATATTAACAACAATAAGCTCTGCACCAATTGAAGCTGCTAATTCATAAGCATAATAAAAACCCCAACTTGAAGAAACAGAAAAATCGAATGGTACTAGTATCTTTTCCATAGTATTATTAGTAATTAAGTATTATAAAATTATTTCTTACAGTACAATATTATTACAATTACTATTCATAAAAAAAGACCTTTCACAAGTAACAAGATGATTTAAATCATTAAACTAATATTTCTTCCTTATTTCAATTTGAATGGGTCTATAAACGCCTATTCTTTCCTAAATCCTTTTGATTTATTTGTTTATTAAGTCCTGTTACGCAAGATTTTTTCCGTTCAGTATTAAACGCATCATTACTTATTTAAGGACTGTTTTAATGTTGAATGCTGTAATGCTGAACTTTTAATATTTGTTGTGCTATAAAGCATTCAACATTAAAAATTTAGCAGTAAGCATTAAGAACAAAATTGATACAATAACAGGAGTTATTAAATGATTTCTAGTACTCCAATAAATTCAAAATTGCATCTTGCACTTTTTGTGTAGAAGGCAACATTGTTTTTTCTAAAACTTCGTTTAATGGAATTGCTGGCATATCTACTGAACCTAAGGTTCGAACAGGCGCATCCAAGTATTCAAAACAATTTTCTTGAATTCGAGCCGACAAACTTTGAGCAAAAGTACAATTAACAGCCTCCTCTGTTACCACCAAACATCTACCATGTTTCTTAACTGCTGCGAAAACAGTCTCTGTATCTAAAGGATATATGGTTCGTAAATCTATAATCTCTACCCGTCCATCTAGTTTTTTAGCTGCATTCAAAGCCCAATGCACGCCCATACCATAAGTAATGACAGCAATAGACTTCCCTTTTTCTACTTGTTCAGCATCTGCTTCCAAAGTATGGGCAGCCTGTCCAAAAGGAATCATATAATCCTCATCTGGTAAGACAGTACGAGCAGTTTCTGTGCCTTTCACCTTTGACCAATACAAGCCCTTGTGTTCAAAAATGATCACAGGATTAGGGTCATAATAAGCGGCTTTCATCAAACCTTTCAAATCGGCACCATTACTAGGATAAGCAATTTTCACCCCTTTGATATTGGCAACAACGGATTCTACGCTAGAAGAATGGTAAGGACCACCACTTCCATAAGCCCCAATTGGCACTCGCAAAATCATACTAACCGGCCATTTTCCATTCGATAAATAGCAAGAACGGCTCACTTCTGTAAACAATTGATTCAAACCAGGCCAAATATAATCGGCAAATTGAACTTCAACAATTGGTTTCAAACCTACTGCTGACATTCCTACTGTAGAACCAATAATAAATGCTTCCTGAATTGGTGTATTAAAAACTCGACTATCGCCAAACTTTTGCGCCAAGGTAGCTGCTTCTCGAAAAACACCTCCTAAACGTCCTCCTACATCCTGCCCATACAATAAACACTCAGGGTGCTTACGCATTAACTCCTCTACTGCTGTCAAAGCACTATCTACCATTACGGTAGCTTCAGCGCCTTCTGGCTCTCTTGTTCCCGTTTCGACAAGAACAGGCGTTGGGGCAAAATCATGGGTTAATAAATCTTCTGGACGAGGATCTTCTGCTTCTATGGCACGTGCAAAATCTGCTAAAACTACTGCTTTAACGTCTGCTTCTATGCTTTCTATTTTCTTTTTAGTAAAACCGGCATCCAATAATTGCTGGATCAAAATTGGATAAGGATCACGTGTTTTGTGTTCCTCTAAATCGTCTCTATACCATTCCATGCGCACACCAGAAGTATGGTGATTTAACAAAGGCACTTTAGCATGTACCAAGAATGGGCGACGTTCTTTTCTTATGGTTGCAATAATTTCTTTTAAAGCGACATAACACTCTGCAAAGTTATTTCCATTGAGTCGAACCGCCTCAATGCCTTTAAATCCTTGTATGAATTCATAGGCATCTTGTGCACGGATTTCATCTGCACTAGCAGAAATATCCCAATCGTTATCTTGTACCAAATACAAAATTGGCAATTGCTTTAAGGCTGCCATTTGAAACGCTTCAGAGACTTCACCTTCTGTAACAGAAGCATCTCCCAAAGAACAAACAACAATTGGTTTGTCAGCATCTTTGGTATAATCTACTAATTTTTGTTGCTCTTTATATTGAACGCCCATCGCTAGACCTGTCGTTGGAATTGCCTGCATTCCTGTTGCCGAAGATTGGTGTGGAATTTTAGGCTTATCATCGTCCTTCAAACTAGGATGTGCATAATAGGTTCTTCCACCAGAGAAAGGATCGTCTCTTTTTGCTAAGACTTGAAGCATCAAATCATAAGGCGTCATCCCAATTCCCAACAAAATAGCGTCATCTCGATAATAAGGTGCTACAAAATCTTGCGATTTTAATTGCAAGCCTAAAGCTAACTGAACCGCTTCATGCCCTCTAGAGGTTGCATGAACATATTTCGAAGCAACTTTTACATTTGCCTCATATGTCTCTGCCATTGTTTTAGCCGTTGCCATCAAACGAAAAGCTTCTTCTAAAGTCTTTTTAGTTAGCTTACTCGTTGATTTAGAAATCGTTTTGGTTCTTTTAGTTGGTATTTTGGTTTTTGACATAGTGCTAGACGATTATTTTGTTTGTCCAAATATACGAACAAGTGTTCGCTTTTTTTGTTTTGTGATGCATTATTTTTTCAAAAAAACAGAGATAATATACAGTTTTTTCAACAGAATTAGAAAATAAAGGTTTAGATTTTCAATCTATTCCGCTTCCTTTCTGCTTTGGTAGTTCTTGTTATAATAACAAAAAATCACTTTTTATAAAAAATAAGCCTCATAAAAGAGTAGCAGCATAAATTAACAATACAATAATTTATGTTAAAAAAGCGTTATAAGTGTAATCTGTGTTGGCTACTTTTCTTCCATAATAATCCACACACTTCTAACCCTTCATTGATACACTCATGCACACACAAGTTTCTTAAATTCAACTAATCTATTTCCCCTTTTAGTACTGTTCGATATTTTTTCATAAAAACACCACACTATGAACAGCTCAGAATATATCTGGAAGATAATTCTTGGGATATCATTTATCGTATTTTCTTCTTCCTTTGCTTATCGAATCATTCCAGTAGTCACCTTAAATGGTCAAACTGGTGGGTTTGTTAGTTCTCGTGAATTTTCTACTTATAATAATCTAGAGATTGACACCTTGAATCATGCTTGCACGGTATCTCAATACACCTTATATCATATTTCGCTCACCAAAGACGTTGAAGTATTCAAAGGAACTCGTGCTGCATTTTCTCCACCAGTCCAAAAATCCGTTTATCTTGCAGAAAAAGGAGATAAATACATTTTCATTAATGTAATGGTTCAGTGTCATGGAGACAAAAGCCCTGTAGCTGTTAATCCTCTTAATTTTAATATTAAATAGGTTTAGGATTAGCCCTACAATACAAAAGTGGCTGCCCTCTAAAGAGAACAGCCACTTTTAATTTAGAACAAAACTACTTGCTCTACTTATTTTTTATCTACCACTAGCTTTTCTGTTACCATTTGCCCATCTATAACAAATTGTACCATATAAACTCCCGTTGATAAGTTCTCTGTATTCAATTCAACACGTCTTGATTCAGTTGCACTTAATTGGTTTTCTAGAACGGTTTGTCCAATTGCATTCACAACTCGAATAAGAACATCTGAACGTTGAGCCAAATCTAATTCAACAAATACAGTTGCATCTGCTGGATTTGGAAACATACTCAAACCATTCAAATTAGGAACATTCTCAATTCCTACAATCACTACGGTGACTGATGTATCATTTGTACAACCATTCGCATCTGTAATCGTTACGCCATAAGTCGTATTATTTGTTAAACCTGTAGCTGTTGCAGTCGTTTGACCACTAGCTGCCGCATCCCACAAATAAGTATATGGAGCAATACCACCTGTCGCAGAAGCTGTAGCTGAACCATTTCCATTGTCCAGAACTGAAGCTAACACTGCTGTTGGCTCTGTAATTGTTCCAGCTGTAATATCAGAACAACCATTGGCATCTGTAACTGTTCCAGCATAAGTACCTGCTGTAAGCGCAAGAACATCTGGTGTTGTTACACCATTACTCCACAAATAAGTGTATGCACCTGTTCCCCCTGTTACCGAAATCATGATAGACCCATCATTACCTCCATTACAAGATACATTTACGGGAACACCTAAGTTGGTTACAACTGCTGCTGGTTCTGTAATAATAACGGTATCCATTGTTAAACAACTCAATGCATCTGTAGTGGTAACCAAATAAGTACCTGCTGCTAAACCAGTTGCAGTAGCGGTCGTTTGGCTCCCTGCACTAGCATCCCACATATAAGTATATGTACCTGTCCCACCTGTTGCAGAAACTGTTGCATTGCCGTCAGAAAGTCCATTACAGGTTATATCAGCACCATTATAGTTAGAAGTAACCGTTGCTGTTGCCGTTGGGCTATTTGGATTAGAAATAACAACACTACTAGTCGCAGAGACGCTATTTGCATCTGTATAAGTAAACATATAAGTACCTGCTGCTAAGCCAGTTGCTGTAGCGGTCGTTTGGCTCGCTGCACTAGCATCCCACATAAAAGTATAAGGAGCCTGTCCACCTGATGGCACTGCCGTTGCTGTTCCGTCTGAACCACCACAACTTGCATCTGTTGTTGCATTGGTTGTTGTTAAAACAACCGTTACACATGGGTTAGATACTACTATATCATCCACTTCTAAGATAAATTTATCAAAAGAATTATTACGGAAACCTACATAAACATCCTGACCTGCAAAAGCTGTCAGACTTACGGTATGCGCTACAAAAGAAGTATCTTCTGCTGCTATGGTAAATACCATTGTTCCTCCTGTTGTAAAATCCGTAATGACGGGCGTTGTTCCTGCAATGGTAGACGTTACCCATACTTCATAACCATCTGCATAAGTAGGGTCTCTAGCGACTGCCTCCCATGACAAACTAGCACCTGATAGAATTCCAGCCACTTGTGGTGTAATCAACCAGTCATCGCTTGCTCCTGCTGTCGCCAACCAAGAAGTTACTGCTGCTACAGAATCTAATGTTGCTGTTTCTGTGCTTCCTGAAAGTGTCCACAAATCAAACGTTACTACTGCTGCATTTGCTGCAGCATCATTGTCAATAATCGTCAGCCCAGTTGGCATCACACCTCCTGTACCTTCAAAATCTTCAGAGTAAATGACAATTCCATCACTTGCAACAACAACACTACTAGTAGCAGATACATTGTTAGCATCTGTATAAGTAAACATATAAGTACCAGCAGCTAAACCAGTTGCTGTAGCTGTCGTTTGGTTTCCTGTACTCCCATCCCACATGAAAGTGTAAGGTGTTGCTCCACCTGACGGTGTTGAAGTCGCTGTTCCATCTGAGCCATTACAAGTAGCATTTGTTGTTGTATTAATTGTACTTAAAGTAACTACAGCATTGCTTTCGATAACAATATCATCAATCTCTAAGATAAATTTATCAAAAGAATTATTACGGAAACCTACATAGATACTTTGTCCTGCAAATGTTGACAAACTTACGGTATGCGCTACAAAAGAAGTATCTTCTGCTGCTATGGTAAATACCATTGTTCCTCCTGTCGTAAAATCTGTAATGACAGGTGTTGTTCCTGCAATCGTAGACGTTACCCATACTTCATAACCATCTGCATAAGCAGGGTCTCTAGCTACTGCCTCCCATGATAAAGTAGTAGATGCCGCTATCCCAGCTACTTGTGGTGTAATCAACCAGTCATCGCTTGCTCCTGCTGTCGCCAACCAAGAAGTTACCGCTGCTACAGAATCTAGTGTTGCTGTTTCTGTGCTTCCTGAAAGAGTCCACAAATCAAACGTTGCTACTCCTGCATTTGCTGCGCCATCATTGTCAATGATCGTCAGCCCAGTTGGCATTACACCTCCTGTGCCTTCAAAATCTTCAGAATATAAAATTTGTGCTTGTGAAGATTGCGAAAAAATGGCTAAGGAGCACATTGTTAAAATAAAAAATTGTTGTATTTTATTCATACTTTTTTTAATTAAAACACTAAATATAGGTTGTCTAAAATTCAATATTATCAGAAGGAAATTACTTTATAAATTCAATTACTTTCTAATAATTTATCATTCTAACCTAAAATAATGCTTTTGTTCGTTTAAAATTAGGTTTAAATTTATAAGAAGACAAAAATAGTTCATTTTTTGATAAAAATCAAGCATGTCTAAAGTATTAACAATAAAAGTAAACTGATTTTTCAGTAAAAAAAATACATTTCAAAAAATATTGATTATCAATAAATTACATAGAAAGTAAATTGCACTAAGTTTTACAAACACAAATCATCCGAAGTAGATGTTTTAACAAAAAAAAATTGACCCGCATTTTAGCAAAGAATTATCTCAATATAATTCTCTCAAAATGTACGTTTCCAATGGACAATATATAAGCTCCCTGTTCTAGACCTTTAGTTTTGATTGTCGTTTGAGTTCCTTCGATTCTACCTTGATAAAGTAATTGCCCAAAGGAATTATACCAATAATAGAGTTGACCTATCAATTCATTCTCTACCTCTAATGTTAAATCATTTATTACTGGATTAGGATAGACTTTAAAAAGCGGTTCTTTCGTAATTTCTGTTTCTGATACATCCGTATAGAGGTTGCAATGATTTGTATTATAATTCAGTTCAATTGGTAGGGTTGGCATTAAATTCTGTCCGTTAAAACCAGCATAATCCTCCCCGTAACGATAGGCTCTAAAAACAGTATTTTGGAGTAAACCTGGAATCTGCCCCTGTGTTGCTATTCCCGAGTTGAGAATAGGGTTAATGTATTCCCACACTGTATTTTTCATACTGTCTACTTCAAAAAAATATCCTGAAGTACCTGCACAGATCTGAACATTTCCATTAGGTAATTGATGTGCCCCAGAGATTCTAAAAGCATAAAAAATTGGTGCAATCGTATCCACATAGGTCCAATGCAGATTACTGGGACCATAGTTGTTGTTTGTAAATTGATAATTCCCAAACACATCAACAGGAGGAGCTATAATATCCACAGAGGACCAACCTCTAGTTCTACCATTATTAAAAATCATAATTTTCCCTGAATCGGGATTTGAGGCCTCTATCCAGTGTACATCATGCTGATCTTCCAATACCCTTGATCCTGCCCCATTGTAGGTAGAAGGATTTCCCCAACGATAGATTAAATTTCCTCCTTTGCCACTATTTCCACCTAAATCACTGGCCGCCTCTGCCGTTGTTGTACTGTGGTCAATGATCCAAAGTTCTGACCAATCTTTGCTACTCAATACAATTTGATCTAAATCTGGGTTATAATCAATTGAATTAACATGCATCCAATCTGCTCTACCTCCATTATTATTATAATTAACATTAAACAATCCTGGATAACTAACTGTAGGCTGATAATTAGCTTTTGTACTGTCATGATTTTGAACCAGATGATCCCAAGAATGCCATTCCCAAACAATTTCACCACTATCAATCCCAATGGGTCTAACTTCTACAATAAACTCTGGCCAAAGCTGCCCCTCAATCAATTGTGTAGAATCTCTTCCTTCTGCAATACATTCTGCTTGTGATTTGATTTCTGTAGCCAATATTAAGACATTGCCATTGGGTAGATATTCAATGTCATGGTGTTGACAATATGTATTTGTCGAAAAAGTATAATCCCAAATAAGATTGTCATTCCAATCAAATCGCTGTACTTTTCCGCCTACACCTCCTTGATTAAAGAGTGGATTACTCGTTTTTCCAGTTCTCAAAAGGCTGCCATCTTCTAGCAGATAAGCTGATACTCCAGGTCGAGTTGAGGTAGACCACTCCTTCACTAAATAACCACAGTTATCAATAAGATACGCACTTGTTGATGAATTAGGGGAAAACAAGGTGTAGCCTGCAAAAGAATTAGGGCTGTTACTAATGACTCCCACTGTTTGAGCATTGGTCTTCCCGATTCCAAAAAAAAGTAACAGAAGTAGTAAATATTTTTTCATAATTTATTGTTTTAGTAGACATTGAATACACTGTATTGGAGTTTAGAACTAAGTAATAATTAAATGTGAATCCTATTTTTTAGTATGCTATTGAGCGATTTATTGAATCACACTTAATTGAATAGGAGCCTTAGCTTTTCCCCCATTCAAACGTTATCAAGATAAGTAGAGAAGGAAAGAGAAGAGAGGTATTATTTTATATTTCGATAATTTTGTTTCTCTGACAAATGGTGTCGGAGCGATGCTCCTTTTTCCTTTTGTTTGTTTTTTTTTAGAAATAGTGTCAGGGCGATGCCCTTTTTAAAAAGGTTAGGCTTAATTCTAAAAAAAACATATTATTTAAAATCATTAATTACAAACAGCTTCATTATTCTAAAGGTTCTAGGAAGTTAATACTTTTCGTGGAGTTTAGCTACGCTGCTACTCCGTGGTTTAGTTTTTTTTGCAAAAAACATAAAAACACATCTCCCAAACAAGCTGGGAGTTTACAACTTGCATTAGATTGGTTATCAGCTCATTAGTATTTTGAATACATGAAAGCAATCTGCCTAATAATCAATCTAATACGATTTAACTGCGCTGTGACTACGTGATCTACACGAAGTATAGAGGAAGTAGAAATTAAGAAATTTAACAGGGCGTTCAAACTGCTAAACCATTCAAAAGCAAGCCTGCTATTTGTTCTTTTAATAATTCAGGTTGAATACTTCGAGTTGGCTTGTACCAATCGTGTAACCAGCGAACAGAGGTTAATATAGTATAGAGGGCAATATTAGAATTAATATTTTTTAACGCTCCTTCTTTGATCCCTTGAATGATAATTTCTTGAAACCGATTTTCATAATCTTTACGAAGTTTCAAAAAAGCGCTTAAATTAGAATTTTTGCCCACACTAGTTAAATGCTTCCATTCATCGTTAAATACGGTTACAGAAGTCGGATTTTTGACGGCAATATCGACATGCAGTGCGATCAATGCTTTTATTTTTTCGATGGTACTAATGGCTTGCCCTTCCACCAAATTCATTCCTTCCACGAACAATTGAGCATTATCAAAACAAATCTTTTGAAGCAATTCTTCTTTTGAACCAATATGGCTATACAAACTAGATACTTTTAAATCAACCCGTTCCGCCAAGTCTCTCATGGAAGCAGCCTTGTAGCCTTTCTCTCTAAACAGCTGTGCTGCCGCTTCGTAAATCGCTTCCTTTTTACGCTTTTTAGGTTTCGTTTTTTCAATCATATGGTATAGAATAAATAATTGTTAGAACACAAACTTAATTAAAATTAGGGTGAATAATAAAAAACCATTAGTTTTGAGCCATAAAACAATCGTCTATAAAAATAAATCGTCTGTCAAGGTTTGAGTTTATTAAAATTTATGGTTATTTGACAAACTTCTCATGCAGTAAATTGTGTGGAGTTTTAAAATATGGGTTATTTTTCCGAGCTATAATCAGGTTATAAGTTTTAAGTAGAAAGTCGTAGGTTCTTTATTATCAAAACAAAAACATACGACTTTCTACTTAAAACTTACGACTCATATAGTTTAGAAAAGGTAAGGCTTAGATATTATCACATGAGTTGTCAAAAAACGAAATTTATTCAAACCCAAACAGGCTACAATACTTTTCATACTATTCATACTACTTACAAAAACAAATCAAGATGAAATTTTTTGTTGATACTGCCAACTTAGCGCAAATTCAAGAAGCTTATGACTTAGGTATTTTAGATGGTGTGACAACCAACCCATCTCTAATGGCCAAAGAAGGTATTAGTGGTCAAGAAGCTGTATTAGAACATTACAAAAAAATCTGCGAAATCGCTGATGGTGATGTTAGCGCAGAGGTAATTGCAACCGATTTTGAAGGTATTGTCAAAGAGGGAGAAGCTTTAGCGGCATTGCACCCAAATATCGTTGTGAAAGTTCCAATGATTAAAGATGGTATTAAAGCAATCAAGCATTTTTCAGACAAAGGTATTCGTACCAATTGTACGCTTGTCTTTTCTGCTGGTCAAGCACTTCTAGCGGCTAAAGCTGGTGCAACTTACCTATCGCCTTTTATTGGACGTGTAGATGACATCTCTTGGGATGGAATGGATTTGATTGATCAAATCGTTCATATCTATAATTTTTATGGCTTCGAAACACAGGTTTTGGCGGCCTCTATTCGCAACCCTTTGCATATTGTAAAATGTGCTGAAGTTGGTGCTGATGTGGTAACTTGTCCTCTAAGCGCTATTTTAGCTTTGTTAAATCATCCTTTAACGGATATTGGATTGGCTAAATTCTTAGCAGATCATAAGAAAGTAAATGGCTAGTTTGTTAATTCTATTTTTAATTCTAATTAACAATACATATAAAAAGACTCTAGAGAAAATTTCTCTAGAGTCTTTTTTGTATTTCAAGAACGGTGTTTTAAACTTACAAAGCCCAATCCATGATCTTTTTAATTATTTTTAAGCTGAATTTGTAAGGCGCATAACGAATTGGTTCCTCAATTAAGAAAGAGCGATGCAAAACCGCTTTTTGATGAGAGAATAGGTCAAAAGAATGTTTCCCATGATAAGCTCCTATCCCACTGTCTCCAACCCCTCCAAAAGGTAAATGTCCATTTGCCATGTGCATCAAGGTGTCGTTAATACAGACCCCACCAGCAGACGTTTCATCTAATATTCGATCAATTTTCTTATCATTCTTAGAAAAGATATAAAGTGCTAGAGGCTTTGATTTTGAATTTACAAAATCAATGGCGTCTCGAAGATTTCCATATTCGATAATTGGCAAAATAGGTCCGAAAATTTCATCTTGCATGATTCCTTTTTCTAGATCTACATTTTCCATTAAAGTTGGCGCAATATACTTCTCTTCACGATCTGTTTGTCCACCTACAATGACATCGCCATGTTCCAAATAAGTACTTAGGCGATCAAAATGACCTTCATTAATAATTCTACCCAAAGCTTCGCTATCCTTAGGATTTTCACCAAAGAATTCTTTCATGTAGAACTTCATTTTTGCCACTAAAGCATCTTTGATTTTTTGATCGACCAACAAGTAATCTGGTGCAATACAGGTTTGCCCCACATTGATAAACTTACCCCAAACAATTCTCTTTGCCGTATAATCTAAATGAATGTCCGTGTCTACAATACAAGGACTCTTTCCGCCTAGCTCTAATGCGACAGGCGTCAACTGTTTTGCTGCCGCTTGGTAAACAATCTTACCTACATTCGTACTTCCTGTAAAGAAGATAAAATCAAACTTTTCATTGAGCAACAATTCTGTTTCTGGAACTGCTCCTTCAATCATTTTGATGTACTGTGCATCAAAAGTTTCGTTGACTAATTTTGTTAATAAATTAGAGGTATGCAGGGCGTATTCAGAAGGCTTTAGAATGGCCGTGTTTCCTGCGACAATCGCTCCAACCAATGGTGCCAACAGTAATTGCACAGGATAATTCCAAGGAGCAATAATCAGTACATTGCCATAAGGATCTGATTTGGTATAGCTGCTTGCCACATAATGAAATGGCGGTGTTTTCACCTTTCTTGGCTTTGCCCAAGATTTAAGGTTTTTGAGTGCTTTATTAATATCTGCCAAAACAAAACCAACTTCTGTTGCATAAGCTTCAAATTCATGCTTTCGTAGGTCTTTGTGCAGCGCATCCATAATAGCAACTTCATGGTCTATCATCATTTGCTTCAATTGCTCCAATTTCTTTTTTCTAAACGTTAAGTCTTTGGTTGCATTACTAGCAAAATAATCTCGTTGTGCTTGTAATATAGTTTGCACCTCTTCTGCTGTTAAATTTTTATTTGTTGCGGTCGTCGTATTCATGATATAAAAATTGATTGATTGATTTTTTAATTTATTGTCTTTGGTGAACACAATAAATTTAGTGGATCTTATTGCATCTTAACTATTCTCACAAAGAAAAGCTACTCACTAAACCCCGAAAAAAAGAAATGGTTCTTACAAATACAATTTTTGTAAGAACCATTAAGATAAGATATCTAAGTTAAATTAACAAATTGTCACTCCTAAAAACCATAAGTAGAACAATCTGTTGTAAACTCATTGCTTTGGAATTTTGGATAAGCAACTACCTTTTTATATTCAAATTTTTCAAACAAGCCTTTTTCATCATACAACATTTGTACAATCGGCATGTAATTCTTTTTGTCGATATAAACAATTACTTTTTTTGCATAATTACTTGGCACCATCAAGGTCGTTCCCTTTTTGATCGTTCTTGCATAAGATAATTTATTCTTTGCTTTTATCAAGTAATCAGAAGCAACAATTCTGCGAGAAAGCTGCATCAAGTTTTGATCTCTATCGGTTGTATAAGAAATATACTTAAACTCAGTCGGTGGGTACAAGTATAACTTATAACAAGCTTTTCCTTCATAAGTCACTTCCCCTTTGTACATGTAGAGAGAACTTCTTGGTTTCCCAGCTTTTTTTCCTGTTGATTCAAAACCATCCAATAAGACATTAACAAAACCAAAACCTGCATCATCAACCGTGTGATGGTTTTCTGCTACAACCTTTGAATCGTAAATATTTAAACTAACATTCACCCAAGGAAATCCATTTGGATTAATATATGCCTTGTTGTTATTCCAACCCGAAACATACAACAACTCCACGCCTTTGTCTATGTCTTTCATATAGACTTTTCTTGGGCTTTCTTGGATATGAAATTTCATTTTCTTGTAAACGTACTTGTCTCCATAACGTTCTTTGGAATGTAATTCAAAAGATGATTGATTCATCTTTTTGATAGCAGCACGCATTTTGTCAATAATATCTACAGGGTTTTGTGCTGTAACTGAAGTAAGAAAACAAAAGCAGAGTAGAAAAGCGGTTAAGTGTAATTTCATTATTTGATTAAATATATTGTTTAAGTATTTGGTTAGTTCAACGATACTTGCTTAATAATTTTGTTTTTTTTAACAATTCATAAAATCATAAATTGTAAAAAATAAACCATTCTAAAACATTAAGCTAGAATGGTTTATTTATCTATTTTACAAATACGATACCAAGTTTTATTTAAAGGCGGTTTCGCATTTTATTTCTGAAGAACTATTTTTCTAGAAATCACATCACTTCCTACACGTAAATGAAGAATATAAATTCCATTTGCTTGACGACTTAAATCAATTGCTTGATTATAAGTACCATTGAAGTTTTTCATTTGTTGTACATAAACGCTTTGACCCAATACATCACTCACCATCAAGTCTACATCTTCACCACTACCATTCAATTGAAACTGTACATTTACAGCATCTGATGTTGGATTAGGATAAACAGACAAAGAACGATCTACACTTTTGATCTGGTCAACGCTTACATTACAATATTGAACCATCACACTATCTACATAATTAATCGTATCAATATAGTGAGAAAGCGTTATTTCAATTGTCATAGAACCACTTGTCAAAGTATGTACTCCTACTCCCAAAGCAGAACTAAAGGTAACAGGACCTGCACCACAAGGATCATCGTTATCCAATGGACCTAAGGCACTATCGTCATCCCATATCTCTAAGCTGTATGTTTGCCCAGTTCCTAATTCAATAGGACCAGGAAAAACCATCGTATCTCTTGGGTACTCATTATTTTGAGTATTACCAATCAAGGCAAAGTTAGGATCTGTATTTACCGTATCTCCATTACCAATCATGATAATATACATGTCTGGAGCGCCTGTAATTACTGCTGGAGGAAATCCAAAGTCATCATTACAAGTATTCCCTGGATCAGTTGCTACAACGATAGATTCTAACAAATAAGGAAACGTATCAATGATAACTTGCTGTGTAATTGCTACAACCGTATCACTCGTAATATTAAAATCATACCATACTGTATCAGGGTTTTCTAAAGTAGAAGTCATTCCATTTCCAAAATCCCAAGCATAAGAAAAACCAGCATTTCCATTACTTGGTATCAAGTTATTGATAATCGCACCAAAAGGAGCACATCCTCCTGAAGTATCCAATGTAAAAGAAGCATTCGTATCAGGAAAAACAATAAATTCTAATGGAATTGGTGGAGAAGGGACAACAAAGCCCGCTATCCTAATCCCTAAATTCACATTAATGGTAAATACCCCAGAGGCACCTGGCACGCCACATAATGTAATACAGCCATCTCTAGTTTGTGGGGCTGCTTCGTCATAAACCATTGGCGCAGGACGATCTCCTAGCCATGATAAACCTGGAGGAAGACCTGTTACACTAAGTATTGTAAAATCATCAATACTTACTCCTGCTGGCACTGTTGTACCTGGAGGAGCAACTGCTGCTAGAGGATCTGTTGTATAAGGTAAACGGTAACTCATCCCTTCTTCATAATAAGCATTTTTGTATGCTGGAGGCAAGGAATCAACCAGAATTGTATCTGCTGGAATTCCCGCAGGTAAAGCAATCGTACAATTTGGACATTGTGCATTTGCTGTATTTAGGAAACCTAAACACAATAAAGACAACAAAACCAAAAATAAGTTATTGTTCTTCATTCTTTCTAATTTTTGAGAAACGATTTATCAAATCTATTTTAGTATAAATCTAGACCTAATTTTTAAGTATATTTTTTGCTATAAGTACCAATGTAAAAATAAGTTTTTTTTTATTCTTTCACAATCCTTTTAATTATTTTGGTCTATTAATATGATAATTAAAATTCATTAATTCATGAATTTTTTAGTTTTTAACCAAAAAAATAAATGGAGCTTAAACGCAAGTTCTAAGAAATAAAATCTATCAAAAGAAAAAATCCATAGACCGCAAAAAGCGCTCTATGGATTTTATTATCACTCATAAA
>CALDEP010000155.1 GCA_937942475.1 uncultured Aureispira sp.
ATGAATATTCCTTTGAAGTCGTGAAATAAAGATAAATTTGCCTTGGAAATATCCATCATACAATAGACTTCGTACAATGAACAAACTAATCATAGGAACCAGAGGCAGTAAACTCGCACTTTGGCAAGCATATTATACACAAGATCGCCTGAAAGAAATTGGGGTTGAATCAGAATTAAAAATTATCAAAACAAAGGGAGATAAAATTCAACATTTGAGTTTTGATAAAATTGAAGGTAAAGGCTTTTTTACCAAAGAAATTGAAGATGAGTTATTGGCAGGAACCATTGACCTAGCCGTACACTCGATGAAAGACATGCCAACAACGCAGCCTGAAGGGCTTTCTTTGGCGGCAATTTCTTACCGAGAAGATGCCGCAGATTGTTTGGTCATTCGCAAAGAAGCAGCCACACAAGGCAAATTACTTCAATTGCCTGAACATGCAATTGTAGGGACTTCTTCTGCTCGACGCAAAGCTTTAATTAAGACCTTTCGCCCAGATGTTGTCTTGAAAGATATTCGTGGCAATGTCCCTACTCGTTTACAAAAACTAAAAGAGGGACAATTTGATGCCATTCTTTTGGCCATTGCTGGAATTAATCGACTGGAATTAGATATGAGCGATTTTGAAATGATTCGCTTAAATCCTAAAGAATTTGTACCTGCTCCAGCGCAAGGTGTCCTGACTTGGCAAACAAAAACAGACAACATGGAAGTGCGTAGAACGCTACGTAAACTTCATCGTTCGGATGTATTGCAATGTACGAATGTAGAACGTAAGGTTTTAAGGTTGTTGGATGGGGGTTGTCACTTGCCTTTGGGCGTTTTTTGTGAAGCCGATGACATGGGTTATTATCATGTTTGTGCGATTCTTTCTGGCGGTTTAGATCAAGAATTGAATGTGGTGAATTTGTCTTCTAGTACGACTAAAAATTTAGCAGAAACTATTTTTGCACAATTGACACAAGGAGTAGATTTATAATTCGATATGCAAACTGCTCCACAGCCAAGGGTGTTTATTTCTAGAGATTTGGAAGAGGATAGTGTGTTCAAACAACAGATTGCGCCCAAAGCCAAGGTGATTGGGCTTTCTTTGATTGAATTTAAAGCGCTTCCGTTTGGGCAATTGCCTGCTTGTGATTGGTTGTTTTTTTATAGTAAAAAAGGCATTCATTATTGCTTGTCTCAGTTAGATGATTTGGAACAATTGCCACCAATTGGTGTCATTGGGCAAGCCTCTGCTGATTTTTTATGGTCTAAATATAAGATTCAAGCACAATTTATAGGCACAGGACATCCAGAGGCAACGGCACTTGCTTTTTCAAGGCTTGCAAAAGGCAAAAAAGTTGTTTTTGCACAAGCACAACATTCCAAGCAATCGGTGCAGCAATTATTGGATCAAGAACTTACTTTTTGTGATGTGATCACCTATCAAAACGAGGTAAAAGTTGATTTTGAACTTCCCTTTATTGATATTTTGGTCTTTACAAGTCCACTAAATGTCACCGCTTATTTTGATCAAAAGACGTATCATTCGACACAAAAAATTATTAGTATTGGTCGTGTTACTGCCAAAGCCTTAACTGACATCGGCATCACTTCCTTCACCATAGCAGCAGCGCCTAATGAACTTGAATTAGCAAAAGCTTGCTTAGCATTTATCCCATAAATTATGTTTAAAGAAGCAAACAATCGCTTGAAAGCTAGTTTTAAATTTGAAGATTTTGTTAGCGCATTTTCTTTTATGACAGAAGTTGCTTTTTGGGCAGAAAAACAAGGGCATCATCCCAATTGGAGCAATGTTTATAATAATGTTGAAATTGAACTAACGACCCACGACGAGGGCAATATTGTTACCAAAAAAGATCATACTTTAGCTAAAAAAATTACACAGCTTTACGCAAAATATCAATAGATTAACATGGATACCATTTTAAAATACTTTCCTGATTTAAGTTCTTTACAAATTGATCAATTAAGTCAATTGGGGGATTTGTATACTGATTGGAATAGCAAAATCAATGTCATTTCTCGCAAAGATATTGAAAATATTTATCCCCATCATATTTTGCATTCTATGGGTTTGGCGAAGGTCTTTCAATTCAAAGAAGGGAGCAAAGTGATGGATTTGGGAACGGGTGGCGGTTTGCCTGGTATTCCTTTGGCTATTTTATTTCCAGAAGTAGACTTTTTGTTGGTCGATTCTATTGGTAAAAAAGTTCGAGTAACGCAAGAAATTGCAGATGCTGTTGGGCTTCAAAACGTTCGAACACAACAAGCTAGAGCAGAGGAGTTAAAAGAGAAATTTGACTTTGTAGTCACTCGTGCCGTTGCTGTTTTACCTAAATTGATGACATGGACGCATCGAATTATTAGCGACAACGATCAACACGGTACTCCAAATGGAATTTGGGCACTGAAAGGAATTGACCGAGCGACCGAAGAAGCCAAAGCCTTGGGTAAAGATGCTTACACTGAAATTTATCCGATGAGTAAGTTTTTTGAAGAAGAATTCTTTGAAACAAAATGCGTCGTTTA
>CALDEP010000156.1 GCA_937942475.1 uncultured Aureispira sp.
TGCCTTCAAAATAGCCGCCTTATCCAAACTCATTACCTTCGTTTTTTTCTCCATATACAAATCCATTTGGTCGTTGTAATGTGGACTATCAGGACGGTTGGAAGCACCATAGCAACTAATACTTTCAATTTTTTCAACCCCCTCTTTATTGTAGGTGGCAAAAAGAATAAAAGACTCGCCCAAATCACTTTGACGAACGCCTTTTTTCCAAGGAACGGTGTACATGGCAGCAATAGATTCGCCAACGCCACTAATAGGCATTACTTTATCTCCTCGAACGTGTTTTTGGAAGTCCCCAAGTTCTATTTCTAAGCTTTTGAAATGCTTTAAAAGGTATTTTTGTGCGTATAAAAGTGCTTCTGCTAAGATATCTTCTTCTACAGAACCTGCCAGGTCGCCAATACCAAGTTTGGTGCGATATTCTGAAATGTAAAGCGTAGAAAGTACAAAAATAGCCGCTTGTTTGTTCTTAATATCTGCATTGCCATCCCATTTTGAGAAGGCAGTGATCGTAGCAGCAATTTCTGGATACTTTTCTGGAGATAGATGTCGGATGAGATCCCAGTTTTCTATGGTTCGAGAGTATAGCGGAAAACGATGTTTTTGATCGTATTTGATGGTTTTAAAATCCTCATAACTCAATTTGTCATAGTTGGCCATCAACTCTTTGAACCGCAATTGTCTTGGAAGGTTTTTAGTAATGTAGCCCATTGTTGGATTGTAATCAGAGGGCTTGGGATTGTCTGCATCCGAAGTAGAGTTAAATCCACTGCCATTCATGTGAAAAACATAGCCAGAAGGAGGATTTTCTACCATTAGAATGCTATCCATCGGCATAAATTTAGGTGCCCAAAGAGTTGCAGAAGTATCTCCTGGAACGATGTTCCTCCAATCATAATTTGGATCTCGATAAGGGAACAAGCCATTATCAACAAATAAAATATTGCCTTCTTTATCGGCATAAGTAGTACTAATACTAGGTTGTTCTTGACGATTTAAAGCGGCTTTAAATTCTTTTAAGTTCGTTGCCTTATTCATGTGATACCATTGCTCAGGCGCTCCAATAACCATATTGGAAGGAAAACGCAGGGCATAAAAACCAGCTTTGTTTTTGACAACAGGACCATATTTGCTCCAATAGAATTTTTTCTTAATTCCAATCCTTAAAAAAGAAACTTTGACTTTAGCTTTCCAAACACGCTCTTCTAAATCCAGCCATTCACCATCCAATTTATATTTTAATTGCTCTGTAGGATGCATCTTTAGCTCAAAAACATCCGAATAATCGTTGTAATTCACACAATGTGTCCAACCCAAATGCTCGTTTGTTCCCACAAAAGGCGTGATGCCACCACAAAAAGTAGCCCCCGTAAAGTTCCAGCCTTCTTCAGTGTGAATATGCACCTCGTACCAAGATAAATAAGAGCGTAAAGGTTGATGAGAATTAGAAACTAAAAATGTTTTTCCTTCCTTGGTTTTGTGTGGCGCAATGGCAATTCCATTCGAGCCAGCCGTCAATGGTTTTTGATTGCTAGATGTAATGGGCTCTAGATTGGCTTCAAACAATCGACCTAAATTAAATTGAATGTTAGAAATCAGAGAAGTAGAAATATTGTAAGCAACCACAATATCTTTTGGCGAAATAGGAAACAGCTTTTTGTGTCGAATTTCCTTGGGATGCAAGGCTGCATAACGATTGACCGCACTGGCATAGGCTTCTAACATTTTCTTGAATTTTGGAGAAAAAGTACTTTCGTATTTTTCTTCTACAATCTTTCTAGAATCAATCAAAAAACCAACCGCATCAAACAAAGCGCCTTCTTTTCCCAAAACAGCACCCAACATTCCCTTGGCAGCTAAGAAAGGTTCTTGAATTTGCTCAAAATTATCTTCACAATGTGCCCAAGCCAAGCCATAAGCAGCTTCAACATCTGTTTTAGTGAAAATATGTGGAACGCCCCAAGTATCACGAGCAATGGTAATATTATTCAAATCAAGCTTAGTTGCTTGCCCAAAACAAAGAATTGAAATGCTAAGAAGGCAAGACGTAAGTACGATTTTCATCTGAATGTTGATTAGAATAATTAATATTACATGTTCTTATTTGAGAATTTGAAGATTTGAAAATACCTTTATGCTAGTGATTTTCAAATCTTCAAATACCCTACGCTTCTTCTTTAGAAATTTGTTCTGCAAACTTCTTAAAACGCTCCATCGTCATCTCTGTTTGCTTTTTGAAAATACCTTTCATCGCCAAAGCAGCATATTTCATAAGCCCTTTAAATTGGAAGTTATTTTCCATGATCCAACGCGTCTTATTAGGCGCAATTTCTTTGAAGTTGTTGGTTACCGTATTGCTAACCCCATCAGAGTCATAACGTAAAACGAACTCATCTGGAATATTACGTTTGATAACCGTTTCTTTCATCACGATTTCTTTGATAACCATATTGTAACGAATCTCAGCAGTCGCACCCTCATGTCCTATTTGTCCAGACAAAGGCGTAAAACTGATCACGTTTGGTTGCCATTTTTTTAAATTCTCAGGATTTTCAAATAAGTCTAATAATTTGGCAAAAGAAATGTCAACAATGATTTCTATATGGAATTTCATTTTATTAAGGTGCTTGTTGGACTGAAAAAAACGCTTCAAATCCGTGTTTTTATAAATCTATTTTACTAAGAGCTTGTTGGGGATTTAATCCCAAGCAGCAAACGTTTGATTTTTACTACAATGTCACCTTTTTTGTGAGCGATAGCTAAGGCTATCCCACTCAAAAATACACAACATTCTAGCCTGAAACCAATTCGTTTTCGCAAAAACCTTTGGTTTTAAACGTTTTAAATCCCCAACAAGCTCTAAACACTACAAAGGTAGGGAAATTTATAAAAACGCATAAAAAATGGACATGCGGTTTTATGCACATGCCCTTAGTTTTTGTTTTTTTAATCCCAGTTGTACTGTTCCTAAAAGTGCAAATGTTTAACCGTTAGACCATTATTGATTAATTGTTTAAGCGATTTAATACCAATCTCTAAATGTCTATTCACAAAAGTACTCGTAACGGCATTGTCACTTTCTGATGTTTTAACGCCCTCTGGTGTCATTGGCATATCCGAAACTAGCAACAAGGCTCCTGCAGAAATTTTATTACGAAAAGCAGTAATAAACAAAGTAGCCGTTTCCATATCAATTGCCAAACATCGAATGGCACGCAAATAATCCTTGAATTCTTGATCGTGTTCCCAAACACGACGGTTAGTCGTATAAACCGTTCCCGTCCAATAATCCATGTCATGATCACGAATGGTGGTAGAAATCGCTTTTTGCAAGGCAAAAGACGGTAAAGCAGGTACTTCTGGCGGGAAATAATCATCTGACGTTCCTTCCCCTCTAACTGCTGCGATTGGTAAAATTAAATCACCCACCTTATTTTTGTCGCTTCTCAAACCACCACATTTCCCTAAGAACAAGCAAGCCTTTGGATGCACTGCTGTTAATAAATCCATGATGGTAGCAGCATTAGGGCTCCCCATTCCAAAATTAATAATCGTAATGCCATCGGCAGTAGCCGTTTGCATGGCTTTTCCGTAGCCTTTAATTTCTACGTTGTGCATTTCAGCAAATTCTACTACATAACCACTAAAGTTTACTAATAGAACGTAATCTCCAAATTCATCCAATTCTGTGCCCGTATATCTCGGCAACCAATTATCGACAATTTCTTTTTTTGTTTTCATATTTATAGGTATTGTATGTTATTTTCTTCTTTGGTAAACGTTATAATTTTAAGCCTTAAACTAGCAATTTACAAAGGATTGAGGAGAAATGCAATTGAGAACATAAAATTAAAATAGAATTACGATAATGTTTACCTTTATTTGTATCAATAAACCTTGAAATTTTAAAACTATGAAACACTTATTTTTTGTATTGTTATTATTGCTAAGCCAGCATAGTGTGGCTCAACTTTCGGTAGCCTTTACGTCTACAGATGCCCTATGTAATAATACGGCAACAGGTACAGCACAAGCTTTGGCTAGTGGAGGAACGCCTAATTATACCTATTTGTGGAGTACTGGAGCGACAACGAACTCGATTACAAATCTATTGGCAGGAACGTATCAGATAACGGTAATTGATGCGGTTGGGGCAATAGTAGTAGATTCTACTATAATTGCAGAGCCAGTTGCATTGACCGTTAATCCTCAAATTCTTTCAAATTATAATGGGGCAGCGATAAGTTGTTTTGGCGCATCTGATGGAAGTGTTGGAGTTGTTGTGTCTGGAGGAAATGGAGGTTACACCTATGTTTGGAGTCCTTTAGGTCAAAATACAGCAAATATAAGTAGCGTAATAGCGGGATTCTACTGCGTAACAGTAACCGATGCGGCAGGTTGTCAAGAAGATACTTGTATTACAATAGTAAATCCAGTACCCTTAGCAGGAACGGTTATGTCCGTAGATCCATTGTGTTATGGGGATGCAAATGGACAGATTTTAGTGAATGCGACCGCAGGAACAGGAACGATAGGTGGAGCTGGTTATGAATATAAATTGTTGGGACCAGGGCAAGGAAATACATATGGTTCTCTAGGGAGTTTTAATAATCTATTGGGAGGAAGTTATACGGCATTTATAAGAGATGGGAATAATTGTGAAGCTCAATATCCTGTTTCTCTATTGGATCCAGATTCTATTAGTATTGATTCTATTGTTGTTGTTGATAACATTTGTGGAGGTGAAGCAGAGGTTTATGTATCAAGAGGGGCAGGTAACTTTACTTATCTATGGTCGAACTCAGCGACGACTCAAAGAGTCGTTGGTTTGGGAAATGGGACGCATTTCGTAACCGTTACAGATGGAAATGGCTGTGTAAAAAGCGATAGTATAAACATAACACAAGTTACTATACCAACACTTGGTGGTTATACTACATCCGCAGATGCGCTCTGTTATGGAGGTAATACGGGGGAGATAGGAACTGTAACTGCTGGTGGTTCTCCACCTTACACCTTTCTTTGGGGAACAAATCCTATACAAACAGGAATAGTGGCGGACAGCCTTTCAGCAGGAACTTATAATGTCACTATAACAGATGCTAGTAATTGCGACCTAGTATTAACAGGAACAGTAGGAGAGCCTAATGAATTAATCGTGAGTGCAACTGTTCAACAAGAGGTAACTTGTCCAGGAGGGAGTAATGGTGTTGCTAGTGTGGTAACAACTACAGGAGGTAATGGTGCTTATACTTATGTGTGGACAGATCCTAATGGTCAAACAGGACAAACTGCTACTAATTTAGAAGCAGGTGAGGTGACCGTCATCGTTACAGATATGAATGCTTGTACGGCAACAGATACGATTACTATAGCAGATGGAGATTCGATTCTTGTAACCGAAGATGTTCAGAATGTAAGCTGTGTAGGAAGGCAAGATGGAGCCATTAGTGTTAGAGGATTTAACACTATGTTAGTTTCATATACTTGGTCGAATGGTAATTTAGGTAATCCATTAGTGGGATTAAGTACAGGGAGTTATACCGTAACTATAGTAGATGCAGAAGGTTGTCAAGAAATTTTTACCTATATGATAGAAACCCCAACAACATCTATCACCACAAGCAGTGAAAGTTGTTATGGAACGGCAGATGCAATGGCAAGTGTTCAAGTAAACAGCCCGATAGACAGTCTTTTTTATTTGTGGTATGCAAGTTTTAGTGGCGCTCTTTTTTCTACAGATTCGGTGATTACTGGCATACCAGTGAATGTGTACGATGTAGATGGAGACGGCGTTTTGGATACGGTATCTTTTTATATTGTGCAGGTAAGTGATACAACAGGTTGTTCATGGACTGATACCGCTTATATCTTTGGTACAGATTCCTTGAATTTAATAGTTTTTAATAATAATAATGGGACGGCTACAGCGCAACCAACAGGCGGTACAGCTCCTTACACTTATTTGTGGAGTGCCAATGCGAATAATCAAACGACAGCTATGGCAACAGGATTGTTTGCCACCACTTATTTTGTGACCGTAACAGATGCTAACGGCTGTGTGATTAGTGATTCGGTGACCATTTCCGTTGGAATTAATCAAATTGCCAGTTTAGAAACGTTTCATCTTTATCCCAACCCAAGTCAAGGCATTTTTCAAGTAGAATTAGCATTCAAAGAAAATGTAGAAGGCTTTTTAGAACT
>CALDEP010000157.1 GCA_937942475.1 uncultured Aureispira sp.
ATAATAAGCAAGGAACTATTTAGACACTCCTAGTGTATTATGAATTCACTTTTATAGCGTTTTTATATTTAAAATAACCCAAGATGAAAAATTCAACAACAACTCTATACCGCCCAATTAATGACAAAGAGTTGTTCTTAATACAAGAGCTTGACTACAGTGGTTTTCCTCCTCGAAAACCAGAGCAACCCTTCTTTTATCCTGTCATGAATGAAGCTTATGCGACTCAAATTACTAAAGATTGGAATGTCAAACAGTATGGCATTGGTTATGTCACTGAATTTGAGGTTAAGCAGTCCTTTTTGAAGCAATTTGAAGTACAAAATGTAGGTGCACATCAGCACAATGAATTGTGGGTTCCTGCGGAACAAATGGATGAATTTAATGCTAATATTGTGGGCAAAATCAAAGTAATTAGCGAGTTTCGATAGTCATTGTTGATTTGTTAACTCATGTTACGCAAACAATTGATTAGGCTGACAAAAAACCAATGTTCTTGTATCAAATTTTCTTAATTCTTAATGCTAAATTTTTAATATTGAAGGCTTTATAGTAGCATTAGCATTAAAAATTTAGCATTCAATATTAAAAATTAAAACAAGGGTTCAAGAAGCAAATTTCGGGTTCTTTATAGGAATAAAAGAGTTCTGCGTAATATCAGGTATTAATAATAATTCCTAAAAAGGAACTTTTTGTAAAAGGCTGTTGTTATGGGACGATGGTCCAAATCGAGTTTTATACATTTGATTTAAAGGAGCATGGTATTTTTTCATCTTTTACAAACCGTCTAATTATGAGAATTGTTGCCATTTCGGACACCCACAATTTGCACCATCGTTTAAAAATTCCTACGGGAGATGTACTCTTACATGCTGGAGATGTTTCTATCAAGGGAACAGAAGAGGAAGTGCATGATTTTTTGAATTGGTTTGCAGCACAGCCACATCCTTACAAGGTATTTATTGCAGGCAATCACGACTACTATTTTGAAGAAAAATCGAGTGCAGAAATTCAAGCCATCCTTCCAGAAGGCGTGCATTATTTGAATGAAGAATCTATAGAAATCAACGGCTTGAAGATTTGGGGTTCTCCCATCACCCCTATTCCAAGAAGGCGATGGGCGTTTAACAAAATAAGAGGCGAAGAAATTCAACAACATTGGGATTTGATTCCTGAAGATGTAGATATTTTAATGGTACATGGTCCTCCAAAAAACATTTTGGATACCATTTTGGATGGAAGCACAGTTGGTTGCGAAAATTTGCGCCAAACCATTCATCGCAAGAAGCCCAAAATCATGCTCTGTGGGCACATTCACGAAAATAGAGGGCAACGACAAGTAAACGATACCTTATTTATTAATGCCAGTTCGGTTGATCGGCATCGAACTAGAGTTTTTTCACCCTTTGTTTTTGATTTATAATAATTATTATCATAACCATGAAAGCATACATACAACACCGAGACACGAGTCAACGCTTAAACATCAATTGCTACATTGCCTGTGAAGGTTTTCGTAGAATGGGTTTTGAAATTGTAAACTTTAAAACCATTGAGGCAATTGAACACTTAGAACAAGATGCGGTGGTTGTGGCAGGAATTGGCGCAATTTACAAAGCCTTGGAGCGACATGGAATTGAGGCGCCCAAACCCTTGGATTATCCGACTTCTTTGCGCCAATTCTTGAAGCGCCCTCTAAAAGAATCGACTATTAATACCATTGCGTCTACCCCTTCTGAATGGGGTCAATTTGTAAAACCGAAAGACTTTGCAAAGAAGTTTACGGGGCGTGTCGTGAATGGAACCACAGATTTAATTGGCTGTGGTGACCGTGAAATGGATGTTCCTGTTTGGGTTTCGGGTGCGCTAGAAATTGAGACGGAGTGGCGTTGTTTTGTTCGTTATAATCGCATTGTTGGCGTTCGTCCCTACAAAGGCGATTGGCGCAAGCACTTTGATTATAAAGTAGTCGAAGCCATTCCTCAAGCCTATGAAAATGCGCCAAATGGTTATGCCTTTGATGTAGGTGTTACCAAGCAGGGCGAAACGATTTTGGTAGAGGCGAACGATGGTTTTAGTTTGGGTTCTTATGGCTTGTTTTATATTGATTATGCAAAACTATTGTCTGCTCGATGGGCGGAATTGAATGGCGTGGAAGATTATTGTAATTTTTAAACAATTATCTATACGATATATTGGGAGACTGCTTTGAATATTTTATTTTTAGCTATCTAATCAATTTAATACGATTTAACTACGTTGAGCCTTTGGGTTCTACACGATCATGAACTCTAAGCAAAGCGCTCATGAGCATAGCGAATAAGTAGCAGCGTAGCTAGGTATTAATCTATTTCCACACACACTAAAAATTTTAAGCATGACAAATTCGCCTTTACAAGTATTCGAGCAATTTAAAGAAAGTATGTTGGCACATTCTGATGCTTGGATAAATTTAATCGCTGAAGATGTTCTTTTAGTCGCTCCATTAGCACAAATAAATGATAAAGCTGGATTTATAGCGATTAATCAACCTTTCTTTGCCTCTATTCGAAACTATACCGTTCATCATATTATTGAATCGGGTGATTTAGTCATTACAAGGGTTTCTATTGAGGTAGAGATGCCTTCTAAAAATAAGATTACCTTAGAGGTTAGTGAATGGTATACCATAAAAAACAACCTCATTCAATCTTTACACGTTTATTTTGATACACAGCAATTTAGCCAAGAAATGAGCTAAATTTCTGACCTTATTAAAGAAAACAGGTTAGAAGAACAAAGCAATGACCGATAAAAAAAAGACCACAAATTTACATCCTCGCAACAAGCATCAAGGAGAATACGACTTCAAACAACTGTTGGAACACAACAGCAAGTTGGAAGCCTTTCTGCTTGTAAATAAGCATGGAAAGACTTCTATTGATTTCTTTAATCCTGCTGCTGTCAAAGCTTTGAACAAAGCCTTGTTAAGTTCTTATTATAAGATTCAAAATTGGGATATTCCAAAAGACTATCTCTGCCCTCCTATTCCTGGACGTGCTGATTACATCCATTATGTAGCTGATTTATTAGCCAATGATGCAGCAGGAAACATTCCTAAAGGGAAAAAAATTCGCGTCTTGGATCTTGGAGTCGGTGCCAATTGTATCTACCCAATCCTTGGCGTCAAAGAGTATGGATGGTCTTTTGTTGGAACAGATATCAGTAAAATTGCGCTTAAAAATGCACATGATATTATTCTAAATAATAAGAACCTACGTGCGAATATAGAACTGCGTTGGCAAGCCAAATCGGAACGACTTTTTGAAGGTGTTGTACCTGAAAAAGAGTACTTTGAGCTCTCTATTTGCAACCCTCCTTTCCATCGTTCAGCAGAAGAAGCTGCTATGGGCACGACTAGAAAATTGAAAAACTTAGGTCAAAAAGAAGGACAAAAGTCAAGCTTAAATTTTGGTGGGCAAGAACATGAGTTGTGGTGTACTGGTGGTGAGTTACAGTTTCTTAATAATATGATTCTACAAAGCAAGGACTTTGCAAGCTCTATTCGTTGGTTTACTTCTTTGGTTTCTAAAGAAGCACATCTCAAAACGCTTTACAAAACCTTAAAAAAAGTGGGCATAACTGCTCCTAAAACAATTCCTATGGGGCAAGGAAATAAGAAGAGTCGAATTTTGGCTTGGACGTTTCAGTGATTTCTAGAATTATCATAAGCCCATTTATACTTAAAAACTGATGTTACGCAGGATTTTTTTTCTTCCTATTTGAATAATAATTTAGCTACAGCAATATATTAAACTCTGGAATAGGTTTGATTGGAACGGGCAAATCCGTTTCGTCTAACATTTCTCGCAAGTCAATCTCAATCGTTCTAGACAGAGCCGTAATTGGAACATCGTTAAACAAACCTTCAAATGGGTTTTCGCTAAAATCGCCAATCAATTCCATGGTGTGAAATACCCAAGATACAAGGACAGAAAAAGGCACGGTCATCCAAATAAAACAGCCTCCAGTTTGGCTAAATTCATTGACCATTCCTAAAGGCAATAAGAAGATAAACAACCAAACAAAAAAGACATTTACAGAAGCATATTGACGAGGAAAAGGAAAATTCTTGATTCGCTCAGATTGTCCTTGCAAGGTGTAGAATTTTTCAAGTAATTTTTTCATTTCCATGTGTCGAAAGTTATCAATCAATCCTTTTGATTTAAGCTCTTTTAGATCTTTAGATTGCAAACTTAGCAACTGTACGGCACGATTTTGTTTAGTACTAATGTATGTAAAGTCTTCTGTACAAATGAATTGCTTCAAATAATCGTAGCGTTCTGGTTTGGCATCTGTATCAAAAGTAATTCTATTCTTCATTGACTTTCCATTGTTGTGTTCCCAAGGTTTGGGCTCTCTTAGTTGAAAGGTCAAGGCATACAGCCAAGCAATATGTCGATGAATTAAGCGACTGTGAATCTTTTGTAATTCTGTTTGAGACAAGCGTTCGTTTGCGTATTCATTCGTTACAAAATCGCGGGACATAATTCCCCACGTTCTACTAGAATTCACAATTCCGCCCCAAATTTTTCGAGCTTCCCAAAGTCTATCGTAAGCAGCATTGTTCTTAAAGCCCAAATAAAAGGCAACGGCTGTACCAACCAAAGCAATTGGTAACCAAGGAACTCCAATCCATTTAAATTCAAAAGAAGTATAAAAAGTAACAACAACAATAGCCCAAAGTGCAAAAACAGCAATGTACTTGCTAGTCCAAAGTAAGGTGTGTAAAAGAGAATACCGTCTTCCTGCGTGCATAATGGAGCTGTTTTAGATAAACTTTAAGTAATCGTCCTTGCGTATTGGGCAAAAAAAAGCTGCTTGAATTTATTTCAAGCAGCTTTCCGTATTTTTCTTAAATGATTACGTTTGCATATTTTGCATTCTCCTCGATAAATGCTCTACGTGGTGGAACTTCATCCCCCATTAACATTGAGAATGTTGCATCAGCAGATTCAAAGTCCTCAATAGTCGCTTGGCGCAAGGTACGAGAAACAGGATCCATTGTCGTTTCCCACAATTGCTCTGCATTCATCTCTCCAAGTCCCTTATATCGTTGAATATTTACTGTATTATTATTATCACCTCCTAAAGAAACAATTGCTTGATCACGATCTGCATCGTTCCAACAATAGATCGCACGTTTTCCTTTCTTTACTTGATACAACGGTGGAGCCGCAATATAAATATATCCATTTTCGATTAGTGGACGCATATAACGGAAGAAGAAGGTTAGAATTAA
>CALDEP010000158.1 GCA_937942475.1 uncultured Aureispira sp.
GCAGCTTTTTTTTTGGATAAAAACTCTTTTTTGTTTTTAACTTTTGCCCAATCAACCTTTATTTGAAGTTTTTCTAATGAGGCAAGAGATAAGGGGAGTGTTATAGGATCTTTCGACCATAATTCTAGGTACTCTAAACTATCCATAGTTCCCATAACTTCGGGAAGTGCTGCCAAAGGATTGCCTCTAAATATTAAATCTTGAAGTTGTTTCAATTGTACAACACGATCTGATACGGCTGTTATTTTGTTATAAGAAAAGTCTAAACGAAGTAAACCGTTACAAGTCCAGATTATCTGAGGAATTTCTACAATTTCATTTACGGCAAGGTGCAAGTATTTTAGTTTATTCAATTGCTCAAAACTCAAGGGCAATTTTTTAATCTTATTGGCACTTAAATCTAATCGTTCTAAGGATGACAGTGCTCCAATGCTTACCGGTAATTTTTCTATGTTATTTTTTCTAAGGTAGAAGAATTTAAGATTGGATAAGGAACCTATAGAGGCTGGTAAAGTTTTTAGTTTGTTATCACTCAAATCCAAATTTTGAAGTTGTACTAAGTTCCCGATTGATTTAGGGATAGAATCTAATTGATTTGACATCAAATTTAGATAAGTAAGTTTTTTAAGATTGCTTATCTCTTGAGGCAAGCTTGTAATTTGGTTATCGTACAAGAAAAGACGCTCTAGATTTTTTAAGCTAAATAGCGCTGTTGATAAGGTTTGAATTTTATTGTGACTTAAATATAAGACCTTTAGATGCTTTAGTTTTGAAATCTGAGGAGGGATACTTGTTAAGTCTTGGTTATTTAAATTGAGTATGTATACTTCATTAGGATTAGATAAAGCCTCAGAGAGTGAGCTATATATTTTGCTTGCTTGTGCGAATGAATTATAAGAAAGAAAGGCAAAAAATAGAATAAGGTAAACGTTTATTGCTTTAAGGTGCATCAGGTACGATTTTTAATTATTCAATTAAGGTCTTTAATTAGTAACTGATGTTACGCAGAACTTAAAGCGCAGCGCTCATGAGCAAAGCGAACTAAAATTAATTAGGCTGCTTAAAACTAGTAAACAGCTCAATAAATATAGTTTAATTTTGAATTTTTAATGTTGAATGCCCTATTTTTAACCAAAAGGCATTCAACATTCAAAATTAAGCATTAAAACAATATTTTTTAAGTAAAAGCAAGTTCAATACTATCTAAAATGTTCTTGCGTAAATGAGTTAGTAAGTATTCCTCCTCCTTCTCCAAATGACAACAACAAACAAACCAAGAATAACAACATAACCAATGCCCAACAAGGTCAGTAAATAAGACTTATTCCGTTGCATGACCACATAATCAGCAATGCCAGCTTTCCAAAAAAGCCATTCATCTGCAATAGAAGACGCTATGTTGTAATTGCCTGTTTCTAGAATGATGATGCCATCTTTAGAGTTTAAATCAATTCTTGCGGCTGTATTAATTGCATTATTACCACTACCATCATGTCCTATAATGTTAGAATTTGGATCGTTTTGACTATAAATATGTGGTCCCAAACCATAAATGCCCATCCCATTTATAAAGGTTTCAGGCGTGCTCATTTTTGTGATAGATTCTCTGGAAAGCACCTTGTTGTTGGACACATTGGCGTTTAAAAACTTTGACAAATCGGCTGTACAAGTAAATAAGGAAGCAGCCGCCAATGCGGTAAATGTATTAAAGGGTCTTTTAGTTTTATCCTCTTTATAGACATCTACTAAGCTTAAATTGGGTTTCTCAGAAAGAACAAAAGTAGAATTTTCCATTCCCAAAGGCTCAAAAATCGCTTGGGTCATGTAATCTTGAAAGGATTGACCTGTAACTTCTTCAATTATTAATTGCAAAATGGTATAAGCAGCGCCCGAATACATATATTGGCTGCCAGGTTCGTAACCAACAATTGCAATACCATCCGAGTAAGGCGCATCAGCTGCTTTGATTAAAGATTCTTCAATCGTTTGTACGGTATCATTAGCAGTAAAACCCTCATAACCAAGATCGTCCACCAAGCCAGAGGAATGAGAAAGCAATCTTCGAATCGTAACCATTTGATTGTCAAATTCACTTTTGGGAAGTTGCCATCTTGTAAGATAGGTGTCAATTGGGAGATCTAAATCTAATATACCTTGCTCTACTAATTTTAAAACGCCAAAAGAAGTTATCCATTTGCTGATGGAAGCAACAGGGAAGAGGCTTTGTGCATTTACAGGCTTATCTATGGAGTAAAAGAAATCTTTTGAAACGTTTCCATCCTCGATTAAGGTCATGGCAAAATTTCCAACAGATTCTTGCTCTATTTTTTCTTTAGCAGCCTCAATAAATGCCTCCGAAGTATTTTCAGAAGTAATCGGTTTTAATAAAAAACCATCAATAAAACCATAGCCAATAAAAGCAGTCCAACTTAAAAGGGCAAAACTGAGGAGAGCAATATATTTTAATTTTTTCATGCTAATTTTAGGTGTAATTTCTATCCTTTTACCTACACTTCAAAAGTAGTCTTATGGGGTTTTATACATTGACAGCACCCAAAACACTTTCAAAATAAGCATTCACCTTATCCACAAAACTATTATCAATCACAGAAACCTGAATCAAATATTCAGCACTTGATTTCTTTTCAATATTAATCGT
This sequence comes from uncultured Aureispira sp., assembly GCA_937942475.1. GTDB lineage: Bacteria > Bacteroidota > Bacteroidia > Chitinophagales > Saprospiraceae > Aureispira. The sequence continues at coordinate 2,660 of CALDEP010000158.1, forward strand.
TTGATTAGCAGAGATGTAAGGACAGTTTAAAGCCAAGTGATACAAGTCTTCAGAACGTTGATCTGCGGCTACTTGAACCTTAAAAGAATGTGTTTGAACGTTATTTTTTTTGTACAATTGTTTTAAAACAGCCGTTCTGATTTTTGCATTAGGAATGACGACCAATTCCCCTTTTTCGTTTACTAATTTGGTCTGTGATAAGTTAATGGCAGACAATTGACCTTGTGCAAAATCGGCAGAAATAATGTCACCTGCTCGAAATTGATTGCTAAACTTAATCAAAATTCCAGCAAAGACATTTCGCCAATAATTGAAACCAATTCCAAACACGAGAACAGATAAAATGACAGTCACAATAAGATTAGCTTGTAACATTTTGATATAAAACAGCGCCACAAACAAAACCCAAATAATGATTTGAATGCGCTGCCACCACTTTAGAGTCGTTGCTTGACGCTCCTTAATAAAAGGAATAATGTAGTTGTTAATAATATTAAACACTACAGCGATGATAAGACCTGCCACCAAGAAGGTTAAAATATCTGAAACAGGTATGTTTTCTAGAGAGCGCATATTTTTTAGTTTAAGATTTTTAATTCTGTGAGCCAATTTTCTACATAATACTTAGCGTGATGATTCAAAACATAGGTTCCCTGTGACTGTTTGTAAATCAAACCTGCCTTGTCCATTTCTTTAAGCGTTCCAGGAATTCCCATTGGTTTCTTGGAGCCAAATATTTTCTGAAGATCGCCTTCTTTTAGTCGATTATGAATCAAAATATGATACAAAATAATCTTCCAATTTGGATCTTTAATATTAGGAAAACTCAAAGAAGTAGGTTTTTGAATGATCAATTTATCTTCCTCGTTTTTTTGGATGTTATACACCCAAGCATTTAAAGCAACTCCAATCGTTCCTTTGGTTTTTAGATGAATGTCATTCAACAGCACATCTACTTTTTTGTTACTATCTACCAAATTATCTTTGAACCAAAGTGCTGCACCAGCCGTTTTATGACGATTTAAAATGATGTCTTTCAATTCACTTTTACTAGCAGGAGACATGATAATAGTCGATAATAAATTCTTTTCTAAATTGGAGGTTTTGCGGATGATATGAAAGCTTTGCAAGCTACAATTCAATAAGAAATAATGTCGATTGCCAAAGTTTTCAATGATCTTCGACAAGTAATTAATTGCTTGACTACCATCTGGACTTTTTACCCACCATTCTTCAATATCGTTAAAAATCAAGACTGTTTTTTGATCGAGTTGATTAAGAATAGATTCCGTCGTTCCAGCTTTGCTAAAGGTTTTTTGAAAGGCTTTGTGCAAATCGGTGGCATCAAACTTTTGCTTAGAAGGCGGATTAATGTAGTATTTTTCCTTTTTTATTAAGGTCTTGGCAACCGTTTCTGTAAAGAAGGTTTTTCCAGATAAAGAAGCACCAATAACAATAATGGCTCCACTAGTGCCTTGATCCATTCGTTGAATGGCGTTTTGAGCAATGCTCAATTCCTTGGCTCTACTACTCGAATTCACATTGTTCAAGTGACTGCCTGTAAAGAGTTTTTTATAATAAAAGGGCAATTCCTGTTCTGCGGAAGCTTGGATGCTCAAAGCAGCCATAAAGTTACTCGTTTGCTCGATGTTATTAAGATATTGATAATGCTTGCTGTCAAATTTCAGGGTATTAATATCTCGTTTGCGTTGGGCAACAAAATCAAGCCCATTGTGGTAAATTGTTGCCGTGCTTTTTTTCTTTTGATTAAACCAATCTTGAAATCTATTGGTGATAATTGGTTTTTGAGAAGCACCCGAATAAGAGTCAATCGACTCAATAATCGTACGGATATTTAAGTCTACACTAGTGTTGTGCAAATTGGTATTGACAGAGTGGTTGAAGGTTGCAGCACTGTTCTCTAATTTACTGTTGGCTTGTTCAATGCGCTGTTGAACTTCTTCTACAATGCTTTCATAATAACTGTGGTCCTTATTATGAACAGATTCATCAATAATGTGCTTAATTAAGTTGGCAAGGTTGTAAATCTCTTCCGAATTACCATTATAAACAACCGCCAAATTGTGCATACTTTTATGCAAAGGAGAGAGGTAGGAAGATTGAATGATGTAATCTTCTATGTTCGCCAAATTAATAGACAAACTCTCCACATCTTCTGCCTGCGATTTGAATAAGACATTAAACGATTCTGCACTCATCAAATCGGTGACTTTAGAAGCCGAACGAGAAATAGATAAAATATTATCCTCGTCATTTTCCAAAATGCTAGTAAAGTTAACATGTGCAATACTTTCCGCCAGTAAATCCAATTCTTTATCATTAAAAGCAACTTTACTTTTGGTGGATAAATGCTCGGTAGCATGATTGACGGCTGTTAATAGCGCGGCAATTCGATCTTCTTGAGGAGCAATGACCTGCTCTTGCACATAGGTTTTTATTTTTTCATTGATATTAAAAACAGAAAGCCCTGCAATGGATAAATTCAATTCAGATTCTACTTGCTTGTGTCCCAACACTTGATTGCGTTCCCAGTCGGAAGCAAAACCATAGAGATTGGATTCTGTCAATAAAATATCTTTTTTCTTTGCTTTTTTAATGTTTTTAAGCAAATCTGGATTTTCCAAATCCTTGATTAGAGCAATACAAGCATCACGCTCATAGACTTTTAATTCATGGACAATTTGATGTTCCAAACCAGAATAAATTTCCTTGGCATGAAGGATAAATTGTGTAATGTTATTATTGAACTCTTCTAGCGCATTTTCCTTGCTTTTTGGAGTGGCGACAATGTTTTCAATGACCAATTGAGATTGACTGGCAATTTTTTCTGCCAATTGATTGATTGAAATGAAGTTTTGAACCCCAAATTCATAGAGTGTGTGCTGTATGTTTGGTAATATTTTGCCATCAAAATAATGCTCCAAAGCTTCTTTCCAATAGAGCCAGTGCCCGCCATTTTGAGCAGATTTTACCTTTTTAGGAGCTTTGGCAACAAATACTTTGCGCTCATTAATAAACTGATGCACGCCTTTTTCCAAAATTTCTTCTAAAGAATGTAATTTATCATTCCTGAAATTCTCTGAAAGTGCCGTGAGTTCACCTAAAAAATTTTGTAGTTCGGCAATAAAGGTATGTGCTGATTGATGTTGCTTTAATTCTAACAATGTTTTGTCAAACACTTTGTCAATGCTATCAATATATTGATAATAAAAAGAAGCAATCGTAGATAAACTAGGCTCCGTAAGTTGATTGGCACTGCTGTCCCAATGTTTGTCTAAATCGGACACCAAATCATTGATCGCAGCATCCGCAGAAATAGGCAAGGGGTTGAGTGCTGTAGATTGCTTGGCGATCACTCGCTTTTCTTGTGAAAAGTCTAGATCCAACTCATTAAAATCATCAGAAGCTTTGACTAAAAGTGTTGTGCCAATGGTTTCAAATAATTCATTGGTTTTTAGAACAAATGCCGCTTGTTTGTCTACAGGAATGTTTGGAATTCCTAGAACAATTAAATCAGTATTGGCAGATTGCAATTCAATAATGTCGTAAAACGGTTTTTGCTCCACGCCATTGTTGATAATCTTAATTTCTGCGTCAATTCGAAGTTTGCTGATTAGTTTGGCAATTTTAGATTTAATGACCGCATTATCAACATTATTATAATTCACAAACAAGACCCGAATCTTAGCACTCGACCACTTAGACGATTGCACAATGAAACGAGCGATGTTCAACATCATTTCCGCATTATTATTATCGGTATCTCGCCACCATAAATCAATCGTTTTGTATTCACCAAAATCATAACGCTTGTCATAATCCAAATAGAGTAAATTATAATCCAAATGAATTAATTTCTCGGTCATTTGAGCATAATCGACTTGATCCTTGATGTTTTTGGGCCAAGTCATCATAATGGTATTGGGCTCAATACCCGAAAAACCAAAGGTGGCAGCAATATTTTCGATCCCTTTATAGATATTATCAACTTCAATTCTTCGACCAAAAATACCTAAATTTTCAAGCGTTTCATCTTTTACATTTTGTTTGGTTTTGGCTAAAGGAGCGTTGCCATCAACATTGGTAATTAGGTTAAAATTAGTCACCATCCCCGTTCTTCCAGAGACAATTTTACTGAAGGTCAGTAATTGAGGGCGTTCTTCTTCTTGCTCGCTGCTGAATAGAATCACATTAGGATTCCAATTGTTGTTGGCAGTTTCAGTTTGTTCTAAACGTTTGAGTCCTTTGGCAACGATATTTTCCCAAACACTCCGCCAAACATCGCCAGAATCTAGCATAATTTGCTTGCGTTGCAACCAAAAATAAATGCCCATTATGATAAAAATAGAGGCAAACATGGCAATCATATCCAATTTGAACATGATTCCAAAACAAGCAATAAAACCAACTAAACCAAACCACCTATTGACTTTAAAGGTCGGTTGGAAATCAGGATTTGCCCAACTTTCTAAGAAGAAAGACAGGTTAATAAAGCCATAAGCCGCTAAATAAAACATGGAAACAACTCCTGCAATAACATCTAATTCTCCAATCAAAATACCCATTTGAGCAATGAGAAAGACTAAGAAAAGTGCATTGACGGGTTCATTATTTTTACCTTTTCCTTTTCCAAAAATCTTTGGCGTTACTTTGTCAATAGACATTGCTTGCAAAATTCTTGGACCACCTAAAATTCCTCCCAAAGCAGAAGAAAGTGTTGCTCCCCAAACTCCTGCAACAACGGCTGGAGCATAAAAGGATATTTTCATTAAAATATTATAATCAGAACGCAATAGATCGGTGTTAACAGAATAGCTAATAAAAACAGCCAAAGCCATATAAACGATAAAACCAACGGCAATAGCTGCAATCGTTCCTACGGGAATATCTTTTTTAGGATCTTGCAAATCGCCACTCATGGCAATCCCTGCGGTAAAACCAGTCACAGCAGGAAAAAATACAGCAAAAACAGTCGCCAAAGGAACCGACCCTTCCGTTGAAAATAGGGCAGGGGTGGCGGCAGGGGCAAACTCATTGGTTCCCCAGAAAATAGAGAATAAGGATAAAATAATAGCTGCCAAGATAAAGAACTGTGTCTTTAAGGCAACAGAAGTACTAATTAAGGCAATTGCTGTCAACAAAAATAAGGCAACAGAGCCCGAAATTCTCAAACCATTAATATCGGTACTCAAACCAAAATAGCCGTTGAAACTTTCGGCAAAACCAATCAAATAAAGGGCAATAGAAAGGGCTGTCCCCACATAAAGCGCAATTCCAATCGCACCTCCAATAGGAATTCCCATACTTCTAGATAAGATATAGTAAATTCCACCAGCACCTACTTTTTTATCAGTAGCAATAGAAGAAACACTCAATCCAGTTGAAATGGAAATAATATGTGCCAGGAAGACAATTAACATCGTTCCAATTAGCCCTGCATTTCCAACAACCCAACCCATTCTCATGTACATGATAACACCTAGAATGGTTAATACAGAAGGTGTAAATACACCCGCAAATGCTCCAAATTTTTTTTGTCTTGCCACAATTATTATATCTAAGTTAAGAAGGTAGAATCGCTTTTTTTAAGTGCTAGGGAAAGACTTTTGAGCGACTACACAATATACCCAAAAATAGAAGTATCCCCAATTTAGAAGGTAAATTCTAAGTGAAAATTTATGATTTTTAAATTTGTCAAAACACGAAATTTACTAAAAGGCCAAACGGCTGAGATTTGTTGTCAACCAATCTCTATTGGCAACCGAACTACAAACTTCGATTTCTTGTTCTAATTTTTCAACAGCTTCTTGTATGATGTGCCGTTTGGTGTAGCCAATTTCTTCTTTGATTTTGAATAGTTTTTTGCTGAATTTCATTAGGTTAGCCGTAGATTTTTTTTGATAATCGGCAACCTGCTTGCTTCTTCTCAGATAGCTTTGACAAGCATCAATCAAAGCATAAAAAGCTTCGCCTTCTTCTCTTTCGTAATAAATTTTGAGTTGTATAATTTTGGTTCCCAAATAATAGGTTGGATTAATAAAATCGACATTGTGTAAGGTTTCCAAGGCTTTGTTGTGGTCGCCTTGGCTATGTTGCAAGGAAGCTAGATTGTATTTGTAAATATTGTTTTGGACATCTACAGGCAGTTTTGCTTTGTATTCTTCTATAAATTGTTCTGCCCAAGTATACTTTTTTAGTCGAACCGCCAAGGTGACAATATTCTTATACTCTTGAGGCATTAGAAATCCACCAACAAAAATAGCTTCCGATTCGACCAAATAAAGATAAATTTCTAAGGTCTCCTCTAGATAAGTAGAGCCTTGCTGATTGATTTTTACAATCGCATAATTCAACGCATAACCATAGGTTCCTAAAATTTCCTCTTTTGTAAACTGACTTGCATATTTTTTGAGCAATTCAAGCAACATTCTATACTGTTTTTCAGTCGTTTCAGGTGCTTCTGTTAACATTCTGAAAATGGTATGATAGATCTGAATAATGGAATCAAATTCTTTGGATTCATCTTGCAGATGTTCCTCAATGCCCTTCATGATTGACCATTGATAATGCGCTTGAATAACCTTGTTTCGACTGGCCATATCGCAAGCCATTTTTAACTTTTCTAAGATAAAAAGATTGTCTAAAGAGTCATTCGCTAATTGTAAGTTTTCATTATAACTCCGACCACCTTGCTCTACAAATAAATAATCCAATTCTTTGTAGAACTTATATTGACTTTCATAATAACTATGATGGTTCAGATGTTCTTTGGCTAATTTTAATTTGTATTTTTTTTCTGTAGAACGATAATGTTTTTCCAGTTTATATTGGCGCAATTCTTCCAATAAGATCACCATGCGTTTGTTTTCTTTCAGTTGCAATGCGTCGTCTATTAGAAAGTTGTGGAGCAATAGGAGCAATTGAGAGGTCAGTCGATGAAATTTTTTATTATCAAAATCCTCCTTCGGAAAAATACGCTTGTAAATACGATCCTTAGATAATTTTTCTGGCTGAGTAAAATCAGGGGCATGTTTTAGTAGGTACAAACAAAGTTTGGTCGTTGCTTCATGTTTGTTAAAATAGGGAGAAAGCGTATACTCTTTAAATCGAGTCAGCATTCTACTATCTAATTCTTTGAGCAATTCTATGATTTTGGAATCTTGCATAAGATAAAGGGGCAATGCTTTGTGTGAAGAAAGCGTAGGGTAAATGTTGTGTTCTACGAAAATTAGCAATTTTTGAACAGACTTTAGGAATGTTTAAAGATAGATTTTATATTTTGTTTTTTGATAATTGTCGGGTTTTTTTATGGCTTGTAGGTTTTCTCTTGCTTCATGAGTTATTTTTAGGCTATTACAACTAGGGTTTAATCGGATAATAGCGTGAAATAATTTTTTTATAAATAAAGAAGATGTTGCATCTTTGAATTGTGAAGAAAGTTAAAAGGAAAATAAACCAAGGATGTGTTGCAAGTGCGGTGCAATGTGTCCTTGGTTATTTTTAGTTTGTGGGTATATGAAAAATAGGGTTCAGTAACAAGTTTTGTGGTCATAAAAAAAGGAGGCACCTTTATTCATAGCCTTCAAAAGGATTCTAAATATTAAACGCTCACAAAACTTACGATTGAGCTAAAAATATTACATTACTCCGTTGAAAAATCATATTAGTTTGATTATCAGTAGGATGAGATTTTGTTGATTAAATTAAGTACATGGATTTAATCGTTTTTTTGCAAATTAGACAGTGTTTTTTCTAGTTTTTTTTATTTTTAATAAAAACTGTACAAATTAATAAAGCATAAAGGTTACTTTAATATTTTCAAAACCATAAAACAAAAAACAGTACTGTTTTTTGGATATTGTAAAGCTTGAAAGAGCTAAAATCAAAATCAAAAGAATGAAGCACATATACCTTATATTTTTATTACTCAATATCATTTCAATAAGCCAACTTAGAGCACAATGTGCCGTAGACATTATTCCGCCTGTAGCCATTTGCCAAACTTCTCTAACCGTTTATTTAGATACATTTGGAATGGTAGAAGTTCAAGCAACAGAGATTGATAATGGTAGTTATGATAATTGTGGCATAGAAGCCTATACCATTAATGGAACAGCCTCTATTAATTTAAATTGCTTGAATATAGGTATTCCTGTAGCGGCGGAATTAGTCGTGACAGATACAACTGGAAATTCTGATACCTGTAATATGTTTATTACAGTAGTAGACAATATACCACCAAACCCAATTTGTGCAGCAGCAGGAACTATTTCCGTCTCTTTAGATGCTTTGGGAACGGCAACGTTTCCAGTGGCTCAAGTACTAATCGGTAGTTCAGATAATTGCTCTATTGCTGCTACGTTTATTAATAACGAAGTAGCACCCATATTATTGACCTGTGAGGATGTTGGAGTATATCCTTATGTTGTTAAGATGAAAGATCCTAGTAATAATACGGCCTGGTGTCAATCTCAAATTGAAGTGACTTGGGGAGCCGCTTGTGGTTTTGCAGGGCAATTGGATTCATTAGGAAGGACGGCATGTGATACTGGCATCTGTACGGGTTATGCCGCATTGTCTAGTAATGGCGCTACTGGGGCGGTAAGTTATCTTTGGGAAGATGGTTCTACAGCAATTGTACGTAATAATCTATGTGCAGGTAAGTATATTGTTGTCGCAACAGATGCCGTCGGAACGACGGATACTTTAGTCTTTAGAGTTCGTTTTGAGGAGGATTGTGTTTGGCCTGGCGATACAGATAATGATACAAAAGTTAATAATTTTGATTTATTACCAATTGCCTTAGCTTACGGAACCTCAGGGGCTGCACGAGTATCGGCTAGTAATAGTTGGGCTGGTCAAAGTAGTAACAACTGGAATATTCCATTAGCCTTGACAGCTTTACCCAATTATAAACACATAGACTGTAATGGAGATGCCTTGATTGATTCTTCTGATGTGCAGGCTATTTTGTTAAATTATGCGGAAGACTACTGGAGAAGTTCAGGAACGACGACAACTAATTCAAGCAGTCATAGCCAAGATCCACCTCTTTATGTCGATTGTGATACCGTTAGAGAAGGTGACTTGCATTGTATGGGCGTTAATTTAGGAGATGCAGGAGCGGAAGCAGTGGATGCTTATGCAATTGCGTTTACAATTAATTACGATCCCTTATTGGTGAATTCTGCTAGCATTGTTTATGGTACTTCTTGGTTGGGGACTGCTCAAGAGTTGATCTCTGTCGAAAAAGATTATTCAGCACAAGGAAGGATCGAAACAGCAGTCGGACGAACCGATCAACAGCCTATAACGGGAAATGGAAGAATTGGAACCGTTTGTTTTACCATTCGAGATGATATATTGAGAGCAACACAACCCGACACCGTAGTGATGCCTATTGGAATTAGTGGGGTGCGTTTTGTAGATGAAAAAGGCAATGAAATGCCAACAGATATAAGAGATGGTTGCTTGACAATCATAGAGGTATTGGATGCGGTTAAGGTAATTGATAATAATAATAACATTGATTTGTATCCAAATCCAACAACGGGTTGGGTCAAAATTCGTGGCTTAGAGGCTGGGTTACAAAAAATAACAGTCCGTACAATTACAGGGCAGGTATTATTGTCAAAAATAGTTCAAGGAGAGAGTAATCTTGAATTGAACTTAAGTAAGCTGCCAGAGGCTGTATACCTTGTGTCTATCGAAACTTCAGATAAAATAATTAATAAGAAATTATTAATTGTGAGGGGATAATTTGTTTTTTTTCTTTCATAAAGAATTTTTTTTTTGTACATTTCATGAGAATTAGCGCCAAGGGAAAAGCTTTTGGCGATGAGAGTAGATATGTGAGTTGTTTTTAATGATTATAAAACTGCTTATGAGTGCTTTTGCTTGTTTTGATGCCCATCGAAACGAGTGAATTTATGCCACGAAAATTGTCGTACATTCATTGAGATTTGTTCTATGTTTGTTGATCCTGATTTCACCGTCTATTCCTGTTAATTTGAACTATAGTATTTAGGAATGATGCTCCAACTTTAGCCCAGTTGGAGCATTTCTTTTTTTAGAGGTTTTCATAAGCCTTCTTAGAACCCATAAACCCAATACTCATGCGTTTGCCTTTAATCTTATTTCTTACCTGTATTATAAGCTGTCTTTATGGACAAGGTCCAACTGGCTTTACTTGTACAGCAGAACAAGCTGTTTTTGAAGTAGATTATCCAATCAAAATAACCTATACCTTATCGTTTGAAGATGAAATGCCTTCTAAAGAAGAAAAGGACCTTTTAGACGATTTGCAGATTCCAGAAGAAATTCTTACAAGAAAAATTGGCGAGGAAAGTTCGGAATCATTCAGTTATAAAGATGGAAAGAGTAAAGGAACCGTCATACGGACTTTTTTCATTAAGATTCAAGATTTAGGCAGTTTTACCATCCCTGCTGTTAGGATAGATTATAAGGACAAAAAACTAAGTACAGAAGCTCTAGCGCTTAATATTGTCGCTAAAAATTCTAGGTTATCAGATTTGACAAAAGCGGAATTAAACGCAAAGGTCTTTGTTCGGGCAGAATTTGAGAATGGAAAAGAAACTTGTGTGCTCGGAGAACGTATTATTATTAATACAGTGATTTATACACAGATAGCAATAGAAGGGACTGTTATTAATGAGTACTTGGGAGGAACTAATCCGTCGGTTTTGTTGGATTATCTTCATCAAAGAACAAAGCCCGAAGAAGTAGAATTGGACGGAAAACCTTATTATAAACAAATCCTTCGAAGTTATGCTTATTATCCATTAATCGTAGAAGAAACAGTGCTTTCTCCAATGGAAATTGTGATTAAAAGAGTTGCCAATACAGCTAAAAGTGCCTTGGATACAACAAATATACTAACAGATACCTTGTATAGCAATTCATTGTTATTAAAGTCGGCATCCATTGCTGAAAAAGGGGTAAATTATTTGGCAAAGGATGCAACAGGTGTAAATTGGAGTTTGAATGATTCTTTGATTGATAAAGGAACCCTTTTCTTAGACGTAGATTTGATAGGAACAGGGGCACCTTTTCTTTATCACCCACCTCCTTTAAACTTAGGAGATCGTGCAAGTGTTGAAATTCTATATTTGGGTCAAGCGTACTTAGATATTAGAAAGGTTAAAAGAAGCTTTAGGTATGTGATTCATTGTCATGAAGCAGGAGATTTTAATATTCAACTGAATTGGGTCACTTGGAATACCAAAATGAATAAAAAAGAGGTCTTATCAAAATCAATAGAAACGATAAGGATAGATAAAGTGCAAGCTCGAAGAAATAAATTAGTGAATATTAATCCAATAGAACAGGTCAAAAAATCAAAGAGAGATGTTGTACTTGTTATAGATTGTTCTGCTTCTATGTTGGCTAAAGATTTTGATTCAACGCGAATTCAGGCAGTTAAAGGATTGCTTCGAAATTTAATTCACCAGAAATTGAACGATGAACGCTTTAGTATAGTTCTAGTAGCAGGGGAAAGTTTTATTCTATGTCCATTAACTTTTAGTTCGTCGAAATTGTTAAATAGTGTAAATCAAATTAAGACAGAATATTTAATGGAGGGGACGGACCTTACTGCTGGACTGATGCAAGGGATATTAAGCCTTTCAGAAAGTAAGATAAACCCAAAAGATATTGTTATTTTTACCGATGGTGCCTCTAATTTAAGTTATCTTGATCGTAAGCTGGTTTTGATGGCTGCACAAGAACAGAAAATTAGATTAAATACGGTTGGAATAGGGATTGATGGCGAGTTTTTAACGCCAGTATATCAAAAGCCAGATGGAAGTTTTCGTTATGGAAAACAATTGTTAGAATTAGAAGACGAAGATCTAAAGAAAATAGCTGATCATGGAGGTGGAATTTACACCCGAATTAACAGATCAGAACAATTTAAATTAGGTTTAAATTCATTTTTAGGTAAAAGAGACTTATTATTAATAGACAAGGAAGAACTTATAGCACTTAAATTGGTTAAACTATTGTTACAAGATGCTAGTTATAGGCATCAGAAGATAAAAAAAGACTACGTAAATATAAAAGATAAATAGAAGAGAACGTTTTAGATATGGAGAATTGGGAGTATGTAGAGACCAAAGAAGTTTTGGCAGATTGTGTTGAGGTATTAAAAAAACAAACAGCGCTTGCGATTGATTTAGAGTTTGATAAAAATCGTTATAGATATGGTTTTAATCTTTGTTTAATTCAAGTGTATGCTGGAACGCGTTGTTTTATTATAGATCCTTTGGCAGAAGGAATTGATTTGACCGACTTTTATACCGTGATGGAAGATCCTAGTATAGAGAAAGTGGTCTACTCTTTTGGGGAGGATTTGAGGTTGTTCCATTCTTTGGGCTGTTTCCCTCAAAACACCTTTGATATAGCCGTTGCAATGCGTTTGTTGGATTATCCTCCTGCGTCTTTGGCATCTGCTGTTTATGATATATTGGATATAGAAATCAGTAAATCTGCCCAAAAAAGCAACTGGTTTTTAAGACCACTTTCCGAAAAACAAATGAGTTATGCCGCTAAAGATGTGCTTTATTTAATCGAAATGCAAGGCATTTTGATTAAAATGGCAGAGGAAAAAGGCGTTTTGGAATGGATAGAAGAAGAAAATAAAATCATAGATGGACTTTCTTATGCAGATGTTGATAATAACAACTACTTAAAGGAAAAAGATAAGCATGGTTTGTCTGAACATGAGTATTATCTTTTCAAAGGTTTGTTGGATTATAGAGAAACGATTGCCGAAAAACACAATCGCCCTAGTTATCAAATTATTGATAAGGAATACTTGCGAGAATTGTCCGAACGTCCAAATCAAATTTATCGTTTTGAAAAAATTAGGGGCGTTTACAAAACACTCAAAAACGAAACGTTCAAAAATCAACTTTGGGAAAAATTCCAAAGCTTAGCAAAAGAAGCAGAAAAAGCGGGGCTTTCTAAAACAGAGAACGCCTTAAAAAGAATGAGCAGCGAGCTGTACCAAATTAAGAAAATCGAACGAGGTGTTCGTGACGAAGCTAAGAAAAAGATTTTTAAACCAATTCAGAAGCTAATTGCAGCAAATCATGGTGAAAATGTCGTGACTTACATCATGGGAAATCGTCTAATGGATGAATTGGCTTTAGGAAACACAACCAACCTAAGAAACTATAAACGAGTTTTAATAGAGCGTTATGCAGCAGAATTAGAGCTAGATGTTTCGCCTTATTTGGAAATTAAGGAATAAGAAATTGCAACGTTATTAGCATTGCTAACGTCTTGGGTTTAGAAAAGCCTGTTGAAGTTTTAGAAAAAGGCATCTGTTCTTTTTATGAAATTTTAGCAGGCTTTGTGCTTTTCTGTATATAAATTATTTCTCAAGTTACTATTCCATAAATATGCGTTATATCCTTGTTTTAGTTTATTTTTTAGTTGTAATAATGGCTTGTGATAAGCCAATATCAGAAAACCCTGTTGTGCCTTTTGAGGAAACGTATGGAGGGGCTTTGGTAGACTATGCGGCTGAAGCAGTTGCCTTGAATGGGGACATTTATATGGTAGGAACCTCTAAGAGCTTGCAAGCGTCTTCGGGGGGACTTGCGCTGACTAAAATAGATGCTTCTGGAAATCTGCTTTTTGAAAAATCTTATGGAGGAACAGTCTTAGATGCTGGAACCAATATCTGCAAGACTTCGGATGATAATTTGTTGTTGTTAGGAATTACTAGTCTTCCTACAGGATCGGGGACACAGGTAGATGTTTTCCTTCTGAAAGTGACTGCCAATGGAGATACTTTATGGACAAAAACGTATGGATCTCCCAGTCAATTTGATGTTGCAGAAGGACTTTTAGAAACGAGTAATGGCGAAATTTTAATTTTAGGATCGGCTTACAATGGCTCTACCAATGATCTTAAATTGTTGCGTTTAGATGCCCAAGGCAATTTGCTTTGGGAAAGGATTTATAACAGTCCTTATAATGACGAAGGAATCAACATAGAAAGTGCCAAAAACGATCAATATATTTTATTGGGAAGGCGTCAAGATGGAGACGATGATTTTTATGCTATGAAGATTGATGATCAAGGAAATACCCTTTGGGAAAATACCTATGGAACGCCTCAATATGAGCAGGCACATAGTATTTCTAGAACGTCTGATGGCAATTTTCTTTTATGTGGGCATTCTTCGGGACTAGATCCTTTACATAATTTATATCTGACAAAAATAACAACGGATGGGCTTGTTTTGTTTGAGAAACACTATGGAGGTACAAAGCATGATGGTGGAACGAGTGCGATTGAATTGAGTAATGGCAATTTATTAGTGGTAGGCGAGACGGATAGTTATGGGAATGGAAGTAAGCGCGCTTTCTTTCTTGAAACAGATGAGACAGGGACCTTGATCGAAGAATTGAGTTTTGGAGGCGATTTGTCAGATAAATTTTCTGCTATAGTAGAAATGGATGCCGCTTATTATTTAATTGGAGAGAGTGCTTCTTTTTCGACTGCTGGAACGGCTGATATGTATGTAGTGAAACGGAAGAACCAATAAAATTACAAATCAAGCACCCAAGCGCCTTCGCTAGACACATCTATAAAGTTAATGTTTAAGTCTTGGCATTCTTTAATCCATTTTTCGATTTTCCAAGTACTATTTGAAGCGTCAAAAACAAGTGTTTTGTACAAATAGACATCTTCAATTTGCTGAATGCTCTTTAATTTAGGATTGCCATGCACCAAAACATAATCTACTTCTAAAGGCGTATGTGTTTGCATTAACAAGTCCTCTTGACCGTACAAGCTTAATTTTTGATCTTTGAATTGTCCTTTTTTATTTTGATAATGAAAGGAATTTTGCTCGACACGATCATTTAAGGTATGCAATTCGTTGGTGGTAACGCCAAGTGACCAAAGGTGGTTTTGTTGTGCATATTGTATCTGTGGATTTCCAATTAAAGTAGAATCCATCCATGTCGTACAATTATTACCATTAATATAACTAATTAAGGTGCTTTTGCGGCTATTATAAATACAAAGTTGCTGCTGTTCTACTTGTTGATAATCTATAGCAGCTTGATATCCAAATAACAAAACGCCCAAGGAAAGCGGAACAAAAGCCCATTTGAGTTGTCGAGTAAGGAACAAATAAAGCCCACTGATTAGTACCAAATACCAAGTCCACATTTGCCAAGATTCCAGCCAAAAACCTTCCCATACCGCACCGGGTAATTGCTGAATAAGAAAGATAAGACTGTTCATCAAAAAGAGGAAACCATAGAGGGCATATCCCAAGGCAGCACCCAAGAAGGGAACAAAATGAAAACACAATAAGGCAATTCCTAAGCTTAATATAATACTGGCAGTCGCTGCAACGACAATTCCCGATAGCCAAAAGAAAACAGGAAATTGATGAAAATAATACAAACTAATTGGCAAGGTAGCAATTTGTGCTGCAATGGATAAGGCGATGCCATTCCAAATCCAATCGCCTAGTTTATGCTCAATATACCAACGTTTGTAAATTCTAGGATGTAAATAAATAATCCCTACCAAGGCAAAATAAGAGAGCTGAAAACCTACTTGAAATAAGAATAAAGGATCAATACACAAGAGCAAAAAAGCAGAAGCGGCTAAGGAATTATAAATGTTAATTTTTCGATTTAATAATTGCCCAACGATAACAAAGGAAAACATGGTGCAAGCCCTTAGAACGGAAGCAGAAGCGCCTGTTAACAAAGCAAAGCTCCACAATAAACTTAATAAGATTAGGGTTTTGATGCGCAGCCATTTTTTATCAGAACGTTGAACAAAACTCAATAAAAAGGCAAGTAAACCGATCAAAATGCCAATGTGTAAGCCAGACACCGCCAAGACGTGCATGGCGCCAGTGTCCGCATAAGCATTGCGTAAATCTTTGTTTAATTCGTCTTTTGCGCCCAATAGCAGTGCTGCTGCAACGGCATATTCATTGGGCGAAGTAAGGTGTTCTGCTAAAATTTTTAGTAAACTACTTCGAGTTTTGTAAATAAATTGATAGAGCCAATTCCCTTGTTCATGCCCTAGTAGTTTCCATTGGTCACTTGGCAAATAGCTTTGATGATAAATGCTTTGAGTCGCATAATAAGAACGACTGTCAAAGGCTTTTGGATTTAATGGAGGAGAGAATTCTTTTAGCGTTGCTTGAAGCACAATTAGGTCTCCATATTGAAGTTTTGCGCTATTAGTATCTAATTGAAAATAGGCAATGAACTTTCCTTCACAAGGTTTGAAGCGATTAATGCCACTTTTTTGTGTAGAAACTTTTAGGGTTGCTTTTATGCTTTTTGCATTGATTTTGATTGGACCATCAATACTTGCAATATAAGTGGCATTCTCTGGATTGCTTATTTGTTGAAGGTGTAGAGCGGAATTTCGAGCATCATGTGCATAAGAAACAAGGTAGCCCAAGTGCATTAATAAAATAGAGAGTACGATACCCCAAGTACGTACGGTCGAAATACCTGGCGCATTTTTTAAGTGCAGAAGGATTGCAAAACCAAAGAGCAGACCATAGCAACTCATTAACAAAGTCCAAGACAAGTCAAGTGTTCCATACGAACTGTAGATGCCAATTCCCAATAGAAAGGGAAGGAGTAGTCGTATGAAGGGAATTTGCTGCCAAGTCATAAAAGGAGAAAGATGAATTTAAAAATCTACTGTTTAGCACTACCTAATAATATATTTCTTTTTGAAAGGTATAAAAATCTAAGGATACTACCTAGTTGGTGCCTAGAATTTTTTGTTTTTGTAGATGTAAAACTCAGCGAAGAATACCTCTTGCTCATTCTTGTTGCCGAATACTCACTTGCAGTATAATTAAGGGAAGTAGACTGAATCTTTTTTGTCTTAGGGTGGGTTAAACCATATATCAAGCAATTTGAAACCTAAAAAAATAGTCTAACTATGAAAAGTATATCCCGCAGTATCGCAGTCCTAATGTTATTTGCTTTGCTAAGCTGTTCTAGTAATGATAATAACCAAACGTCAGAAATAACTCAACATGCTATTACTAATAATGATAATAATAATACAGCATTGGATGGAGCAAAAGAACCTGTTGCTTTGGCAAGCCATCGCATTGAAGTCGCTCCAGAAGAAATGAAACCAACACTTATTAGTAGAAAAAAGGTAAATGAAGAACCTCAAAAGAGTATCCAAGAATTAACAAAAGAAATTGTTCAATTAGAAGAGCAAGGAGGTGTGGATAAAAACGATGCAATTATCTATTATACATACGGGGAAGCCTTGACCGATATGGAGAAATACGAGGAAGCCATAGAAATGTACCAAGAAGCCGAAAAGAGAGATTACGAAGATTTGAAGACCTTGTATTATAAAATGGCTAGGGTATATGCATTGCAAGGAGATGCTTATGGTTCAATGGAAGATTGTTTGATTCATGCTCGAAAGGAAGGTTTTAGAAACTATCGTGCTTTGTTGTACGATGCTGCTTTTAAAAATTGGAGATCAGAATATGATTTTATGTACTTGTACCATGATTTGTTTGGTAAGAATCAAAAAGCGATGTTTAAGGCATTTGTGACTTTTGCTCCAAAGAAAAATCTGGTAAATGATTATGTATTAAGCCCAGAGGAGTTGTTTGAAAATACGAATTATGACTATAGAGATGCAATGGGGTATTATGATAATGGTCGTGCCATTAGTGGTCATTTTGAAGCTTTTGCAACAGGTGTTTCTGACGATATGTTTAGTCGAGAAGGTGGTGATAATTATCGGTATGAAATGTTATTAGAAAAGAAAGCGCAATACGTTGCCGTTATTTATAGCATAGAAGAGCAGTGGTCAGAGTACATTTTGCCTAAAAAGTATCATTTGGTTACCTATGATTTAAAAGGAAATAAAATTTCTGAATTGGATATCGCCAAGCGTGGTTCTTTGAAAAGATGCAAAGGCTTTGTGCTTCATCCAGATCATAGTTTGACCGTAACGGATTATGCAATAGAGTGGAAAAAAGGCGCTAAAGAGGCTCTAGGAGATTCTGAAGAATATTTTCGGTATAAAGATTTGAAGCAAAGTAACGTTACCACAAGCAAGGAATATCAAATTACAGCGACAGGACGTATTGTAGAAACAGAAGGGGTTGCTTTTTTAGGCATGAGGTAAGTATTTTATTAACTGATAAATAATACCCACACACCAAAAAAATAATAAAAGGCATCTAGTTTAATGACAGACCGTTAGAATGGCTTTGGCATAGCCTTTGGATTATAGATTGTACATTTATTCTATGCTCAAATTTTCTAGAACCAATAAAAATTATAAGATCATGCAATTACTCAAAATAAGTTTCATTTTAGCGTTTGTGACTAGTTTGTGTTCCTTTGCTTATTATTCTACCCAAGAAAGTAGTCAAGAACGTTTGTACAAACAGTTTTTAAGTGAATTTGAACAGGTAGACATACCGAATACTCTTCTTCTAAAAGCCTATATTGTTACTAGTAAAAAGGATTCTAAAAAAGAACTAGTAGTTAAAAAAGGAAAAGCGTTGACGAAAGAATACACTTCTTTTATTCCTGGTATTGATCGTGGTATGATGAGCCGAATGGGACCAAGTACTTACAAAGCAGAGTTGGCATTAGCGACCAGTGGTAAGTACAGCGCTGTTGTTTATAGCGAATCTCGTCCTTTTGATGGTGGTACTAAATCTTATATCTTGGCTACTTTTGATGGAAAAGGAAAGAAAATTGGAAGAAAGTATTTAGGGGCGTCGAATGAAATAGTGCAAACAGAGTTGAAGGTTAATAAAAAAATGGAATTAACTGTTAAGGCGATATTTTTGGAAGAAAAAGCTGAACTTAATGCCGAGCAAAAAATTAAAAAAATATTTATTACACCTAAAGGAGAAATTTTGGTGCATGATACAGGTGCTACTTCAGACAAAAAAGAACCAATACAAATACAAAAACAAGTAAAGCTTAAATATTCCTAAGCAGTAGAATTTTATTTTTTATATGTTAAAACGAATCACAACAAAATTAACGTTCCTGCTATTGGTTTTAGCTTCTTGTGTTGCAAACGCTCAACGTTTTGAAATTTCAGAAACAGGAGTAAATATCAAAGTTGAAGCAAAAGTAGAAGAACACCAATGGTTAGATGGTCATAGCTATCAATTTATTGCGATAAGCGTTACAGGATTGCCAGAAATTAATACCAACTACAGTCAAGATCATTTTGATTCTTTAGGTCAAATAAGCTTGAAATCACTGGTAGATATGGACGCTTATGCAGGGGGCTATAGTGCTCCCGTTTTAGTGAGTCAAAATCAAAGCTTTCAACCAATAAAGACTATTAAGGAAGCGGTTTATGATACGCTTTCAAAAGCTAGTCAGGTAAAAGTTACGAGTCTATTTTTGTTGGATGATTTTGATAAAGTAAAAACAAGAGAGACCATTTTAGTAATCTGTAGAGGCGTTTTTGGTCACCCAAGACAAAGCATGGCTTATTTTGAAAAATTTGTTTCAGCTTGCAGCTTTGAAAATATAGTATTGAAGACGAATGATAATGTTCTTGTTGCTAATAGAGCTTGGTACAAAAAATGGCTTAAAAATGCGCCAAAAAATTATTGGGACCCCAGAAAGTCTACGAATAATGATATTAGCCCTCAAAACTTTAAATTCTATTTGGAAAGATTTAAAGGGAATAATTAAACGATAATAATCTTATATTTTTTAGTTGAAAGATAGTTCTTATAGAGCTGTCTTTTTTTTGTTTTATAATAAGATGTAATAATAAAGCTGTTTTTAGGGGCGTTTGTTAATTGAAACGACAAGTATTTAAAGGCTGTCATAAGCAAGACCTTTTTATAAAAAAAGAGATCAATAAATTGACCTTTAAAGGTCAATTAAAATGGGTGGCATGAAGCAAAAAAAAATAAAGATTGCCATTGTTCTAATTAAAAAAAAACAGCAATTATGGAAGTATTAAAAATGAGTTTTGCAGGAGTAGCACTGGTTTTTTTATCCTCTTTTGTATCAGCTCCAACAGCAGAAAGTGGACGGATTAGTGCAAAGTATAGAGCATCACAATATGAACAATTTTTAGGAAAATTTGAAGCAGTAAACTCTTTGGATGAAATCCTTTTGGATGTGCGAATTCATGAACCTTTGCCGGTAAGTGAAGAAGCGTTTCAGGCGGCTAATTTGAATCGAAAAGCAGTTCGAAAGGTCATTGAAAAACGAATGTTGCTGTCTGATTTTGATTTGTTTTTACCAGAAATAAGCCATAAAAGAAAAGGCGGTTTGCGTCCGAATACCTATGAAGCTGAATATTTGGTAAAAAGTACCAACAAGTTTGATTTGGTGATCTACAGTGAGTATTCTGATGCACGTCGTTATCATAAAAATTATTACTTGGCAACCTTCAATAAAATGGGCGTTATTATGGCGAAAAAACCTATTGGAGTCAGTAATCAATATACGTATACCGAAGCTAAATTAAACAGCCATTGGTTGACAACAACTTCTATCTTGGATGGAGAAAAGTTGCCTTTGAATATTAAAAAATTTAAAATAGAGCAGAAAGGTGCTGTTGAGTTATTAGCTGATGTACATCCTTATTTGGAGGCTGCTATTGAAGCATTCAGCCCTAAGAATCATAGATTAAGAGTAGAATAAATAGCTTTGTTATTTGGGATAGGAGTTTTAGCTTCAAGCCGATTAATAAGAATATTAAGAGGTTCATCATTTTGTATTAGAATGATTTTTGTTTTTTGATAAAAGGGGTTGAGGCGATACTCCTTTTATCTTTTTTTACTAATGATATTAGGGCGAGACCCTTTTTAGGTAGCCTTTGGGCTGCCTTTTTTTATGTGTTTTATTTATAACTAGTACGTTTTTAGTAGTTTATGATTTTTTTGAAACCTTTTTTTATTTAATAGAACGATTGGGAACTATTGTTTAAAATACTTAGTTTGAATAATAAGCAAAGGCTAGTTTTTAAAACGGCTGATTATTCACCCAAACAATTCTATAAATATGTCAAACAACCGTGAACGTGACTTGGTATTAGCACCCAATGAGTATGCTTTTATTTCGGATCAAACGAAAGGAAATGTCATTACTTATGTTGGTCCTTACAAAACGAGTATGGCAAATACAGACCAACCTGTATTTTTTAACAAGCACAAAAAAACCTTTGACTCTTGTCCTCTAGAAGAGTCTATTAAAACATTTGCAACTGCACCAGAAGGCTGGTACATTGTCTTAAAAAACCCGTCTGTAAATGGTAAGCAGCCACAGGTTGGAACGTCCAATACTTCATCTGATTTACAAATTGGACGCAAGGTAAACTTACCTGGACCTTGCTTTTTTTCGCTTTGGCCAGGACAAATGGCACACATTACAGAAGGGCATCACTTGCGTTCGAATGAGTATCTAATTGTGCGTGTGTACGAAGAAGAACAGGCCCGTTCGAATTGGGATAATGCTGTAATGACCCCTCAAAATACGAATCCCGAAAATAGTACAGGAGAAGAAGAAAATTCTGGAGAAATTAGTGCAGAAGACTTGTCAATGGGGCAACTATTGGTGATTCGAGGAAATAATGTTTCTTTTTATATTCCACCAACAGGGGTAGAGGTTTTAAAAGATAAGCAAGGAAACTATGTCCGTAAAGCGGTGACGCTAGAGCGGTTAGAATACTGTATGTTGCTAGATGAAGATGGTAACAAACGCTATGTGAAAGGACCTGCGGTTGTTTTTCCACAGCCAACAGAACGCTTTGTCGAAAAGCAAGGTTCTCGAAAATTTAAGGCAATTGAGTTGAATGAGAACAGTGGGATTTATGTAAAAGTAATTGCGCCTTACAAAGAAGGAGAAAAAACCTACAAAGTAGGGGATGAATTATTTATCACAGGAAAAGATCAGATGATTTATTACCCTGGTCCAGAGCATGCTTTGGTCAAATATGGGGAACAAGAGATTTATCATGCGGTAGCGATTCCTCATGGTGAAGGGCGTTATTTTTTGAATAGAAATACAGGGAAAATTGGCTTGCAGAAAGGACCTTGTATGTTTTTACCCGATCCAAGAGAGGCGATTATTGTGCGTCGAATTTTGACGCCCAAACAAACAAAATTGTGGTTTCCTGGCAACGAAGAGGCTTTGGTCTATAACAATCGCCTCAAAGAAATTTCGGAACGCCAACAAGAAAAGTTATTAAAAAACAAAGAATCGCAAAAGCGTAAAATGCCGCCTATTCAACAGCAACAAGCCTTGATCGATATGGACTTATCGGCAGAGGAAGAAACGGCTATTGGCGGAATTGTTGGGAATACTTTTGATCGAAAAGAGGACATGGCGAAACCTCGAATTTTGACACTAAATGATAAGTACGAAGGAGCGGTAACGATTGATTTGTGGACGGGTTATGCAGTTTTGGTGACTAGTAAATCGGGAGAGCGCAAGGTCATTGCTGGACCACAAACTTATTTGTTGGAGTACGATGAGATGTTGCAAGGGGTAGAATTATCAACTGGAACGCCAAAAACAGATGATAGAACCTTGAGAACGGTTTATCTACGTGTTTTGAACAATAAAGTATCGGATGTTATTCGAGCAGAAACCAAAGATTTCTGTGATATTGATATCTCTGTTTCTTATCGTGTTAATTTTGTAGGAGAGAAGAACAAGTGGTTTAATGTAGAGAACTATGTCAAGTTCTTGACCGATCATTTGCGCTCGGTGTTGCGTAATTCTTTAAAACAATATGCTGTATCTGATTTTTATGCAAATGGAATTTCTATTGTTCGTGATTTGATTTTGGGTGAACGTGGCGAAGATGGTAAACGCAAAGGCTGGTTGTTCGAAGAGAATGGGATGCATATTTACGAGGTGGAGGTTTTGGGACTTAAGATTTTAGACAAAGACATTGAAGGTTTGTTGTTTAAAACAAAGCACAATGAGATTCGTAAGAACATTGAGTTATCAAATCGTAAAAAAGACTTGGTCTTTACAAAAGAAGTGGAAAGCTTGAACCAAGAAATGGCGGTCACCAAATCGGAAACACATCAGATTAGCTTGGAATTGGAAAAGGTAACCGTTGGCAAAGAACTGGAAGTGGAATTGACTCGTATTAACAGTTCTTATCAAAGTCAAAAAGAGGCGCTGGAAGCTAAATTGAAAGAGCAGCAGCAGCAATTGGAAATCAATCGCTTAAAGTTAGCACAAGAGAAAGATAACCAAGCCTTGCAATTGGAAACTGCACAGATGTTGTTGGAACAACGCCTTCAGGAGTTAAAGTCGGAGGTAGATGCCGTCGTGCAAAAAGCTGGGGCAATTTCTCCTGATTTGATTGCTGCTTTACAAGCGTTTGGTGATAAAGCTTTGGCGGAGAAAATGGCAGAAACGATGGCTCCTTTGTCTATTATTGGTGGGAAGAGTATGGTAGATGTTTTTGCTAATTTGGTAAAAGGGACGAAGCTGGAAAAGGTTTTGACGATTGTAGCGGAGAAGGATTCAGACGAGGTGACTTTGGATTAGTAGAAATAAAAATAAGTAATTGTGAATCCAACTATCTTGAGCTTTTTGCTTGGGATAGTTTTTTTTATGATAATTAATTATACTAATTTTATTTAGCTAAAGCAACGAATCTACAAGTCAGAACGTCTTAGAGGTAGTTTATACTTTTTACCTTAAAAACCTTATGATGAATTTTAAAATAATAATTCTAGCCTTCTGTTTTGGATTGACCTGTTTTAGTGCCTGTAAAAAAGATGGCGTAGAACCTACTCAAGCTCAAACGACGACAACGACTACTAGTGCTACAACAAATACCAATACGAACAATAATGGTCAAGGAACGAATACGAATAATGACCCCAATCAAATTACAAGTATTGTCATTACTCCAGATTATGGAAAATTTGTAGCAATAATTAACCATTCAATCACTTATTCAGCAAAGGCTTATAATTATTTGGGCAATGAAATTGCGGCTACTTTTGCGTGGACTACTGTGGATAATAGCATTGCATCAAGTAATGTATCTGGAACTGTAACAGGACTTGGTTTAGGGCAAACATTTGTACAAGCATCTGCAAATGGAATTCAATCCAACCGTTTAGAGGTATTTGTAGTGGATGATTGTGTACAAGTCTATCCACCTCCTGTATCTTCTCCTGAGATTCTTGGTTTTCCTGCTTCTATAAGCTTGAATGTAGGAGATACTTATGAAATGAAGGATTATATAGAGTCCAAACGATGTCTTGTGCCGATGTTTGCGATGAAATGCATTGCCGATGCATCTGTTGTCAGTTTGTCTACGACAGGGATCAGCACGCTTACAGGATTGGCTCCAGGAAGAACAATTGTGACCTTATCTTTTCAAGATCTTAGAGCATATATTGTGGTAGAAGTTACTCCTTAGGTGCTTCAACATCTAGTATGTCTTCTAGTACATCATCCCAAGGATTGTCGAACTCGTCTGCGTCAGCGATCTTTTTCATGTCCGTTTCCAAGTCGGTTAATTGCAAAATGATAAAACCAATCACAAAAAACACCGTCATGAACAACATACTGTTACGCATAGAACCAGTGACTTGATTGATAAAGCCGTAAGCAAAACTGCCAATGACAATCGCTAATTTTTCTGTAATGTCGAAGAAACTAAAGTAGGAAGCAGTATCTTTTGTTCCTTTTGGAATCAATCTAGAATAGGTAGATCTAGAGATGGATTGGACGCCCCCCATTCCAAAACCTACAATGCCTGCAATAATGTAAAAACCGATTTTGATGGTCAAGAAATAGCAAGTAATACAAACAGCTACCCACATGATAAGGATGGCGCTAATGGCAAATCGACTGCCTTTTTTACTAGAGACCCAAGAGAAGAAATAAGCGCCAAAAATAGCTAAAATTTGTAGGATTAAAACAACAATAATCATTTCAATGGAATCAATGCCTACCTCTTTTGACCCAAATAAAGGTGCCAAAAGCATGACGGTAAGAACACCCATGCTGTAGAAGAAAAAGGACATTAAGAACTTTTTCATCGTTGGTCGAGACTTGATTTCAGCATAGACTTTTCCTAATTCTTTTAGTCCCAAACCCAAGACTTTGGAAGACATTTTGTTTTCCGTCGGACGATCTTTTAGGTAGTAGAAAGCGATTTGAGCAAAGCCCATCCACCAAACCCCAACTAATAGAAACCCAAACTTAGTGGCACTTCCTGCACCGCTAAAGCCAAAGGTTTCAGGAGCGAGGATGAGAGCTAGGTTAATTGTCAGAAGGATCACACTTCCTACATAACCAAAGGTAAATCCTTTGGCACTAACACTGTCCATTTGATCGGACGTAGCTATTTCGGGTAAAAAACCATTGTAAAAAACGAGCGAACCGGCATAACCAACACTAGCCAGAACAGAGCACATGATTCCATATTCTATGTTAGGACCTTCAAAAAAGTACAAACCCATACAAGATAATGCACCTAAGTAAGTAAAAAATTGCATGAAGCGTTTTTTACTACCCGTGTAATCTGCAATTCCTGATAAAATAGGAGAGGTTAATACAATGACTAAAAAAGATAAGGAAATCGCATAGGTAAATAAAACACCACTAGAAATGGTGATTCCAAAAAAGGGAACCATTTCTCCACCAAAAGCTTCCTTGGTGACATTCTCGTAATAGGTTGGAAAAATAGCTGTTGTAACAATTAAATTATAAACGGAATTGGACCAATCATAAGAGGACCAAGCGTTGATGAGTTTTTTACTATTCTTTTCCATGCGAATGTTTTGTACAGCGTGTTTGTGTGTGCAGTTTTTTGTGTTACTACAATATAGGAATAAGGAGGAAAGAAAAGGATTTTAGGGCAAAAATAAATTTGAAGTAAAGACTTCCAATAAAAGATAACTCCTGCTGTTTGCTATCATGACATCTGAAACAATCAAATCAACGTACTTCTAGATTAATCAATGTAAGAGTGCCTGTATTGGATCAAGGGAGTGAAGGTGCTTTAAGAACTATCTTTTAGATGGTGAATTTAATTTTACCATCATAAGGTTTAGGATTAGATAAAAAAATAAGCGGCTATTCATTTGAATAGCCGCTTGTATTATATTGAAAATATAATTTTTTATCTAGTAGAACTCATGTCTCCACCAGAATCAACATTTCCGCTGGTTTCTCCAAAAGTATAAGCACTATCTGGTACATCATAGCCATTAGGAACTACATAAGCAACTATTTTGCTCGTTGAGAATGATTTTACATTAACAGCATTCGCTTGATTGCCACCTAACATCATTACATTGTTTCCTTTTTTACCAACAACAAAGCCTACGTGACCTTTCCAGCCAGGACCAGGACCATCCCAATCAATAACAGCGATCGCTCCATAAGCAGGTTTGTCTAGTTTTTTGCCATATTTCTTCCAAGAAATAGCCATGGCACTATTGGTACCACCTTTTCCAGCTTTTTTCATCACCCAGTTGACAAAAGAAGAACACCAAGGCGTTTCATCATTATTAGTAATCCCAGTAGTAGCATGATATTCCATTACTCTAGGATCATGTTTAGTTTTACTGGTATTTTCTTTTACCCCTTTTTCTCCTTCTGCTATTACAATCCAATTAGGTTTGCCTTGAGGACCGCCACCGCCGCCGCTAGTATCACCACTGTCATCACTGTCAATAGCTTTTCCGCTACCCGTTAGTAGTTTCCAAGTTCTGCCATTAGGATCTATGAGTCCATCACTAAAGCCATTCATATTGACTTCTTGAAACTTTTTGATCGCTCTAATTGTCAAAGGACCACAAACTCCAAGACCTACTAATTTAGCTCCTTTGTCTTTAAGTAACTTTTGTACAAGTTTGACATCTTCTTTATCATTGACCCCTTTCTTTCCAACGGATTTTTTGATCTCCGTGTTTTCTGCTGTTGCATCTGTATTCTCGCCAGAAGCGTCACTAGAAGCCGCAGTTAGTTTTTTCCAAGTATCATCACCAGGAGCAATAAGACCTGTTTCAGAGATACCTACTTTGGTTTGGAATTTTTTGATTGCTTTAATTGTTTTAGGGCCACAGATTCCAGAACCTTTTAAGTCCGCATTATCTTTTTCTTTGAGTAGGTTTTGAACCACCTGCACATCTGCTTTTTTATTATCTCCTTTCTTTCCAACCGATCCCCCAATACTACCACCACTACTAGTGTTGTCGTCCTCATCCTCTACTTCTGCATTAAGCAGTCCAGGATCAACGGTATCGTCTTTAGTGCTAGACCAATCTTTTTTGGCTTCTTCATTAGACTTTAAGGCATTGTCAGATCGCTCATTTGAACTTAGCTCTTTTTCTTTGCTTTCTATTTTAGCTAGAATTTTCTTTAGAGCAGCATTGAGCTTATCTAATTTTTTTTGTTCTTCTTTATCTATGGTACCATCTGCTAGATATAGTTTTTCATAGTGTTTTAGAGCATCTTCGTATTTGCGCAAGGATGCACGTAATTTTTCTAGTTTTTGCAGTTTCATAACTTTTATTTGATTTTAAAAATCAACGGGGGGTAATTCCTTTATTAGAAAGGTGTTGAAATTTAGTTTGGTAAAGGTTCTTTTTTATACAGTATGTATTTTGAAAAAATGTTCGAAGGGTAAATATAATTTTTTTTTTTGAAAAAACAAACACTTTTTATTATTGTCTTATTAAAGACATCTTATTCTTTAATCCTTAAAAACCTATTATTTATGAAGAATTCACAAGGAATTACTATGAAATGGCAGGTCTTATATTTTTGCTTATTTTTACTATTTATTTCAATATTTAGTGCATGTCGAGCCGATTCGAGTATAAATTTAGTAGGAACTTGGTCGACTTCTGATGGTGGATTAACAATTGCTGCATGTTAAGGCTGTTTTACTACTTTGAAAATAGCCGTAGCGTTTTTATTTGTTTTCACAACAATAAAATAAACGCCAGGACTGCCTTCAAAACTTAAATTCAAACGTTGTTTTTGATTATGTGTACTTTGATGGACAACTTGTCCCAAAGTATTACTAATAAGAACGCTAGTGTTGGCTTGAACATCTTGTAAATCTACCGTAAATGTTCCCTTGTTAGGATTTGGATATAATGTAAAGTTATGATCCTTAGATACTTCTGTGAAGTCAATCGTGCTAATGACCTGAGCCTCTAAGTTAATATCATCAATTGCTAAATCAGATTGGTAACCCCCTCCTGTAGCGCCTCTAAATGCTAAGACAACTTTTTGATCAACAAAAGCACTTAAATCAACAGAAATAGAATCCCATTGGTCGCCTTGATCGCCTTGAACAGAGGGCATCACATCTTGATATAAATTGCCATCTGCAATGACGTCAAGGTGCAAAGATCCAATACCGCCACCATAAGCATGATACCAAAAGGATAGATTGGGTTGAGTAACATTTGTAAGGTCTAGACAAGGAGAATGTAAAATAGCTTCTTTGTAAGTACAACCTGAACCACCATTACCAGAACCTTCCAAGTATAAATAATTGCCAATACCAGAGGTATGATCGCCACTTGGTCCTGTTCCACCAGTCCCTGTTCCATTCTCATCTGTACGCCAGTCAATATCATCGCCTTGTGTGTTGGTGACATTGTACCAACCTTGTGAAAGGTTGCATATTTCGGATTCACATCCCCAAGCAGTACTACACAAAGTAAAGGAGTCAAAAGAGTTGACTAAAGGCAAGGCAGCAGGTATGCTATTGTAAATAATTAGACTGTCGATAAGACTATCGTTCATCAAGTTTCCATCAGTAGGATAATGTGTCCAAACCGCTAAGCTATGGCTTCCTATACTTAGATTTAAGGGGGTATTGAAGGTCACTAATGCTTCAACGCCACTGGCTAAGTTGCTGTAAATGGTATCTAAAACAGGCGTTTGCCCATCTAAACTATAAGCAACAGGAATAAAACTAAGGGTATTGGTGCCCCAATTTCGTACATTTATTTTAATCGCTAGACTATTGTTATTACTACAAAGAGGAAGGACTGAATTGCCTGGAGTCGCTAAGCTAGTGATTCCAACATCATAAGGCGTACAGTTAATATTGGTTGGAAAGCGCTCAGTAGCAAGGCTTCGTTTCCCAATACTATTATTTCTAACCGCTGCTACCGCCAAGAATTCAGAAGCCGTCAAGGAGAGGTTATTAAGAATAAAGTAATTGGAGGTACTGTAGGCAATAGAATCCATTGTTTGTGCTCCCAATTGATAAATAATGTAGCCATCTGCATCGGGAATGCTATCCCAGTAGATTAAACTAGAGTCGCTACAAGACCAAACTACGTTTAAGTTTTGAGCTTGTCCTAAGATGGAAAAAGTGGCATCACTAAGTCCGTCAATGCTTCCTCGATTCACTCGAATTAAAGCTGTACTAGAAAAGGTATCAGGTACGGTCCAATCGTAAAAACGAGTATTATTAGCTAGATTAGAGGCAATATTAAGCCATGTTGTGCCATTGTCTAAGGAATAAGAAAGATCAAAAGTATTCGTCGTGTCGCCTTGGCTGTCCCAACGAATTCGCTCTGTAGCACTAGGTGTGAAATGCTCTCCACCTAATGGATAGGTGACATACAACTCATCGTAAATAAATTCATAGACAATAAAATATTCTTGTGGCCCTACAGGGACTGAAAAACCAGTTACAGATAAAGTGTAATTCCCACTAACAGGGTTAAATAAACTAACTTGCTCTACATTGTTTAAACTATCTCTAGTTCTAACTGCTGGAGATTCTAATAACAAAGAATCAGGCGTGGGATTGAGTACCCAAGGTTGCCATTGTACAGCAGAAGGATCGTGTAGTCGAATGTCTAAATCGTTGACTAAGGCACGGCTTGTAATTCCTGCAACGGCTTCGTAATCGGTCCAGTAAACCATCACTCGAACTTCTTTTACATTATTAGGAACGCTAATGCTGTGTGTATTGGAATCGCCTTGCATGGCACTAGCCGAAGAAAACTGATTTTGGTTGATAATATTGTACGCTTTTCGAGCATTTATTTTTCCATAACCTGATTTGAAATCAGGACCAATATTGAGCATGTCGTCCGCAGAATTCATCAAAATGGCTTTAATTAAGCCAGATTTAGGTAAGTTGCCTCCATTTTTTACTTTATAAACTTGTGTTAATTGGGCAAATAAACCTGCTAAATTTGGGGAAGCGTGAGAGGTTCCACCAGGACCAGTAGCGCAAATGTCTGGTAAAATACGACCATCCCAAGCAGGACCACGACTACTAAAACCTGTTAAATTTCCTGCCGTATTTAAGGCACCAACGGCAAATATATTTTTTGCAGATTTGATCAAACCAGTAATGTTTCCCCAACCTACACCTGCTGCACCATTGCCATAACCACAATCACTTCCACCCATGTTTCCACAAGAATAAGTAATCATAAAAGAAGGATTGGTACGAACTAAATTATCATTGTTTGCTGCACCAGAATTATAAGTGCTTGTTGTTCCACTACCAATACAGCCATAACCAAAAGAATTATTAACAATCGTAATGCCACTAGTAGCAGCATTGCCAAAGTTAATGCCCCCAGAATGCAAGGTAGCACCAAAAGCAGTTCCTCTAAAATCTGGATTGAGATTACCCGCACTTGCCATGCGTCTACCAACGCCTGTTTTGTGTCCCGAAGCCGTTCCTGTTTCCAAACTTCTATCCAAGCGGTTTTTAAAATTGGCTTGATGGATAGAATCTACACGTCCACCTTCGTTAACGGCAATGTCAATGCCTGCGCCATTAAAAAAGAGTCCTTGCCCGATGTTATCAGAAATATAATTACTCTGAATAAGGGTTATTTCTTCCTTAAATTCATCTTCTTGTGGCGGCATTTTAAATTCAATGTATTGAACCAAAGGATGCTTTGCAAACTCAATTAATTCTAACCAACTCGTATTTACTTCCACCCAATTGGATTCAGGTTTGCTATTTTCTACGGCTAATCCTGCTCGCTCACAAAGGTCTTGATAATCTACAGCAGCCGTTTTTTCCTTCCAAAATAGAATTCTAGCAGATAACAAATCAAGATTCCCTGCATGGCTGGGAATATTTGCCGTTTCAAGGGCTAAAGACATTTTCCAAGCCGCTTTAAAGGCACTAAGACCTCTAAGTTTTAGTTGGTTTAAGTTTTCAATTGGAATGTCTTGGCTTATTTTGGCAATCCAAGCATAGTTAGGAACATAATGCATCAACTCAATGCCTTGTTGTTCCAGTACTGCTTTGTCCGTTCCTGTGGGAATGTCTTCCAATTGAAGCAAGACATAAACATGTTGCCCAAATTTACTTTGTGGATGCTCTTTTAAGTGTTCCCAACTTTTAGTAATGTCCTTGTCGAAATGAACAGAACCATTGGATAGGAGCACTTTGTAATCTTTTTGACCAAACGTTATCAAAGAAACAAATAAGAAAAGAAAAGTGGCTAGATACTTCATTAGAAAAGAAATTAGGAGGGTAAATATAATGTGACCTTTTAGTCAATATAGCTTGTTTTTTCTTCTTTTTGAAAGAACAAACCTATTATATATCTACTAATTGTACCGTTCTAATGGTTTTTAATACATCAATAAAGATAGCTTATTTTAAGACCTCATGAAGAGATGACAGCCGAAATATGGCAAGCTCTTAACCTAGATAATTTAAAAAATCACTAAATAGCGTTAACCTAATTACCAGCCCATCCAAAATCCGAGACCATCTTCCCAGTTTATCGTAACTCTACAACTAAGTCCAATAGTATGCCTAGAGACTATGGTTTGTTCATTCGTGGGGATCAGCGGTATTTTATAACTATAATAAAGACTAACATACACAGCATTAGTTCTGATAGGAACGATAGCCAAACGAGGCGCTAATCTTAAATCAAAAGCATTGTTATAATTAGTATAAGCAATCAAATCTAATTGAAAAGCAATCGGTTCTCGCACCCTTGAGTAATTGTATCCTACTCTATATCCCATTAAAAGATCAGGATTCTTGAGGTAATTCCATTCTACAGCAAAGGAGAAGGTATGAAAATGGAAAGGATTAGGCTGCGACCTATATTTGGATTTACTTTTTGTCATAACTTCTTTAAAACGGCTATCTTTTTTTACAAAACTTGTTGGATACTGGGTATTTATGTAATATAGAAATTCGATACCTGTAAAAGCTGCTTGTCCCCAGCCGTATTCTGTATAAATTCCAAAATTAGCCCCTGAGGATGGAGCCTTACCCTCAAACCAACCATGCAGCTTCACTTCTGAGTCCTCTGGCAATGCCTTATATAATCTCCTATAGTGAATTTCATTTTTTATAGCTAGGATATTAAACTCGAGGTAGTTTAATTTTTTTAATTTTTTAAGTTTTCGAACATTCATTAATAACTTTCTCCTATCTCTGTAAGCCCCGCTGTGACCTAAGTCAAGTCTCTGTAAATTTTTGAATTGGTAGATTTGCTCTGGATACTTCCCCTCCGGCATGTAGGAATAACTCAAATCAAGTGAACGAAGCTTCTTTAAGGTGACAAGACTGTCAGGAAGCTTAGCAAGCGTTCTTTGAGGACTTATAATAGTTAAGGCTCTGAGTTCCTTTAAAAAACGAATGGAATCTGAAAGTGCATAATACATTATATCTAATGTCTTCAGACTCCTCAGAGCATAGATAGATGAGGGCAAAGTATAAGTGCCAGATTCCTCCTGGTGAAGCAATAAGCTTTCTAACTGTGCTAGATTTTGGATGGAGTCTGAAATGGGATTCATGTTCGATCGTGGAATATGAATGGATAAATGCTTTAGTTTTTTCAAAAAGCGAATGGAGTCCGAAACATGATCGGTCCAGATGTACAAGGCTTCTAAATTTGATAGTTGATATAAAGAGGAGGGGATTTCTAAACCTAAACGCCATCTCCACCCTCTAGGAATCTTCAAAGATTGGAGCGCAGAAAATAAATTAATATTGGAGGGGATATATTGAGGCGCAGGGGCTAAAGTTAGTTCTTTTAGACTAGGGATGGGGGGAGGGAAATGACCTGATTTAACATACATGGATTCCATCCCAGGATATATAACGGGGCCAGAAGTATCTGTCAGATACTCTAATTGGCTACACTTACTCAATTTAGTTGCAAAGTATTTATAGGATATTTTTTCTGTATAAATGGTTTTTAGTTGAGGTGGGAAATTATATAGATGTCTTATCTTTGACCGCCATCTATAGTTAGCGTCTCCATAGTGATCTATAATAAATGTAGTAATATTCGTTAAGCTACCTAAATGTCTATTTTGTAGCGCTTCATTTAGCCAAACGACGCTGTCTAGTTTGCTAAATTGTTGCAAGCATTCTATAAATAGTAAACTACTATCAGCTCCTTCAAAATAGCTGACCTCTTTAAATTTATTAAGTAAAGAAATTTGCTGAAGTTCAGAAGATGAATAGGCGTTTTCAGCAGGCTTTAATAGGATACGCTTGATAGATGCATTTTTTGCTAATAATTCGATTAAATTTGGAGGCAGATAGCTGTACAAATATAAATTTTCAACGAATTGTATTTTATGGATAAAACTATCTAGGTGATGTTGAAGAATAGAATCTAATAAACAAGGTTTACCATAAAAAGGGGCTATCAAATCACTCTTCTGAATAGATAATGCCTTAATATCTTTTGTAGCAGATAAGACCTCCTCCAAACAATAAACAGAAGTATCTTCACTCCTAAAGAAGTGATCTGTTTTAATACAGCTCTGTGCCGATAAATCTAAAATAAATAGGAGCTGAAAAAATAAAAAACATTTAAATTTCATAAGCGTTTGATATTAAAATTGTAAAAAATCTACGACCACGAACTCTAAGCAAAACGCTCCTCTTTTGGTTCATTAAGAGAGCAGAGTATAGCGAATAAGTAGCAGCGGAACTAAGTATTATTAGTCCTAATAATGAAGTTATTTGCTAAGGTAGATTACTTGATTTTTGTTTCAATTAACATTAGATAATTAAACTTAATCGACGTTTTATTTATGCATTTAAGTCTATTGAGATAGCCTATAGACGTATATGTGTTTGAATTGATTGGGGGCTAATGATGATCATAGTGAAATAAAAAAGAAAAAATTTATTATGCGAATCAATAGCTAAAATTAGGTCTGATAAATAAAAAAGGGGAATAAAGGCTTCACAAGAATGTTTAATGTTGAATTTTTAATGATGAATGCTCTATAGCATAAAAAACATTAAAAATTCAGTATTTAGCATTCAACATTTAAAAAGTAGGCTTGTAAAATGAGACAAGCCTGTTTTAAATGTACGATTTATTGATCTTTTAGCCCTTGATTCGCATAAACAGTTAAATTATAACAAATATAAAAATCATGGCGGGCAATACATTTGGAAAGTTATTTAAGGTTACCACCTTTGGAGAGTCACATGGAAAAGGGATTGGTGTCGTTATTGATGGCTGTCCAGCAGGAATAACATTAGATTTAGCGTACATTCAAAATCAACTGAATCGCCGCAAACCAGGGCAATCTAAGATTGTAACTCAAAGAAAAGAAGCCGATGAATTTGAAATTTTATCTGGAACCTTTGAAGGAAAAACAACAGGAACTCCGCTAACTTTATTTATTGCCAATACCAACCAAAAACCAAAGGATTACGAGCACATCAAAGATAAATTTCGCCCCTCTCATGCGGATTTTACGTACGCAAAAAAATACATCAATAGAGATTATCGAGGTGGTGGGCGTTCTTCTGCTCGTGAAACTGCCGCTCGTGTTGCTGCTGGAGCTATTGCACAGCAGATTTTGGAACAAAAAGGCGTCAAAATTACCGCTTATGTCAGTCAAGTAGGTCCTTTGGTGATTCAACAAGCTAGGGAAGCTTTAGATTTTTCCTTGATTGAACAGACACCTGTTCGTTGTCCTGATCTATCTAGTGCCCAAGAAATGGAAAGCTACATTAAAAAAATAAAAAAAGAAGGCGATACAACAGGCGGTGTTGTTAGTTGCCTGATTCAAGGTTGTCCTGTTGGTTTGGGAGAGCCTATTTTTGATCGCTTACATGCCGAATTGGGAAAAGCTATGTTAAGTATCAATGCTTGTAAAGGCTTTCAATATGGTTCTGGCTTTGAGGGCGTTAGTATGCGAGGCTCTGAGCACAATGATATTTTTGTGAATGATAATGGTAACATCAAAACAACTAGCAATTATTCGGGAGGTATTCAAGGAGGTATTTCTAATGGTATGGACATTTATTTTAGAACCGCTTTTAAACCTGTTGCGACGATTATGCGCCCTCAATCGTCCATTGATGTAGATGGAAATGCAGTAACAGTAACTGGCAAAGGGAGACATGATCCTTGTGTTGTCCCTAGAGCGGTGCCGATTGTGGAGTGTATGGCGGCATTGGTTTTGCTCGATTATTATTTATTGGCAATGACCGATCATTTTTAAGAATCCTGTATTATTAACTGATGTTACGCATAACTTAAAGCGCAGCGCTCATGAGCAAAGCGAACTAAAATTAATTAGGCTGCTCAAAACTAGTAAACGGCTCAATAAATATAGTTTAATTTTGAATTTTGAATGCTTAATTTTGAATGGCCTATTTTTAACCAAAAGGCATTAAACATTCAAAATTAAGCATTCAGCATTAAAACAATATTTTTTAAGTAAAAGCAATTTCAATACTACCTAAAATGTTCTTGCGTAACATGAGTTATTAATACATTATTATCAGATAAAGAATCCTGTAAATACAAATTAGGAGAGTTCTATAAAAAAGCGTATTTTTGCGCTCTATTATAATTAATACTTTGTTTGTTTTTTTTATAAAAACTAAAAGATAGACGAAGTAGGCTAATGAAAAAATAAATTGCCGTGGCAACACCAAAAACCGTAGCCTTTCACACGTTGGGCTGCAAGTTGAATTATTCTGAAACATCTAGTATTGGACGTCTATTTGAAGAGGCAGGCTATAATGAAATTTCGTTTAAAGAACCTGCTGACATTTACGTTATTAATACTTGTTCTGTAACCGATTTTGCAGATCGAAAATGTCGCAAAACGGTTCGTAAAGCCTTGCGCAACTCGCCCAATGCCTTTGTGGTCGTGGTCGGTTGTTATGCACAGCTAAAACCAGACGAAATTGCAGACATACCAGGCGTTGATTTAGTCTTAGGTGCTGCACAGAAATTTAGAATTTTAGATTATGTAGACGATTTGAGCAAAGCGCCTTCTAAGGGAATGGTGCAGGCTGGTGATGTCAAAGAGGCCAATGAATTTGTGAATGCGTTTTCCTTTGGTGATCGCACACGCTCTTTCCTAAAAGTACAGGACGGCTGTAACTATAACTGTTCTTTTTGTACAATTCCACAAGCAAGAGGGGCTAGCCGAAGCAATACCATTGAGAGCATTGTTAACAATGCACAAGAAATTGCGGCGATGGGCATCAAAGAGATTGTCTTAACGGGCGTTAATATTGGTGATTTTGGAAATGGAACGGAAGTCATTGAGGGTTTAAAGCCTAAAAAAGAAGCTTTGTTTATTGATTTAATCAGAGCATTAGATTTGGTAGAGGGCATTGATCGCTTTAGAATTTCTTCGATTGAGCCCAACTTATTGACCAATGAAATTATTGAATTTGTTGCCAATTCTAATCGTTTTGTGCCTCATTTTCACATTCCTTTGCAGTCTGGTAATAACAAACAATTGCGTGAAATGCGTCGTCGTTACAAGCGTGAATTGTATGCCGATCGAGTTGCTTCGATTCGTCAACAAATGCCCCATTGCTGTATTGGCGTAGATGTTATTGTTGGTTTTCCTGGAGAAACGGATGAGGATTTTAAAGAAACCTACAAATTCATCCAAGAGTTAGACATTTCTTATTTACATGTCTTTACTTATTCTGAACGTGCCAATACGCCTGCTGCTGAAATGGAAAATGTTGTTCCTGTACACATTCGCAGAGAGCGCAATGAAATGCTTCGCATCTTGTCCGAAAAGAAACGTCGCCATTTTTACGAGCAATATGAAAACACGCAACAAATCGCCTTACTAGAAGGCAAAAATATTGATGGCAAAATGACTGGTTTTACACAAAACTACATCAAAATTGCGGTCGATTATGACGAGGCATTAATCAATCAATTAATTCCTATCCAACTGGATAAATTAACGCATCGTAAAGATGAGTTGATGCTTGATGCTACTATTCTTTAAGAAAAAATATTACTATCAATATAAAAATAGCCACCAATGAATTCGCATCCATTTATTCCTCATAGTCGCCCGATTATTTCTGATGAACAATTATTAGAAAACTCTAAAGCCTTTTATGAAGACATGGATACGCGGCGTACTGTGCGTCATTTTTCAAATCGCCCTGTTCCCAAAGAAGTCATTGAAAATATTATCAAAACAGCTTCTACAGCTCCTTCTGGCGCACACAAACAACCTTGGACTTTTGCAATTATCAGCTCTCCTGAGATGAAGCAAAAGATTAGAATTGCTGCCGAAAAAGAGGAACAAGAAAATTATCACGGTAGAATGTCCGATGAATGGATTCGTGATTTGGAACCACTAGGAACCGACGAACACAAACCATTTTTGGAAGATGCGCCTTACCTTATTGCTGTTTTCAAAAAAGCCTACGAGATTCACCCTGAGGG
>CALDEP010000159.1 GCA_937942475.1 uncultured Aureispira sp.
GTCGGACTATAAATTCTAGCATAATCAATCATTGCTTTAGTGGCTCGACTCATACTTCCTGTGGGCGCTAGTCTCGGTCCCCAAGTCATCACATCTCGACGAACTCGGTTGTATATGCCGCCTTCTGTACTGTCATCTTGATGGTAATGATAAAAGGAATCTAAAAAAGTGTAAAAAGTAGAATCTGGATGAATTTTAAATTGAGCTTGGCTTTGCAAGGCAAAACAAATCAGCATTAGGGTGCTTAACGTTTTACTGTTCATGGAATTTTAATCTTGGTTTTAGGTGATTGTAAATCTATTTCTAATTATTAATATTCAATTATAAGTTATTTTTTTCAAAAAGTCAATTAAAAAATATTTGTTTTAAAATGGAACTGTATCACAATGTAACCAAATGTAAATCATTGTAAACAAAGCCATTCCTCAAAGCACTTCACTCAAAAAAAGTCCATGAATTCTATTCCATAAATCACGCATCTGTTAAAAAAAAATCTTTTCTTTGTTTCTTCTGTATCTTTTTATTACTATGGTACAAATTATGTGAACGCTTGGCTATGAATCAACTTAAACGAATTTTATTAAATTCCATTTCTATCTGCTTGCTTCTGGCAGCATTTGGCT
Organism: uncultured Aureispira sp.; assembly: GCA_937942475.1. Classification (GTDB taxonomy): domain Bacteria; phylum Bacteroidota; class Bacteroidia; order Chitinophagales; family Saprospiraceae; genus Aureispira. The sequence goes on from CALDEP010000159.1 coordinate 624, forward strand.
TTGTGACAGGGCAGATTATAGAAACCTATGCCCATCAAGCTCCTGAGGTCGATACTTACGTCAAGGAGATGGAGCAAGCCTTGCATCAGGCAGAGCAAGAAGTAAATGGTTTGTTCAACAATGGTTCCTTTTTGTTGAATGCCGTAGAAGGTTATGTTTTAGGGGATACTGTTAAAAAGTATGTTGACAAGCCCTACACCTTTATTATCTACAACGACCAGGATTCTATTGTCTATTGGAACAACAATAAGGTGTTGCCTTATCAATCTGATATTCAATATTCTCAAATAGATACCATAGAAAGATATAAGATCAGTGAATCCATATTTTTGCGGATTCGTCGCCCCTATCAATTCCTAATTGATGGCCTTACTTATTATTATAATCTGGAAGCACTCATTCCACTTTACAAGCATTATTCTATACAAAACAATTATTTACAAAACTCTTTTGCGCTAACCCCTAAAGAATTTTCTGACTATGTGACGATCAGTGAGGAGGTGACCGATTTTAGTATTAAAGATCGTTTAGGTCGACCAATTATTTATATAAAAGCAAAAGAAACGTATCCTTATCATTGGATTGTTATTTTTAGTACCATACTCTACTTTTTAAGTAGCTTTTCTTTTCTATTGGCGGTTCATTTAGCTGCCCAACGAATTAGTTTAAAAGGGCACGTAGTCCTTGGTTTAGGACTGTTTGTCGCGACGTTTTTAGTCTTTAGATTGTTTACTATCTTCTATGATTTTCCTTTATTAGCACATGAATATGGCATATTTAATGAGCGACTTTCTAATGCTAATCATATCTGGTTTTATTCTTTAGGTGACTTTTTAATTGACAGCACCTTGCTGTTTTGGCTCTCTATTTATTTATCCAAAGTAATTCGCCCCATAGATTTAAAAAAATACAACTTTCTACAACAACTAGCCCTTGGTCTCTTTGGCTATGTCGGACTTATAGGAGGTTTGACAGGTGCACAATTTGCGATGCGAGATATTGTCATGTCCTCTTTCATTTCTTTTGAATTTAATGACTTTTCTAGGCTAGATTTATACTCTTTGTTAGCACTAACAGGTATGGGAGTCATGCTACTCTCCTACTTCTTTGCTACTTATAGGCTTTTTCTATTGTTAAAACATTTTAATTTAAGAAGACGAACGAAAATCAGTTTGTTTGCAGGAGCTTTGTCGATTGTGTTAACCTTTGCCTATACCTTCAATGTCTTGCCGATTGACATTGGTGTTTTCACAGTAGCATCAATTATACATGCTTTCACCTTGCATTTCTTCGTGCAGCGAGAGACTACTTCTTTAGCTTGGATTAGTATTTGGTTGTTTTTGTTTTCGATTTTTTCTACGGTGGTTATTGAAAACTCAAATACAGATAAAGGAATTGCCCTTCGAAAGGATTATACCAAAGCACTTGCCTCTGAGCGAGATATAGAAACAGAAACCATTTTTGAATCGCTGGTACCCAAGATATTAGACGATGGGTTTTTAAAGCTTTTTATGAACAACCCGCTTTCGCCCTCTCCTAGAACACAGGCGATTGAGTTGTTGACTTCTCGTTATTTAGATAATTATTTCTTTGGTCGTTATGATTATAATGTTCACATTTATAAAGATCAAGGACAACCTTACCGAGGAGAAACACGAGCGTATGAATCTTTGCTAAATATTATCAAAAGTAGTCGAAAAACGATTTCTAAATACTTGCAATTTTATTCTATACCAGATGGGCAATATGCTTATTATGCTAAATTACCTATCTCGCAAAATGGTGCCCTTTTGGGAATTGTCATTATAGAATTCACCCCTAAAAAGGAGTTTAAAAAGTCAAATATTTATGTTGAATTATTAAGTAGAAATAAAGAACGTTTGGAGAGCATTTATGCTCAATTCACCTATGCCGTTTACAAATATGACGAACGAGTTTCAACGAATGGCTCTAATTTCAAGGCGCAGCTGGCTTACTCTTTTCCTCGTCCTGACCAAGGAGCACACAAGATACTAAAGAATCGAAGTTCTGATAATCATGAAAATTACTTGACGTATAGCAGCGAGTTTGATGGCTCTACCATTTCTATTGTTATGGTTCCTAAACTCAATATATTTAAGGTGTTTACCGTTTTTGCTTATCTCTTTTGTTTTGGAATCTTTCTATTGCTGGCAGGGCAATTGATCAACTTTCTTATTTTCAAAACGTTTAAGATACGATTTATTGGTTTGAACTTTGAAAATACCCTTAGAGAACAAATACAGCGAGGTATCATTATGGTTACCTTGGCTTCTTTTGTGGCGATTGCCATTATTACCATTTGGTATTATAGTTCAGAATATAATGAATATCACAAAGATAGATTATTAAGAAAGATCAGTAGTACTGCTCGAACAGCACTTTGGCAAATCCACGAAAGCCAAGATTCGATTATTAAACTGCCTGATGCTCGAAGTTTGGCGGACATACATAAGATTGATGTTAATATTTACGACTTAGGGGGGAATTTAATCACCTCTTCTGAAAAAGTAATTTTTGATCGACACCTTATTAGTCGAAAAATGAATCCAATTGCTTTTCAATTGCTAAGAAATGAGCAGCAAAAGCAGGTGGCACGACCCGAAATTATTAATAACTTTCAATACCTCGCTGCCTATGTGCCTCTGAAGGATAATAATGAAATAACGATTGCTTATCTGAATCTACCTTATGATTTGGCGGGCTCTAACAATATTGGTTCACAGGATGTTGCCGATTTTTTGGGTGCCCTATTAAATGTGTATGTTATCTTTTTATTAATCGCTGGTGGCGCTGCGTTTTTTATTGCTAATTCCGTCACCAATCCGCTCTCTGTTATTGGAGCAAAACTGGATGCAGTGGAATTGGGCAAAAAGAATGAGCCTTTAATTTGGAACAATCGAGATGAGATTGGGGAGCTTGTTGATCGTTATAATCACATGATTAAAGAGTTAGAAGATAGTAGTAAAAAATTAGCTCGATCCCAGCGGGAAAGTGCTTGGCGGGAAATGGCAAAACAAATTGCGCATGAGATTAAGAATCCATTGACTCCAATGAAACTCAACATTCAGTTGTTGGAACGAGTGGTAAATACGAATCCTGAAAAAGCGCAAAAAATGGTTAAGCGTGTTTCCAATACTTTAATTGAGCAAATTGATAGTTTGGCGCACATTGCTTCTGAGTTTTCTAACTTTGCAAAAATGCCGACGGCTAACAATGAATTTTTAGATGTAAATGAGTTGGTGAGCAATGCTTATAACCTTTTTAAAGAAGAAGAAAACGTTCAATTATATTTGGATATGACGCCTAAAAAGTGTGTTATTTTTGCAGATAAAACACAAATTATGCGTGTGTTGAACAACTTACTTAAAAATGCTGTGCAAGCAATTCCAGACGACCAACCTGGTATTATAAAAGTACAATTAGCAGCGACTAGCACTATAGCCATTTTGAAAGTTTCGGACAATGGTTGTGGAATTCCTAAGGCGCAAGAAGATGATATTTTTGTTCCTAATTTTACGACCAAAAGCTCTGGAACGGGCATTGGTTTGGCGATGTCTAAAACGATTGTAGAAATGGCAAAAGGACAAATTTACTTTGAATCTATTGAGGGAAAAGGCACTGACTTTTTTGTAGAACTTCCTTTGGCTGTAGAAGAACCTTTGCCTCCTGTCATTATTTAATTGGCTTCTTTGACAACTCGTCTTGGATTAAATATACCTTTTGAGTAGAAAGTTGTAAGCCATTTATTATCAAAAAAACAAACGGCTTTTAACTTATACTTAATTCCATATTAGGCTGTTTTCCATGCTTCTATCTTAGAACAAACATACCAAAATACAGGCAAGGTAATTAACCAAGCTACACGGCTTTGATAACGACCATAAACACCTGATGTAGCGGCTACAATAAAAGCATTGATCACTAGGGCTGCCAAAATAAATAGTGCAATCCCTTTTTGATGCTTGGAGTATTTTTCATCCCACAATAACAAAAGAAAAAATAACATGGATACCATGAGGACAGCATGTTGAACAGCATTGCTATTTTCAATAGATTCTGGGGTATACCTTCGTTTTAATTGTTTGCTGTTTTTTGCGGCCAAAAGATAAGAAGGAAAATACTTTTCAACAAAATCTACCCTAGTAGCATGAAGTTGGTCTGCCGGGTTCGTTTCATAAGAAAAGAATTGTATAAAGGTTGCTTCTACTGATTTTATGAGGTATTTTTTGAAGTATTTGGGTGTTGTCAAAATATCCTTGACTAAAGCTCCATAATAGACCTCATTTTCAGGTGTCCAACCACCTGTTTTGTAAAAAGCACTTTCTGGAGCCCATAAGAAACGACCACTCAAACCCAATGTTTCAATATGGTCACAAAGGCTGTCTACTCTACTTTTGCTACAAGCTTCTTCTAAATAACTTTGAGCAATTCCAAAGTCACACAAACGGGCAAACAGGAAAATCTGACTTCCTCTTGTGGCTTTAAATTCGCCTCCTTTGCTATAATGCAAAGTGCAGACCAATAAATTTGTAAAGAGTATTAAAGTACTTAGGCTTACTATTTTTTTTATGGTAATTCCCCAATCATGGAGTAGCAAGCGCATTGGTTTAAAAAGCATTAAGAAAGCCAAACCTAAAATTAAACCTAAATTAAGGACAAAATGCGAGTTGTGCATTCCTGTTGCTGCTACAAACAACAAACAGGTTAAGGCAAGATCTCTTTTAGAGAGTTGTTTTGCAAATAGAAGTAAACTGAAACTTAGAATAACTATCGGGGTAAAAATATCGGGCATTAACATGCTTACATGAAAAGCAGCTGCGGTCGTAGTTCCTATTATTAAAGCATAAATTAAGGCGTATTTATGAAAAAATGCTTGTCTAAAAAAATATTTGAATACTAAATATAAAGTTCCTGACAATAAAAATCCTTGTCCATAAACAACCAACCACAAAGATTCAAATAGGCTTACATGCCGAATAAAACCTCCATATAACCAAACTCTTGCATAGCCAATTTCGTTGGTAAATCCTGTTAAGACATAACCTGTTGTATCTGGAAACATCAGGGGAAAGCCATTGTAAAAAGCTGGAATGCAGAACACAATTGCTGCAAAAAGTAAATAACTTATTTTCTTTAAAATAGCCATATTTTTAGTCGATCTTAGAGCTGTCTTTTCTTAGGTTTTTTATGGGTATAAATGTTTCTACTTTAGACCAAATATACCAAAATGCTGGCAAGGTGATTAACCAAGCGACACGACTTTGGTAACGGTCATAAACGCCTGAGGTAGCCCCTACAATAAAAGCATTTATAAACAAAGCTACTAAAATAAAAAGCGCAATCCCTTTTTGAGACTGGAGTATTTTGTCATCCCACAATAATATTAAGAAAAATAAACCAGCTATGCCTAAAACAAAAAACTGTATCGCATTTGCTCGCTCTATAGCAGTAGAAGAATCCTTTTTTTTCATCTGTCTACTATTCTTTGAAGCTAGATTATAGGTATTATAATAAATACTAATCCAAGCTGATTGAATGCCATAGGAGTCTCCTTTCGTTCTGATTTGGAACGTAAAAAACTGCATGAACATCGCCTCCATAGATTTAATGATGTATTTTTTCAAATACTTTGGGCGTGTTAAAATATCTGTTGTCAATTTTTTATAATAAATTTCATTTTCTTTGCTAAAACCTCCTGTTTTATTAAGGTAACTTTGGCTTTTATTTCCCCACAAAAAGGTCGGACTAGTCCCCAACATGGAGAGATCATTACAAATGGAATCTTGAGAAGAGGGGCAGTTTTCCTGCAAATAACTCTGAGCAATTCCGAAGTCACAAAGTCGAGCAAAAAGAAATATTCGGCTACCTCTTGTCGTCGAAAAATCTCCTCCTAAACTATAATGGAGCGTACAAACACCTATATGGCTGCAAAAAATTAGGGCTCCAATTAATCCTATTTTTTTTAAATTAACCCCTAAATTATTACAAGACAAACGCCACTTTTTAAGGCTATAAATCGCAGCTACACTCAAAAGCAGTCCCACACTCAATACAATATGGCTATTATGCATTCCTACAGCAGTAAGAAATAGGCAGATGGTAATTAAACGATCTCTAGTAGACATGTTTTTTGCAAGCAATAAAAGTGCAAAGCTCAAAATAACTACGGGTGTAAAAATATCGGGCATCAACATACTTACATGAAAAGAAATCGCTGTTGTTGTTCCTACTATTAGTAAATAAATGATAAAGAGATGGTAGCTGTATTTGCTTTTCATAAAGTACTTAAACATCAAATAGACCACTCCTGAAATGATTAACCCCTGTACAAAGATAACCAGCCATACCGTTTCGCACAAACTAACATGACGCAAAAAACCGCCATACAACCAAAGTCTAGCCGCCCCAACAACGCCTCTAAAGCCTGTAGATACATATCCTACTGTATCTGGAAATAATAATGGAAATCCATTATGAAAAGCAGGAATACAAAGAATTAAAACAGCAAAAATCAAATACAATATTTTCTGTAGAATAGTCATATTTTAGTTGATCTTAAGGGTTTCTTTTCTTGCTTTCTTCAAGGCTATAATTTCTTCTATTTTAGAACAAGCATACCAGAACGCAGGCAAGGTAATTAACCAAGCAACACGACTTTGATAACGGTCATAAATCCCCGAAGTAGCTCCGACAATGAAAGCATTGATCAGCATTCCAACTAAGAGGACTCCGACAACTACTTTTTGCCGTCTAGAATATTTTTCATCCCATAATAACAACAATAACAACAAGGCAGAGCTTCCAATAACAAACTGCTGCACCATATTCTGTCGCTCTATAAATGTAGTGCTATATGTTTTCTTAAATTGCCTACTGTTCGTTGCTGCCAAATCGTAACTTTCAAAATAGACTTTGATCAAACCACTATCCTTGACTTTATTTCGCATTTCTCCAAGAGGATCCATTTCGTAATAAAAAAACTGCATAAACATCGCCTCAACTGATTTGATGACGTATTTTTTGAAGTATTTTGGGGTTGTCAAAATAGCTGTTATTAATTGCCCATAATAGGCTTCTCCTTCTTCTGTCCATCCTCCTGTTTTATAAAGCGGGCTCTGCCAGGTCCACAAAAAATTTCTACCCAAGTTTAATTTTCCTACATTAGGGCATATCGTATACTTCTGCTCCCCACAATGTTCTTTCAGGTAACTTTGAGCAATTCCAAAGTCACACAAGCGGGCAAAAAGAAAGACTTGACTGCCTCTTGTTGCTTTAAATTCACCGCCTTTGCTATAATGCAGGGTGCAAACACCAATGTACGTCCCAAAAACAAGCGTTACTAATAAAACAATCTTTCGTCGATTGACGCCTAAACTATTCCACCCTGCACGCCAAGCTTTAAAAGCCATGCTCAAACTTATCAAGATCAGAATACCCAGATTAAGAATCAAGTGAGAATTATGCATGGCACTTGAAAAGACAAATAAAAAGACGGCTATAGCGGTATCTCTTCGGCTCATGTCTTTTCCCAAAAGCAAAAGACTAAAACTTAGAATAACTATTGGCGTAAAAAGGTCTGGCATTAACATACTGACATGAAAGGATACAGCTGTCGTCAAGCCAACAAGTATGGTATATAGGATGGCGAACTTCATGGTATACGCATACCTAAAAAAGTATTTAAACATCAAGTAAATCGTTCCTGCTATAAGTATTCCTTGAACAAAAACAACGAGCCATAAGGTTTCCCAAAGGCTAACATGCCTCAAGAAACCGCTGTACAACCAAACACGAGCATCTCCTATTTTATTTTCAAAGCCTGTTTCCAAATAAGGGGTGGTATCTGGAAATAATAATGGAAATCCATTATAAAAAGCAGGTATGCAAAGGATTAAAACAGCTACTAAAAAATAGCTGATTTTCTGCAAAAAATTCCATTTCATATTTCTATTGTCTTTTGTTCTTTTATAATTAGTAGGTAGACAGGTGTAGCTACCCAATGATGACAATCAAAGGGGATTTTAAAATAGCCTACTGCTTCAAAGATTTCTTCGTTTGATAAAAATCTGGAAAGACAGTTCTACATTATTTAACTTTCTTTAATTCTAGAATACTGATTAAAAAACTGCTTTGCGCAATTTGAATGCCTCCTATTAGAAAGAAGATGGATGGAATTACAATTCGTAGGGTTTCTCTTGGTTTCAAGTCCCCATAATCAACTGACTGCCAAGACAACCAAGCGGTTATTACTAAAGCAATTCCAATGATTATAAACAAGCCACCTAGTATTAAGCCTTTCTCCAAAGAGAATTTATTTTTGTAGTAATTATAAAATTTATTAGGAGGTAATAAATTATTCATGCTGGCATAAATTCGTGAAAAGGCAAAGAAAAACATCAGCTGAAAACCAATAAAAATACTGGTTGCACTATAAGCCAAGGTATGTATATCCAATTCAATGCCCAATACTTGCAAGGGTTGTAATAATAAAAGTACCGTAAAGACGATTCCTAGTAGAAACAACAGAATGCCAGGATACAAAAACAACCAAGCAGGGCTGTACAAAAGCAAAAATCTTAAATGACGCCAACCGTCTGTCCAAGTATTCAAATGTGGTGGACGATCTCGACCATCTTTTGACAAGGTTGTTGGAACTTCTGTTATTTTAAAATCATGCAGAAGAGACTTTACAACCATTTCGGAAGCAAATTCCATTCCTGGGCATTCTAGATTTACAGCAGCCATACGCGCTCTATTGAATCCTCGTAAGCCACAATGAAAATCCCGAATAGAGGTATTAAAAAATAAACGCCCAACAAAAGTCAACACAGGATTTCCCAAGTAGCGATGCAAAAAAGGCATGGCACCTTTTTCAATTCCACCTTTAAAGCGGTTTCCCATCACCAAATCATAGCCTTCTCTTAGTTTTTCAACATGCAACATAAGTCTAGAAAAATCATAACTATCATCAGAATCTCCCATGATAACATATTTTCCTTTGGCGGCATTAATTCCACCAATCAATGCACTTCCATAACCTTTTTCAGGAATTCGAATGACTCTAGCACCCAATGATTCTGCGATTTCGATAGAGCGATCCGTGCTTCCGTTATCGCCGATAACAATTTCGCCTCTAATGTTATTTTCTTCTAGAGATTTTTTAGCTTTTTTAATGCATATTCCTAAGGTAAGTTCTTCATTTAGGCAAGGCATTAGAATTGTTAATTCTAAAGGTTCGGTAGGCATGGTGTTAAGGTTTCAGAGTGGCTTTTTAATAAATTTCACCTTGGATAGATGGTTCATTTCTTAGACCAAGGGTATTGCAATTTTTTATGACTTAATTATTCTTCAGAATAGAGATATACTGTAATTTTCCTGGACAGATTAAATTAAACAAAAAGTTATGTTCATACAATGGAATTGGGCAAATCTGTTGCACTTCCTCTACCCCTTCTTGCGTATCTAATAAGTCTTGGTAGCTTTTCTTTGAGAAATAGCGATCTGGCACAGAAACTCCATAGCCCCAATTACCAATAAAATCCATCAATCGCAAGGTCTGTCTAGAGACCATTCCATATTCAAAATGATCTTTGATAATAACGTATTTAGCAACTCTGCAAGCCTCTTTTAAGATAACTGCTGCATATTCAAAATCATGGTGCAATACATCACACAAGATCGCTAGATCAAATTGCTTATCTTCAAATGGAATTTTACGCCCATCAAAACTAACGTATTTCTCCCACTTAGGATCATTTGCATAAGCTTCTGGAAGCGGATAAGTATCCAAGCAAGTTGCCTTTATATTCGCTCGATGTTGCATCAAATTTTCCGCAATAGACATATCTCCACAACCAATATCTAACAAAGCAATTTCTGCTAAATCTAGCTCATCCAATACCTCAATAAAAAGATTTGATAAATAATCAATTCGATTGTTGTGAGATAATTTTTGGTGGGACTTTATAACAACCTTCTCTAAGCTGTTTTTTGTCTTTTTGGCGATTGGCGAACTCATTTTTTAATTATTTTTATTGAACAACTTGTTTTCACTTAGATAAGTACTAACAAACCAAAATGCAGGTAAAGTAATCAACCAAATAAGCCTACTTTGATAACGATCGTATACCCCTGATGTGGCAGCAGCAATAAAAGCATTGATGAACAAACCAAGGATAATTAATAAAGTGAAGGCTTTTTGCTCTTTAGGTATTTTAGTACTCCACAATAGAAGTATAATTAACAAAAAAGCTATAAATAATACAATTTCATGTATAACATTCTTAGCATCTACATAATTTTGATTGTAATTATTTTGAACTTGCCGACTCCCGTCTGCTGCCAAAGTATACATCGGATAATACTCCTTAACAGCTCCTGTAACCCATTTAATATCGGGTTCTACGGGACTATATCCAAAGATAGAAAACTGTATAAAAGTAGCTTCTATTGATCGTATAATATAAGATTTTAAATATTTTGGTGTTGTTAGTATATTTTTTGTTAATGTTCCAAAGTACGCTTCATTCTCTTCTGTCCAACCGCCATTTTTATTCAAGTAAGAATCTTTATACCATAGGAAATTCCCTGCATAGAATAATTTCTTTGGATGATCGCAAATCCCTCCATGCATATCTTCCTTACAGTGCTCTTTTAAATAAGCCTGTGCAATTCCAAAATCACATAATCGAGCAAACAAGAAAATAGAACCACCTTTAGTGGCTGCAAATCCTCCCTCTTTTGAGTAGTGTATGGTGCAAGTGAATAGATGTGTACAAACAATACACAAGGTCAGCCAGCCAACTTTTTTTCTAGTAATGCCTACCGCTGCATATGTCGCTCGTAAAGTCTTGAATAAAGCGCCAAAGACAAGGGCTAAAATCATCCCTATATTCATCACCAAATGCGCATTGTGCATTCCTGATGCGACAATGAATAGCAAGGTAGCAACTATTTTCTCTTTCCTACTAAGATTTTTTTCTAATAATAGTAGAATGAATATTAAAAGTACCAGTGGCGTAAAAGCATCTGGCATCAATCGACTGACATGAAAGGAGACTGCTGTAGTTGTACCGATAATGAGGCTGTAGAGTATAAATAATTTACTGTTATGCTGTCCTTTGTAGAATTCTTTGAACATCAAATAAATAACACCTGCGGTTAAAAATCCTTGCACAAAAAGAACCAACCATAGGGTTTCCCACAAACTAACATGTCGGATAAAACCACTGTATAACCAAGGTCTAGAACCTTGTACTTTGTTCACAAATCCAGCAGAAATATACCCTGAGGAGTCGGGAAACAGAATCGGAAAACCATTGTAAAACGCAGGAACACAGAAGAATAATGCAACAACACTTGTGTAAAGAAAGAACTCGAGTCTAGTTAATTTCATTGGGGGCTAAATTCAGGTGAAACACTCTTTTCATTCAAAGGTAATATTTTATTAGAACTATTGGGATAGAATGTTTTTTTTTGAGTTTTCAGCAAGTTAATAATAGCCATAAAATAGCCTTCCTTGTTTTCTATAAATTAGAACTCGAACCACCAAATCTAATTTACCAAGGAAGGCTATTGCTTTACAAAAGAATTTCATTCGCTCTATTTCATTCTTCTTCATCCCCTTCTGCAAAACTACACGACACACACTAATATGAACAGCATATACAACCTGTATATTTATTGTTTCTGTTACAATTATAATACTTATCTAAGCAAAGCTAAAACACATTTTTCGCCCTTTATCAGAAAAAAAAGCACGCTTTTATTTTTTAAAAAAATATTATAGTTCTTTAAATGAGCTAAAATCATTATTAAAACAAAATAATAGCTCATTTCTAATAAAAACACAAGTAGTAGTCAAATAATAAAATATCAGATTATTTCGATAAACTATTACATAAAAAAGCACCTCCAAAACGTAAAAGTTCTGGAAGTGCTTTGGGTGCATGAAATTTATCTAGCTAATAATCAATATAATTTCTACACAAAGTGTTGTAAAGATTAATCTTTACAAATCAACTCTACTTCAACCCTTCTATTTTTTTTGCCACCATTTTCAAACTGAGGCAAAGGTTGGCTGCTTCCGTGGGCAATTGTTCGGATTCGATCGTTATCAATATTACTAAGTACCAAGGAATTTCGAACGGTTAAGATTCGTTCTTTAGATAATTCAAAGTTTCGAACAGGGTCCCCCAGTACATCGCTGTGTCCGTGTAGAATAATCACAGATTGTGGATAATAATTCATATAATCTACAATTATTTGAATTGTTTTTAATGCATTGACACGACCAGCATAACTGGCACTATTATCATCAAAATAAACATTCTTTAAGATCACCCGAGTATTACAACCTAAATCTTTAGATGAATTTAATTCTTTGGGAGTATAAGTAATTGGTTCTTTTGCTTTTACAACAATTTCGTCCTTTAGCGCATTTTCTACTTTAGGCTTTTTTGCATTTGATTCTGGAACAACTGATACCCCTGAATCCCCCAACTGTCGGTCAAAGCTATTCTCATTACTTTTCATTTGTTCCTCTGTTCCTAGCATGGGACTGTCTTCCTCTTTTACTAGAATGTCGCTACAAACGCCCAAAGTACTTGCCTTAAAATTAATGGCTCGTATATTTCCTGGCAATCGACTAAAATGTGCTTCTCCACGAATGACCTCTCCATTTTTTGCGACAAAAGAAGGCTCTGTGTCTGCTTCTATTTTTTCAGCTTTTAGAACACCATTAATCATAATGTTCTCCAATTTAGCATATTTTGTAAGCTCAGAACCTCTTCTTCCAGAAGTGTATAATTTCCAAGCAGTAGACCTAGAGGAACCTGGAAAATAGATAATTTCTTCATCTCTACTTGCTACATATCTAAAATGAAGAACCATCTCACTAGAAGTGTATTCTATTTTTGTGAGCATAAAATTCTTGTTCTGGCTTCTGTATTTAGGTACATAGTCTGTATAATCGGGTTCAGCTTCTGCATTGTAATTTATTCCTAGCGTAAACAAAATAGAAATTAGTATAGGCATAAATAATTTCATAGATGGTGTCATTTTTAGATAGATAAGTAATTTCTTAAATTTTGTTCAGAATAATTTAAGTTTAAGTGTGTTTACAGAACGTTCTGAACAAGAAATAAATTGATGCTGTTTTATCTTTACAACAACAATTCATCCTTTATAAATTTACTAGTTGGTGTTCTTTATCAATAGTTCATTAAAAACCACGCCATTTTATGAAACCCAATCTAATTTGGGGGGACATCTGTGGTTATGTTGTTAAATTAGTCTAAGAATACTTCCTTAAGTATGGGAAGTTGTTCAACTTTAGATGCATTCAACAAGAAGAATATTAAAACACTGATAATCAAATTAATGAAAGGTTCTTTTTATATCTTTTATCAAACCCTAAAAATTAATAAACGATTACTTTTCATTATAATGATGCTTTTCCTGACAAAGTAACCACTCTAAGATATTATTTTTTGTAAAAACAGTAGCTATAAAGTATTCTTTTTTAAGCTTTTGAAAAAAATGCCCTAAAAAAAACCTCCTCCAAGTCTTTAACTTAGAGAAGGTTTCTATTTTTTTATTAAGAAAAATAGTATTTATAATTTACTATTTTTTGTCTGCTACCATTTTTTCAGCCATTTTCAAGGCATTGTAAGCATTAACGACACCACTAGTATTACACAAATCTTTAAACTCTACTTGTGTAGCGCCTTGTCCACCAGGAACGTTAACGTAATCATTCATTTTCACAGTAGATTCTACCAAACATTTGCGCAATTCTTTTACCGTCAAACTTGGGTAATAAGACCATACTAATGCCGCAACACCTGCTGTCACAGGAGAAGCCATACTAGTACCACTCAATGCTTCATATTCAGAACCAGGAACAGTAGCATAAATATCTACACCAGGAGCAAATAAATCTACATTTCTTTTACCATAGTTAGAAAATACAGCAGGGGCATCTGCACCATCTTTCCAAGAAAGTGCTCCAACTTCCAACCAGTTGGTATAAGGCTTCGTTGTTTTGTCTTTGAAATATTTGTTTGGATAGTTACTTTCAACATCTGTGTTCAAAGCACTATTTCCAGCAGCATGTACCAACAAAACGCCTTTTTTCTCTGCGTATTTAACCGCTTTGTCAACAATCTTTTTGTCAAAAGCATACGCTTTACCAAAACTCATGTTAATCACTTTTGCACCATTATCAACAGCATAAATAATTGCATTAGCAACATCTTTGTCACGCTCATCACCATCTGGGACAGCACGAACAGCCATTTTTTTTCGCGCAACGCCCACAAGCAGAAGCAAATTGCTGACGGCTTGAGGTTGATTTCGGCTACGTCGGCGAGTCGGCTATGTCGACTGGGCTATTAGGGCTCTCGCAATTCGCTTTGCTTT
>CALDEP010000160.1 GCA_937942475.1 uncultured Aureispira sp.
AAGTCTATGATTCAATGTAGTAATTCGATTATTAAACAATTAACTATCTTAATAGATGAAATCGGTATCAATCTGGCTATGCGCCATTTTATGTGTCTTAATATCTTCTTCTTTGAAATCGCAATCATGGGTTGACAAAATGAAAGATCGCTCTGAGAACTTTTATACGATTCAACAAGATTTTGAAACAGCTTGGGGAAATCGACCTTATGAAAGAGGGAACGGTTGGAAACAATATAAACGATGGGAAGCTTTTTGGGAACCAAGGGTATTTCCACACGGAATACGTCCCCCAGTAGATTATACTTGGAAAGAACATTTGCGTTTTCAAAGAACCTATCCTACAACAAGGTCTGGCGCTAGAAACGCAGGGTGGACACCAATGGGACCTTATTCGTGGACGACGTCTTCTTATAATCCTGGAAATGGTCGTGTAAATGCGATTGCAGAAGACCCTAATGATGTCAATACCTTATACATAGGCGCACCAGCAGGAGGTTGTTGGAAGTCAACAGATGGGGGAGCTAGCTGGACTGTTTTGACCGATAATCTACAATCTTTAGGCGTTTCAGCTATTGCTATTGATTATACGAATAGTGATGTTATTTATATAGGAACGGGAGATGATGATGGCGGCGATACTTATAGTATTGGCTTGTTAAAAAGTATAGATGGAGGAACAACATGGGCAAACGTAACGCCTGCTTCTGCTTCTCTTTTTGGCTCTGCAATTTACAAAGTGATGATTCATCCTGTCGATCACAATACGATCTTTTTAGCATCCTCTACAGGTTGTCACAAAAGTACAGATGGAGGAGCAACATGGACTTTATTACGCTCAGGGGCTTGGCGTGATATGGAGCTAAAACCTGGCGATCCTAATACGATTTATATAGCGAACAAGACCTTTTATAAAACAACAGATGGAGGAAACTCTTGGACCTTGATTAATGTCGGTTTGCCTTCACCAAATAGTATCAATAGAGCAGAAATAGCGGTTACACCAGCAAATCCAGATTATATTTATTTTGTCTGTGGAGATGAAATAGACGCTAGTTTTTATGGACTGTATCGCTCTACCAATAGTGGAAGTTCATTTGCTTTGCAGGCAAATACACCGAATGTTTTTGCTTACGATATGACAGGAGCAAATACTACTTCAGGGCAAAGTTGGTACGATTTGGCGATTACTGCTTCTCCAACGAACGCAGAGGAAATTTACATTGGAGGTATCAATGTTTGGAAATCTATAAACGGGGGCGTTTCTTATACTATAAAATCACATTGGTTTTTTCCACCGAATGTTGCCTATACACATGCAGATATTCATACTTTAGAAATGTTTGGAAATCGTCTTTATTGTGGAAGTGATGGCGGTATTTTTAAATCTACCAATGGTGGAAATAGTTTTGCAGATTTATCAGATGGATTGAGTATTTCTCAATTTTATCGAATAGGAGGATCAGAACAAGTGCCTCATAAGATTATTGGAGGAACACAGGACAATGGCTGTAATTTAGTTAGTAATGGAGACGCTTTGCATACGAATGGTGGGGATGGAATGGAAGCTTTGATTTCTCCTCATGACTCCTTGGTTGTGTATACCAGTTCTCAATATGGTAATTTTAGACGTTCAGATGATGGCGGGTATAACTTCTCTGGAATTTTTCCAACAGCGTCTGGAACGGGCGCTTGGGTGACGCCCTTGGCTTTGAATCCGCAAGATAACGACATGTTGTTGGCAGGTTATGAAGAGGTTTATATGTCCTTGGATAAAGGAAATTCAGACAACGCAATCTCTACACTTGGTCTTGGAGCAGGTGTTTTGTTGCGTAATTTGGCAATTGCCCCTTCAGCTGGCTACTCGCATTTTTACGCTAGTACTTATGACCGAATTTTTGGTACTACTAATGGCTCCAATTGGACAGAAATCACAGCAGGATTACCTAATGCCGCTATTTCATCCATAACCGTACATCCTACACAGCCGCTCAAAGTTTGGGTGACTTTGTCGGGCATACAGATTGGAGAAAAAGTTTATGTAACAGAGAATGGAGGAACGACTTGGACGAATATTTCAAGTAATTTACCCAACCTTCCAGTCAACTGCTTAGTTTATCAGAATGGTTCAGCAGATGGTATTTATATTGGAACGGATGTGGGGATTTATTATACCGATAGTTTATTGGCTGGATGGCAATATTACTCAGCAGGCTTACCAAATGTTATTGTAAACGATTTGGAAATTAATTATACAATAGGAAAAATACGTGCAGGAACCTATGGGCGTGGACTTTGGGAATCACCCATCAAACAACCTGTAACGACTCCGCCAACGGCTAATTTTGGATTTAGTACTAGTCAAATTTGTACCACCGATTCTATTGAATTTTCAGATGCTTCTGTCGATCATGCCCCTAGTTGGACTTGGTATTTTCCTGGAGGAAGTCCAAGTACTTCTACAGAACAGAACCCTAAGGTCGTCTATCCAGCAATAGGCGTGTATAATGCAACATTGATTGTTCAGAATATGAACGGACAGGATACGGTGATAAAGGCAGTGCCTGTTAGTTATGAACCTAATATATTGGATCTTAGTATACAACTAGACAATACGCCTATACAGGTATCGTGGGAATTGATGGATAATGGAGGGACTGTCTTGTATGAAAGCCCCATGTTTGCCTTAGGAAGTCAGCCAAACCAGTTAGTAGAAAGACCAATTTGTTTAGCACAAGGTTGTTATACTTTTGTAATGAAAGATTTTGGAGGAGATGGACTTTGTTGTGCGAACGGGAATGGTTATTATACATTAACAGATGTGAATGGAGATACATTGGCTTTTGGAACTTCTTATGGCAGTTCTGATACCACGACATTTTGTGTTAATCAAACGACTCCTTTAGTTGCAGGGGCACTAATTACGCCTGCTACTTGTGGTCTTTCAGATGGTGTGATTTCTGTAACCGCTTTGGGAGGAGATGGCAACTTTTTGTATAGTTTTAATGGTGGATCTTTGGATACTACTTCTTTATTTGATGGACTTCCAGCAGGAAGCTATACGATCTTCGTACAAGATGGTTCAGGTACTCAAACTACCATTACAGCAGTTGTTGGGAATGCAAATGAGCCAACAGCAATCGCTTCTACTGGTGCAACAACCGTTTATTTGAATCAAGGTGGCTTGGCAGATTTCTTCTCTACCAATTCTCTAAATGCTGGTTCTTATGCTTGGACATTCCCTGATGGGACAACTTCTACGCAAGCAGATCCTAGTTTTACCTTTACAACAGATGGCGTACAACAGGTTATTTTGAGGGTTAATAATGGCGCTTGTAGCGATTCAGATACCTTGGATATTACGGTTGTTAATAACGTGAATGTGACAGAGATTGAAAACAATGCAAGGATTGCTGTAAGCCCTAATCCAATCAAGGATAAGTTTTTACTAGATATCCAGTTTTTACAAACTCAAGAGAAGGTAGAAATTGTAATTCACAATGCCTTAGGACAGCAAGTTTTCTGGCAAGAATTGAGTCAAATTGACAACTACACGCAACAAATTCATTTCGGAAATGAGCCTAGTGGCGTTTATGTTGTGACCGTCTTTAGTAAAGATGTGGCTGTTTCTAAAAAATTCGTAAAAGGATAATAAGATTTAATGTACTAAAGTTAAACTTAAGTAAGGCTTGTCTGATTTTATAATCAGACAAGCTTTTTTCTATTTAGGTTTGAACTTAACAACTCTGAATAGATAATAAATAGAAGGAAAAATAGACAAAGATCCAACAACCAAAGCAATCGTCAAATAGTACAACGTTGCTTTGGGAGCTACAGAGTTGTATAAGGTTAAATGGTTTCCATCTTTCATGTAAATGATAACTGGAATTTGTACAGCCGCCCAAGCCAACATAATTAGACCTACTTGAGCAGCGACCAGTATCCTAACTCGATGGAGTCGTTGGTTGTTTATATCCTTCCAAATTAAGGGCAATAAAATCGTTGCTCCAAGAAAAGCCAGCCAACTGACAGGAGCGTGCAAAGCCAATTCGAAAAATGGAACGGCATTAAAGTAAGCTAAGAATAATACAACGGAACCTACGAGGATCATACTAACCGAAAAGCGTTTGGCAAGAAGACCATAGAATCGAACTTGCTTAGCTTCTATAGCTTCCCCAAGGATAAACACACTAGCAATATAGGCGAAAATTAAGGCCACAAAAATACCAACACTAAAGCAAAAGTAATTGAACCAAGGCGCAATAAATTGTAAATAAAACGTGGAATTAGGATCATTGTCTACTCGCCCATACATCATCGCTCCCAAGCTTACTCCAAGGAATACAGCCGTTACCAAACTAGAAATACGAAAAATCCAATGATAATAAACATGTGTCCCATCAACATGGGTATCGTAATGCCTAAAGGTAAAGGCGGTGCCTCTTAAAACAATTCCCATTAAAATTATGAACAAAGGAATATGCAAAGAGACCGACATTTGCGCAAAAATAATTGGAAAACCATTGAATATAATCACAATAGCTAAGATCAACCACATGTGATTGACTTCCCAAACGGGAGCAATGGCTTTGTAAATAGGGCGTATACTTTTGTTGCCAGTAAACAATTCAATGATTCCTGCTCCAAAATCAGCTCCGCCTAAAAGAGTATAGAAAAAGAAGGCAATACTCAATACCAAAACAATAAATTCAAGCATCTTAATCTATTTTTTCCTTATTTGTAATAATTGGATAGTCTTTGTGAATGGCACTAATTTGACGTTTCATCAACCAAATAAGTACAACAGACAAAAAGGAGTACACAAAAAGTGTGATGTAGAAAGAGTACTGAATTCCTGGCATCGGAGTAACGGCATCTTCGGTTCGCATGACTTTATAAATAATCCAAGGCTGTCGCCCAACTTCAGTCACCGTCCAACCTGCTTCTAAGGCAATATAACCTAAGGGGATACAGAAGGCAATGACTTTTAAAAAGAGCGGGTGATAAATTAATTCTTTTTTTCTCCAATTCAAAAAGAAAAAGATAAGACTTATTAAGGCTAATAAAGAGCCAATTCCAACCATGATTTGAAAAGCAAAATGCACAATAATAACAGGTGGTTCTTCATCGTCTGGAATTTGATCCAAGCCAATTACTTCTGCATTAAAATCTCCATGCGCCAAAAAACTTAAAGCATAAGGAATCCGCAAGGCATAATCCACTGTTTTAGTTTCAGGATTAGGAATGCCTCCAATAATCAGGGGCGCCCCTTTTTCTGTGTGATAATGTGCTTCCATAGCGGCAAGTTTGGCAGGCTGTCGAACGGCGATGTCTTTGGCGGAATGGTCTCCAGAAATAGGAATTAAGATCGCAGCTACGGCACCAAAGGTTAGGGCTATTTTGAAGGCAGCTTTATGGAATTCATTGTCTTTGTTTTTTAATAAATAAAACCCATGTAATCCCGCAACCGCAAAGCCTGTTGCAACAAAAGCCGCCAAAGACATGTGCAAGGCCTGACTAAACCAAGCATCATTAAACATAGCCGCCAAAGGATCAATATTAACATACTCGCCATCAATGACATCAAAACCAGAAGGGCTGTTCATCCAGCTATTGGCAGCAACGACTAAAATTCCAGATGCTAGACCCGAAACGCCAACCACTACACCAGAAAACCAGTGTGTCCACTTAGGGACTTTGTCCCAGCCATAAAGAAAAACACCGAGGGCAATTGCCTCAATAAAAAAGGCCGTTCCTTCCCAAGAGAAAGGCATTCCAAAAATACCACCAGCATGTTTCATGAATTCAGGCCACAATAAACCTAGCTCAAAGGAAAGCATCGTTCCAGAAACGGCTCCTACGGCAAAAAAAATAGCAATACCTCTAGCCCAAGCTTTGGTCAAATCCTTGTAAACAAGATGACCTGTTTTTAACCACTTCCATTCAGCATAAGCCATAAAGAATGGGATGGTCATTCCTATACAAGCAAAAATAATATGAAAACCTAAGGAAAACGCCATTTGAAGCCTGGCAGCTGTCAATACATCCATAGTTAAATATTCGTTGTTGCAATTCATTTTGAATTACAGATTATTATAGAAATACTTGCCTAATGACAAGTATTTTTAGCTCTTTTTGAATAGTACAAAAGTCAATTATTTTGAACTATAAATTATTGATACAAATCATCAAATTATAATTTTGAATGTATCTAAATACAATACTTCGTGTAGATCACGCAGTAACAGCGCAGCTAAATCGTATTAAATTGATTATCAGTAATGTATATTTTTAACTATCAGAGTACTAATAAGCTGATAATTAATTTAATACAAGATGTGTTTTTATGTTTTTTATCAAAAAACTAAACCACGGAGTAGCAGCGTAGCTAAACTCCACGAAGTATTATAAATAGCTATATCAAAAAACGAGCTTTGAGTTTAAGGCTCAAAACTCGTTTGTAGATAAAAAAAATCTAACTAGGCTTTAATCCTAGATCTTATTCCTTGTTAAGAATGGTATCTAAGACAA
>CALDEP010000161.1 GCA_937942475.1 uncultured Aureispira sp.
TGAACGGTATCTTGCACATCGTATAGTAATGTATCCCCTAGTCCTAACAAAGTACCTGTACTATCTGTCCATTGTATAACTCCTGAACTAGCACTTGCAACAATAGGGTAATCACCAACACAGAGCGATACATCAGGTGCTGTTTGTGTTATCACTGGACGTTGTCTAACAACAACACTAACACTATCTTCTACTGGACAACTTCCTCCTGACGAAACAGTTACGCGATAAACAGCCGTTGCGTTAGCAATAATGGTAGGGCTTGTTGCTCCTGTACTCCAAATGTAATTAAAACCGCCTCCTACATTGGTCGCATCTAAAGTCACCGTGCTACTACATAGACTGGTATCTGCTCCTAAATCTACGATTGGAGTTGTCAATGCATTTAATACAACAGAATCCAAATCTGAAGAACAGGATCCTAAGACAGAAACATCCCAATCATAAAAATAAGCATATACAGTTGGAAAGGGTACGCCTTCTACTAATTCTAAAAATGGATACGTATATAAATTCCAATTCGATATAGGATTATTAAACTGGGCGCTTCCTCCTGTTATATCAGCCATACTAAGCACATAACCTGTCCCTGGTAGAATAGAAAAATTCAACGAAATTGTATGAACACCAATTTGTCCTGGAGCAACTGCTTGTGTTCCTATGGTATCTCCTGCTGCGTTTAGCAAGTAGATAATTCCTGTAAAGGAAGCATTATCAACATTTATATGCACACTATTTAAGACCATAACTTCGGTCACATTGAATCTTATTCCTCTATCTAAATTTGCAAAACCTGTTGGAGTGGTTGTACTTGGTGAACCTACTTGAAGGCCACTTGGATCATAAAAAGCAGCTTGACACCAAATCTGAACTGTATCTTGTACATCATACAGTAGCGTATCTCCTAGTCCCAATAAAGTACCCGTACTATCCAGCCATTGTATAACTCCTGAATTAGCACTTGCAGTAATCGGATGCATACCAATACACAATCCTGTATCGGGTGTTATTTGTGTTATAATAGGGCGTTGTTGAACAACAACATTGATACTATCTTCGACTGGACAGTTACCTCCTGATGTACTGACCGTTACTTTGTACCTATCTGTAACCCCTACTGTAAGGGTAGGACTGGTTGCACCTGTACTCCAAAGGTAATTAAAACTACCTCCTGTATTGGTCGCGTCCAGCGTCAGAGTCCCATTACATAGACTTGTATCTACTCCCAGATCTACGATAGGAGTAATCAAACCATTTAACAAAACAGAATCCAAACCCGAAGAACAAGATCCTAATACAGAAACATCCCAATCGTAAAAATAAGCATATACGGTTGGAAAAGGGGCGCCTGATACTAATTCTAAAAATGGATAATTATATACATTCCAGTTCGATATAGGATTATTAAATTGGGCGCTTCCTCCTGTTATAGTAGTCATACTAAGCACATAATCTGCTCCTGGTAGAATAGAAAAATTCAACGAAATTGTATTAACACCAATTTGTCCTGGAGCAACTGCTTGTGTTCCTATGGTATCTCCTGCTGCGTTTAGCAAATAGATGATTCCTGTAAAGGAAGCATTATCAACATTTATATGCACACTATTTAAGACAATAACTTCGGTCACATTGAATCTTATTCCTCTATCTAAATTTGCAAAACCTGTTGGAGTGGTTGTACTTGGTGAACCTACTTGAAGGCCACTTGACTCATATCGTCTAGCTTCATAATAAACGGTATTCGTGTTTTGCACATTGTACAAAAGAGAATCTCCATAACCCAAAATAGTACCCGCACTATCTGTCCATTCGATCAAACCTGCTGAACTACTTGCGTTCAATTGGTAGATCCCACGGCAAATAGAAGTATCGGGAGAGCTTGTAATAAAAGTAGGTGGACTAACAAGAAGCACTTCTATACTATCTCGTGTCGTTCCAGACAAATCAGTTACATCAACCCAGTAAATACCAGAAGTTGTTGCTGCTATAGTCGGTGTAGTTGCTCCCGTATTCCATAGAAATACAGCGCCTGCATTTCCTGCATCTAAGGTTAAACTATTGCCACAAACGGTTGTGTCTGTGCCCAAATTAACAATCGGTTGCGCTTGAGTCAAACAAGAAAGGAGAAGAGAAAATACAAAACAGAACCAAGTAGTTGTTTTCATATACTTTTTTTTAGCAGTTTGTTGGCAAACACCTATTGTGCTTGATGGACTCTTGTTGAGAGTATCTTCTTGAGTGAGGATTGACAAGTTTTTTCTCTCTTAATCAACAAACCAGTTGTTTTATTTCTAGGAATTCATCTTTATCTTTGGTGTTATTAGATTCATACTTATAACACACATAGTTCAAGCTCTTTGTCTTGTGATAAGATAAAGAGCTTGAACGATAGATTTATTTATAGAGTAAAGATACTCTATATTGAACAGATTTGCAAAAAGAAAGTTAGTTCTATGGTTCTATACTGTAATACTTTGTGGATTTTTTGTTTTTAGCTTCGCTGAACCTTCGAGTTCTATCAAAAAAGCAAAAAAACATCTATACATCTATTTGATTATCAGTCTTTTAATTTAACGAGCATTAAAAGTTTATTTCACTGATAATCAAATAGATACAATTTAACTGCCCAAGCAAGTTGGGTATCTTAGATACGTTGAGTCTTTGAGTTCTGCACGACCACGAAGTAGCAGCGTAGCTAAGTATTGATTTTGGAGCGTTTTACAAACCCCAAACGATAAAATCCTTGGTTAGTTCTGATGAATACAAGTTTTTCAGATCTACTAAAATTGGCTGACCATTGCTAATTGACTTAAAATAATCGGCTCCCAATTCTTTATATTCATCATGTGCAACAGCAACAATAACGGCTTCATATTTTTTGTTCGGTTTGTCTATCAATGAAAAACCGTACTCCTGCTCTACTTCATCTGATGCAGCATGTGGGTCGATCACGTCTACATTAACAGAAAAATCCTTTAAAGCAGAAACGACATCTGCTACTTTAGAATTTCGGATATCCGACACATTTTCCTTGAAGGTAACCCCCATTACTAGGATATTTGCAGTGTTTAAAACTTTTCCTTCTTGTAGTAATAATTGAACTAGTTTTGTCGCAACATGTGTAGACATATTATCATTAATACGACGACCACTAAGAATCACTTGTGGGTTATACCCTAGCTTTTGAGCTTTAAACGTCAAGTAATAAGGGTCAACACCAATACAATGCCCTCCAACTAAACCTGGGTAGAATTTCAAAAAATTCCATTTGGTTCCTGCTGCTTTTAGAACATCCATGGTGTTAATGTCCATTTTGTCAAAGATGATAGAGAGTTCGTTCATCAAAGCAATGTTCAAATCTCTCTGTGTGTTTTCAATCACCTTGGCTGCTTCAGCTACTTTGATCGTTGTTGCTCTATGTACGCCTGCATCAATAATGAGTTCGTATACTTTGGCAATTTCTTCCAAAGATTCTGCATCACTTCCAGCGACTACTTTGACAATTTTCTCAATGGTACGTTCTTTATCTCCTGGATTGATTCGTTCAGGCGAGTATCCAATTTTAAAATCTTCTCCCAATTTCAAGCCTGATAATTCTTCTAAAATAGGCAAACAATCTTCTTCTGTACAACCAGGATACACCGTAGATTCAAAAACCACGTAATCTCCTTTTTTCAGCACTTGCCCAACGGTATTAGACGCTCCTAATAGGGGCTTTAAATTAGGCGTTCTAGAGGCATCAATGGGCGTAGGTACTGCCACAACAAAGAAATTAGCCTTTTTTAAATCTTCGATATTTGCTGTAAATTCAATGTCACAGCCCTCAAAAGCAGCTGATTCTAACTCTTTGGAAGGATCGACCCCTTGCTTCATCATCTCCACACGCTCTGCATTGATATCAAAACCAATAACAGATGTTTTTTTGGCAAATGCCAAGGCAATGGGTAATCCAACGTATCCCAATCCAATAACGGCTATTTTATTTTCTTTATCTACAAGCTGCTGATACATCTTTAATTGTTTTACCTTGATCTAAAAAACTTTTTGAATGATATTTGGAAGATTACCCCCTTTTTGGTTTCCATGTGATTCTCTTTCTCAAAAGAAGCAAATCAAAATTCATGCAAAACCGACAACAAAAGTAAGAATTTATAAAAATATTCCTAGTAGAACTTTATTATCTATAAAAAAACGTTCAACTTCGTAAGGATCAAAAATTACTTAGTAAGAAGAATAAGATTCATTTTAATCACCATAAAGACCATTCCTCCATGAAGATTGCTATTATTGGCGCAACATCCTTTCTAGGAAAAACACTAATTGCAGAACTAAAAAAAGTCAAGCACAACTTGCATTTATTTAGTCGAGTCAATTCTTTTGATTGGATACCAAGTGCTTCTTGGACTTGTTACAACTACCCTTCTAATCCCTTGGATTATAAAGAACTAATAGCCTTTGATGTCATTTATTACTGTGCAGGGGCAGGCATACAACCCAAGCATGAAGACAACAATGCACAAATCTATGAACTAAATACCTTTGAACCCATTCGTTTGGCAACTGCTTTAAAAGATAATTCTTATACAGGAAAGTTCATCACCTTTGGCTCTTACTTTGAGATTGGGAACCATCAAGAAGAGCGTTCTTACACAGAAAAAGACTTAGCTACTCACTCGAATCCTTTGCCAAATGCTTATTGTACCGCAAAAAATTTACTCACTCGTTTTGTAGACACAGAGTTGCGCAATCCAAAGGGTTTACCTTTTGTTTTTCAACATTTTATCTTGACCAATATTTATGGAGCAACAGAAAATGACCAGCGTTTAATTCCTTACATTATTAAAAGTAGTATTCAAAAAGAGCCGCTAAGTTTCACAGCTGGCACACAAGAACGTCAATATACTCATATCAGAGATGTCACTGGTTTTTTGGCTAATAATTTATCGGTCAACGAATCTGGCGTTTTCAATCTTACTGCTAATGCTGTGATTTCTGTTCGAGAGATGATTGGAAAAGTACTTCAAGTCGTGGAAGAGGAATTAGGGATAAAACCACAAGCAACTTTTGGCACCGCAGATAAAAGGGATGTCAGTATGAAATACTTAGCCTTAAATACTTCTCGTCTACAAAATTGTTTTAATTTCGAGCCTCAAATTAGTCTAGAACAAGGCATTAAAGAGTACATTATACGTTGGGTACCCTAAACTAAAGTCAGGGGTCAGGTTCATAATATTTTGGTTTTTATCGAAAATAAAATTTAAACAGGCTCTTAATTGGAATCCCTTTTGCAAGGCTTTTACTGGTTTAGTTATAACTAATAATGCGAATCAAGAGCTAAAATATAGGTCTGATAAATAAACAAGGGGAATAAAGGCTTCACAAGAATGTTTAATGTTGAATTTTTAATGTTGAATGCTCAATAGCATAAAAAACATTAAAAATTCAACATTTAGCATTCAACATTTAAAAAGTAGGCTTGTAAAATGAGATAAGCCTGTTTTAAATGTACGATTTATTGATGTTTTAGCCCTTCATTCGCATTCGTAAAATAGGAAGACTATTTATGTTTTTTTAGGCAAATTTCAAATAACAATCATGGAGCAAATCAATACCTTATTAGGAGATGTACAGGTCATTAAAAGCCCTGCCTTTTTTGACGAAAGAGGTGGTTTTATCAAACTCTTCAATCAACAAGCTCCAACCTTAGAGCAGTATAAAATTAAACAAGTTAATTTTGTACAAAATAAAAAAAAGAACATCATTAGAGGTTTACATTATCAAACAGGAACTTTTGCTGAATCAAAATTTTTCCGTGCTTTGAGTGGACGAATACAATTGGCTTTTGTAGATTTGCGACAAGCCCCCTTTAATTACACCAAAGCAGGTACAATTACCTTGGATAGTCCAGATATGGGCGTTTTGATTCCTAGAGGATTCGCTACAGGATACCTTACCTTAGAAGAGAATACAGATGTCTTGTATTATTCTGATAATGTATACGAACCTTCGGCAGAACAAGGAATACGCTGGGACGATCCACTTTTTAAGCTGCAATGGTTGACGTTTAAACCTGATTTATCACAAAAAGACAAAGCTTGGGCTGATTTTAGAGCGACTATTTAAGACTGTGTCTAATTCCACCTTCTTATTATAAACAAATAAACAGCCTTATTAACTGATGTTACGCAAAAAATTAATTAGGCTGCTTAAAACTAGTAAACAACTCAATAAATATAGTTTAATTTTGAATTTTGAATGCTTAATGTTGAATGCCCTATTTTTAACCAAAAGGCATTAAACATTCAAAATTAAGCATTCAGCATTAAAACAATATTTTTTAAGTAAAAGCAAGTTCAATACTACCTAAAATGTTCTTGCGTAAATGAGTTATTAATATAATATTATGCTAATTGATATCCTTATTCCAACTTATAATAGAGCCAAAGATACGCTAGCGAACTTGGAAGCATTGCAACAAGAAATTGCAAAAAATGACTTATGGAATACGGTTCAAATTATCGTTTCCGATAATTGTTCGACAGACCAAACGGAGGAATTTGTACAAGTTTTTTCAGACAACAAAGATAAAAGGTTAGCCTTACAATATTATAGAAACGACTCTAATATTGGCTTAGAACCCAATGCCTTGGCGGTCTTATCAAAAGCAAGTAGTCCATATGTTTTATTTCTTGGAGATGATGATTTTTTAGCGCCTGATTATTTAAAATACTGCTGCGATTCTATCGCTAAACACCCTGAATTAGGTTGTATTATACCTGGTATTTTATCCGTTTTTTCGGATGGGCAAACAAAAGATGTACGAGGGAATCATGCAGAAAAAATCTTAAAACCTGGTTTTGAAGCCGTTTTGGAATGTTCGCATTGGGGACATCAAATGTCAGGGATTTTATGCAAAAACGAAGGCTTAATAGAAGGTTATTTGAATCAAGAAGAACACAGAACGCCTTATCTTTTCTTGTATTTTACTGCTTATGCATTGAGCAAATGGACGGGAATTTACAATCCTCAATACAAAACTAGGGTAAATAATTTTAATGAAAAAGATTGGGGCTATAACAAAGTTGGCTTATTAGATGAGGTCTATAAATGCTACTATTTTTTCAAAGGAAGCTTTTCTGAACGTCAAATTACAAGCTTGCTGATTCATTTTACTAGGTTGCATTCCTATCGCCTTGCTTTTTCAAGTAAAAAGCTATCCAGAAATTATAAACAATACCAATACCTTCTAAAATCAACCCCTTCTTTCAAAGGATTCAAATCGGAGCTAAGAAAATTATTTACCAAGGAGAGCATCCTAGCTTACATCAGATAAACCATGCAGCCCAAACAACGATATAGAATATTGATTACCTCCAACGAACCTTGGGGAGACATTTGGTTTTCGAAACAGCATTATGCCAATGAATTAGCCAAATTAGGGCATGAAGTGTACTTCCTCAATGCTCCTACAGGTTGGTCTATTGGACATTTATTTTCTAATAAAATTCAGATCAAGTCCATAAAAGAAAATTTATATACCATAGATTATAACAATAGATTCCCTTTGAGAGGGTCCAAAAAAATAGCCTTACGCCTAAACGACTCCAGCAATGAACGTAGAATCTATAAAGCACTGCCTCCCTCTGAATTGCCGATGCTTTGGTGGAAATTTGATCCTTTCCGATTCGTTCACCTAAGCCCTTCCTACAATGGCATTCCCATCAAGGAAATCTACCATATTACAGATCCTTTTGACCATATTTTTTCAGATCCTTTATTAGCTCAAAAAGCGGATTTGGTGGTTACCGTACTTCAACGATACCAATCTTATTACCAGAAGTTAAATAAAAAAGAAGTACTATACATTCCGCATGGAATTAGTTCGGACGAATTTGAGCTTGACGAGCCTACCAATCAGTCTTACAACAAGTTTAAAGGGTCTATTCTAAAAATAGGGACGATCAATGATTATTATAATATTGAACTATTAATCGCTATAGCACAAACGTTCAAACATAAAAAATTAGTTCTAGTAGGGCCTAATAAACTGACCATTCCTGCCAAGCAAGAACAGTTTGAAGCCCTTGGAAAATTAGAAAATGTATTCGTAGAAGGCGCTCAAAAAGCAACGCTGCTCAAATATTATGTCTCCAATTCC
>CALDEP010000162.1 GCA_937942475.1 uncultured Aureispira sp.
AGTCTAAGATCTAAAATCTAAAAGCGAAGCGATCTAAAAATAGTCAAAAACCAGCCCCATTTTAATTTTCACAAAAACCGTCGTGTAGAGTAAAAAAATAGCTGTGGTGGCATAAAGTTTATCTTGACTATTATTATACAAGATCCTTTATTCTATTCTATATAAAGTAATACTTCGTGGATTTTTTGTTTTTAGCTTCGCTGATTCTTCGAGTTCTATCGAAAAAGCAAAAAAATACCTATACATCTATTTGATTATCAGCACTTTAACACAACGACCACTAAAAATATACTTTACTAATAATCAAATAGATACGATTTCTACACGAAGTATTATAAAGATAAATAGAGATCAAAAGTCATCCAGTACAGACCAAAAAATAAAAAGGCGTTCAGAAAATCTGAACGCCTTTTTTATGCATTGAATTGAATTAAAATAAATTCTATTATTTAGCAATTACTAACTTTTCAGTTTTTACTAATTCACCATTGCTATCTGTCATTACAACGAAGTATAAGCTATCAGCCCAGTCATTGATCATAATTTCAAGTGTACCGTTACCATTTGTTTGTGCTTGGCTATAAACCGCTTTACCGTTACCATCTAAGATAGTAATGTTTACGCTTGTTGCACTTGATTTGTAACTAATTTGTACTAAAGAAGAAGCAGGATTTGGATTAATAGTTAAAGATGGACCTCCTGATAGAGATAGACCTCCAGTATTTCCTCTAACACTACTACTGCTAGTATTACAACCAGCTAATACAAAGTGTGCTGCACAATTAACACTACAACCATTTGCATCTGTTACGTTAGCAACGTGGTTTCCAGCATTTAAGCTAGTAAACAAACCTGTTGCATTAGATGTTGTTGTTGCCGTTGTAAAGTTAGCCAAATCAACTGTATAAGGAGCAGTTCCTCCTGTTACATTCAAGGTAGCAGAACCATCGTTTCCAGCACAAGTCTCATCTGAACTAGCATCTAAAGCAACGCTAATTGGAGCAGGATCTGCAACTGTTGTTGTTACTGTTGAAGAACAACCATTTGCATCTGTTACAGTTGCTGTATAAGTTCCTGCACAAAGGTTAGTGATTGTAGCTCCTGTTTGACCATTATCCCAAGCAACAGTGTAAGCTGTTGAGCTATCGCCATATGCAGTTGCTGTTCCATTACAATCACCTTCACATAGTGAATTTGTACTTGATGCTGTTGCAACAAATGCAGGAACACCAGGAATAACGATTGTAGTATCATATAAACAGTATCTCATGTCACATACACTGAACGTATAAGTACCAGCAGCTAAACCTGTAAAGGTTGGGCTACTTTGAGATTGTCCATTAATATAGTATAAGAATGATCCTTGTCCACCTGATGCAGATAATGTGATGCTACCATTAGCTTGACCACATGTTTCTGCTGTAATTGACGCTACTGCAATATTGATTGGTGTTGGTTCATTAACCGTTGCTGTTGTTGTATCACTACATCCATTAGCATCTACTACGATTACTGTATAGTTTCCAACTCCTAAGTTTGCAAATACATTTGAACTTTGGAAGCCACCGAAGTTAATAGAGTACGTGTAAGGAGCAGTTCCATTAGTAGCCGTAGCGGTTACAGAACCATCACTATTTGTAGTATCCATTACATTGGTAGAATTAGATGGGCAATTCACATCTTCTCCTATAGCTGTTACTGCTACACTAGGTCCAGCAGGGATAACAATTGTAGTATCATATAAACAATAATGCATATCACATACACTGAACGTGTAAGTACCGGCAGCTAAACCTGTAAAGGTTGGGCTACTTTGAGATTGTCCATTAATATAGTATAAGTAGTTTCCATCACCACCTGTTGCAGAAATTGTAATGCTACCATTTGATAGACCACAACTTGCTGGCGTAATAGATACAATTCCAATGTTAATTGGATCAGGCTCACCAACTGTTGCTGTTGCAGTTGCACTACAACCATTAGCGTCCATAGTAATTACTGTATAAGTTCCTGCTCCAAGACCTCCGAAGAAATCTGAACTTTGGAAGTTAATACCATCTATAGAGTACAAGTAAGGAGCTGTTCCACTACCAGCTGCTGCTGTTACAGAACCACCCGTATTACTAGAGTCCATTGCATTGTAAGAGTTAGATGGACAAGCTACGTCTTGAGCTGTCGCTGTAAGCGTCAAAGGTGTCGCATTACCACCAATAACAAATGTATGACCAGAACAAGCTGGTGTACAACCATTTGCATCTTCTACCCATACACTGTAAGAACCTGGTGTTAAGTTATTAAATACACCTGAAGTATTTGTAAAAAATTCTCCTGTTGTCCAGTTAACTAATTGATAGTCGTATGGAGCAACACCGTTACTAGCCAAAACTACAGCACTACCATCATTGTTAGTACAAGCGACATCATTTGTTGATACAATGTTCATGTCGATACTGTCACAAGGTGGAACTACAATATCTTCTACTGTAATTGTGTATGTGTATGTATTTTGACCAATAATTGGACAGAAATTATCCGATACAGCTACTGTAAAGGTATGTGTTCCAACGTCAGCTGATGTTGGCGTCCAACAGAATGTACCTACTGCAAAATTTGCAGAAGAAGAAGTAAATGTTCCACCTGCAATACCACTATTCCAAGATAGGAAAGTACTTTGAGCTGCATCTAAATCATTAGAAACCATATCAAAACACAATTGACTTCCAACAGTCGCAACTGCTGTATAATCTGTTGTGTTGTTAACACCACTTAATGTAGGAACATTATTAGAACAAGCAACTGCTGTAAATTGAATATCACGAGTGATTTCTCCAATTAAAACACCATTTCTATACTCTTGTACAGAAACACAGAAAACACCTACTTGTGCGATACTTGGCGTAAAAGAAATTGCGCCTGTTGCTGGATCAACTGTTACACCACTAGTAGTACTCAATGGAGACGTTGCCGTGAAACCAGCAGCATAACCTACAGGTATACCTGAACCATCTAAACAGTTTACTAAAGAGTAAGTTAAAACATCACCATCTGGATCTGATGCTCCATGATTGTAAAATACAGGCTGCCCTACACAACCGAAAGGTACAGGATCGTTTGTAAATATAGGTGAGTTGTTACACATTGCAGCATTTGCAATTTCCGCTTCTACATAAATGTTTTCTCCACCTGGAGAAGTCAATGTTGTAATAGCGTTGTTTCTACAACAGTTAGAATAGCTTAGTGTAATATCTGTACACCCTGCTGGTAAGGTAACAACTCCTTGGTATGAATATTTTTCAATACCATAGATGCCACTTCCACCATTACAAGCAGTACCAACGATACCTGGACAAGCTGGAGTAATCTCTACCATGCTTATTTGTGACAAGTTCACAGAACCTGAACCACAAGCTGCTGCCCAATTTACGGTTGTTGTTTGAGGTACACTAATACCATTACAATCTCGGTAAAAAGTTAAATTAATTTCGTATTGGTTGTTTCCGATACAATTATAGGTTAAATCTAGCCCCATAGAGTGTGTGGCGCTAGCGTCTACCGAAAAGAACAAGAGTGTTCCTAAACAGCAGAGCATTTTAAAAAAGTTTGAAGTTGATTTTAACATAGATGAATTACTTTAAAAGGTTCTAAATTAATTGTTTTAATAGTATTAAATAGTATTACATCACATTGATAATGATACGTTAAGAACGTACACAAGTCTACAAATGTGCTTGTAAAGATAATTTTTTTTTTTATTTCATCCTACAAAAGTATATATTTCGATGTCGATATTGGTGTTTTTTTTAGCCAAGAATAGGTAAATTCTTGCCATCAAATCTTTTTAGTCAAAAAACTAGCTTTAAGAGTATTTAAAGCGACTTTTATTGTCCTATTCACAATGAGTTTATTGATATGAAAAATAAAAAAATTTCTTTCTTTTTTTCAAGATTTGCTAAGCTTTTCTTCACAATTATAAATGTATAACATTCTATTAAAAGAACAGAATACAAAAGTTTGATTTCATAGAACATAATTACAACACAAACTATTTACAATCAAAGACTTACAATCACACCTATAGAACTAAAAGATTTTATTTTTATTTTTCTAATATTGGATATGGAAAAAAGAATTTTTTATCTAAAAAATGTTGCCTTTAAGTAGATGGAATCTGTAGCATTTTCAGATAGAGTATGAGAGACTCTATAGAAAGTTCTTTTCTTTTAGTGATAAGCCCATAAACAAGAAATAGCTCAGAGTAGGTTGCTCTGAGCTATTTGAATTTCGTAAGTTTGGTTATAACTCATCGAAAGTTGGTTATGCTTGTTCGTTACTGTTATAAACGCAATTGACATGCCAAATAGTTTATATATATACGTTAAGGATTACTTAAAGATTAAACCTAGTATGAATCTTATAGAAAATTTGAATGCCCATCGATTTGCTTCCATCATAGACCTCAAGTCAAGAATAGATTTTTTTGTTCAACAAAATGTTCAACAAAAAGGGATTATTCCTTTTGTTTAACTTTTTTATCAAAAAAAATGAACATAATACAAGTTACTAAAAACCAGCCCTTTAAACCAAGTAAAGATGTACCTACATTTAATCTTGTTTAACTTTTTTATTATTTAATCTCCACAAAACTTGTTTTCTGTTTAACTTTGACGTACATTTGTTTCAACAAGGAAAGCAATATTAATCAAAAAGAAAAATAAAATAATATGTCAACGATCAATTTCACTCAAGAAATCTCTAACCTAGAAAATGTGCTAAATAATTTTGCATTTAAATTAACTAGAAACAGAGAAGACTCTAAAGATCTTTATCAAGAAACGGCATACAGAGCTTTAGTAAATCAAGATAAATTCCGCGTAGGGACAAACCTGAAAGCATGGTTGTTTACGATGATGCGTAATATTTTCATTAACAACTATCGCAAAAAAATTAAGAAAAATACTATTCTAGATTCTACAGATAATCAATTTTATCTAAATTCAGGTGGACCTGCTATTTTGAATGGTGCTGACTCTGCTATCATGATGAATGAACTAGAAGAATTAGTGAACAAATTGCACGATAGCACTCGAATTCCTTTTATGATGCACTACTATGGTTACAAATACCAAGAAATTGCAGAACAATTGGATTTACCTTTAGGAACGATCAAGAGTCGTATATTCTTTGCTAGAAAAGAGTTGAAAAAAGCTGTTTTGGCAAATTATAAAGATGTTCTAGGAAAAAGAACGGCTTAGTATAAAAAACTTCCTTGCTAATAATAGTGGCTGTCTCAACAATTGTTGAGACAGCCATTTTTTTTAACGCACTTAGGAGCTGATGTTTTAATCTTCGTCTATTACATAATCCACAGAACGTATTTTCGAAATATACTGAATGACTCGTGCCATAAACATTGGCGTAATATGATGAGATAAAGAGGGCTTGTCTACTAAAAGAATTTCGTACAAAACAAACTCCTCTACCATACTGTAATCCAAACATAAACCAAAGGCATTCATAACAGGATAATTCCGTTTATCATCCTTCTTTAAGTTGGTATAGGTCATATAAGTGCCAATAATGGCCTCCATTTCTTGTTGAAATAGATAGTCGCTCACTTCTTGTTGTTCTTTTATATAAAGATAATCTGTATCATAATTCCAAACTGCTTTATACATTCCATAAGTCAACCAAATCCCCTCGGCTGTAATTACAACCGTTTCTCCATCTTTATAGAGATACATCAAGGGATCAAAACCCCAATTTCTATAATAAATCTGTTCTTGCTGCTCATACACTTCAATTAATCGCTTAATTAATCTAGGATGATTTCTATTGTAAATATGGGCTAAAGTCAGGGTATAAAGTGCGGTATCTATTTGTTCGTTTTTCAAGAAAATTTCTGCGGAAAGCCATCGAGCCAAATAGTCAATAGGATTTAACTCAATTGCTTTATTCAGCCATCCAATTGCCTTTTTATAATTCTGCTCTTCGTAATAAGTCTCCCCTATCCAAGTATACACCTGTGCATGAGTTGGGTTTTTCTTTAGTATTTTATGATAATAACGTCGAGCTTTCTCATAATTGGGTTTCTCCACACTAACCAAATCTCTTGCCGCTGTTCTCCAGGCTACTTCTTCTTCTGTCTCTGTATTTTTATATTCTAATTGATGTTCTCGCCCCTCTATTTCCTTGATGTAAGTTCCATGTGGTAATACCTTGCGTTTTTGGGGTGGCACCTTTCCATACAATTGTTCCAATTCATACTTCGTTGGTGACGCTTCCATGAACGTCAGAATTTCCAAGGGAGTAGATAGTTGAACTTGTGCCCATACAATCTGTTGTATTAAAATAAGAAGGAATAAAGATAAAAATAGCTTCACGTGTTTGATAGAACTAGGTATTAAAAAGAATGGTTGATTGGGTATTTTTCCTAATTTTTGAATGCTAATAAACGATAGAAGTTCAAAATTAGGTTAAGAA
This sequence comes from uncultured Aureispira sp., assembly GCA_937942475.1. Lineage (GTDB taxonomy): Bacteria > Bacteroidota > Bacteroidia > Chitinophagales > Saprospiraceae > Aureispira. Next base: position 6,481 of record CALDEP010000162.1, read on the forward strand.
ATCGCATAATCTGCCGTTTTAGTTAGTTTTTTCATAGAAAAATTAAAAACGACGAACTATTACTACTAAATGTACATTTTTTTGTTATAATTTTAACCCTACACAAAACCTTTGCACCTTCTTTTGCGTAATAATATAAGTATAATCCATTTTTTAATTCAAGTCTAATATAGAAATTTTTTGAGCTACATGGATGTTGATTTGGGCATAAATAAACTAGAACAATTGTTGTTTCCTTTGGGATACAAACAAGATTTGAGCCAAGCTAAACCTTTTTTTTGGAAAAAAGTACGCCAAAATGATTTGCGTAGCCCTTATGCATTTAGTTTGGTCATCGTCACGTTAGATGAATTTACGGTTTTCATTGAAGGTCTCAATGAGCCTAGGCTAAAGCGTGCCATTGATGCTGGAATCATTGAAATTAATTCTCCAGAAGATGTTGAGGCGCTCAAAGAAATTGTTTTTGAAACGACGTTGGACAATCAACAAAAATTAGAAACGGTCTTGCCTTTCTTTGAAGAACAATTGAACCTCATCGAAACGGAACCTATATATACCGAGGATTACAAACGAGCCTTAGCGAACATTGAACTGCTGATTGAAGCAGCCAATGAGGTCGAGTATTAGCCCTTTATTTATTGCTCGACTTTCAAAGCGTTAAACTTACATTAAAGTCTAAAAGAAATTTCTTAGTCTAATTCTTTCTATGTATATTTATAAGCTATAGTATATTTATTCCTTTAGACATCCCCACCTCACTTTAAAAACATGAAAATTTTTCTCATAAAATATCTTTGTCTACCAATTGTTTGTTTTGCAAGCGGTTATTCTTATTTATTTTTGAATAGTCAATCCATGCTTTTAAATGAGGCTTTTGCAAAAAAAACAAGTCCTCAAGAAAAACGCATTGTGATTCATAATGCTAAAAACAATTCTACCAAAGTGGTCATTATTGATCCTCCTGTAGATTCTGCTAAAGAAAAGAAAGAAAAAGAATTTACCAATAAGGATAAAAATATGCTTCCAGATGTTGAGTTTTTAAAATTCATTATCGATAAAAGTAAAGAAGGCATTCCAGTTTTAAAATTTGATGGTTTTTGGGCTGCATTTAGCTAAAAATCATTTCTACAATATAAATTAAGCAAACAACTGTTTCTCTAAAGAGGCAGTTGTTTTTTTGTTATCAACAAAAACGATGTTCCTTAAACTCATAATAGACTTTACCCATGAAGGAAAACCTAAAAACCATTGCCGCTAAAATCAAACTAAAAAAGGGTTCTTTGACAGAAGTAAAAGCCTGGGCACAGGAATTAAACAATCGTATAGAAGAAGCAATGGAAACCCTCAGAGATGAAGGCGTTTATCTTGAAACCGTCTTTCTAGACAAAGCGGAAGATGCCAATTACTTAATCTACTTTATGAAAGTAGTAGATGCTGACAAAGCTGGAAAAATAGCTCAAAAGTCAAAACATGCCATTGATGCATTTCATCAACAATTCAAAAAAAATTGTTGGATTTCTAAGCATCCCCTAAAGTTATTAATTGACTTTGATCGTTATGAGGAATTAACATAGAACTAAAAAAAGCAGTCTAATCAATATTTTATAAAAACCTATTCCACTAATAATCAAACACATACGACTCAAACACGCTATTACTACGTGATCTAAACGAAGTATTGTTAAAATAAAGAAGCCATAAATTCTAATAAAGAATTTATGGCTTCTAAGTAAAAGCATAGGTCAACAGATTATTTACTAATCTGAATCATTTTACTTTCTTTATAAGTAGCACTTTGAACATTTAACAAATAAATTCCATTCGCCCAAGTAGACGTATTAAAAGTCATTGTAGTTCTGTTATTTAGCACACTGGTCATAACAATTCTTCCCAAAGCATCTGTTACACTTATTTGCGCATCAGCACCTACTGTAGAAGGAATTTGTATGTTTACTTGATTCGTTGCAGGATTTGGATAAACGCTTAGCAATTCCTCTTTTGCAGTAGAAGTAATACTAGTAGTAATAGATGGCGTTATCTTTTGAACCATATTCGTCAAACGGTTGGTAAACCAAATGTTTCCTTCTGGACCAACTTTAATTCCTGTCAAACCTGCTGCTCCTGTCTCAATTTTCCCTAAATAAGCTACTGGATTAACACCAATATCATAAAAACGAATGTCTCCAGTAGTATAATCACCAACAATCAAACGATCGCCAATCAAATCAACTCCAGAAGGTTGTGTCAAACCAGTATCAATTACAACTTCTGACACGACATTTTCCATTTCAGAATACTCTTCAACCGTTTCGATTGGACTCAATGGATTTTTGACATTCCCTGTAGCTGTATTCATTCTCAATACACGATCATTTCCTGTATCAATAATATACAACCACCCCGTTGCTTTATCTAAAATTAAGTGACTAGGAATATCTCCTTCTTTGGAAACTACTACTTCTGAATAACGACGAATGATCGCATCACCATGATAATCTTGTCCTGGTCCATGATCTTCTACAAAATCATAATAAACAATGTTACTAGAATTTCCATCAAACACCCAATAAGCATTGTCTTTGTGATGTGCAATTCCCATTCCATAAGGTGTTTCATGCAACATATCCAAGTGACTTCCATTGGTTCCAGGACCTGCATTTTGTGCATAAATAGACATATCACTAGACCATAAACTTGGTCCTGTAAATGGTGCACCTCCATTATGATTGGCATCATATACTCCTGGAGATGTTCCCCAGTTTCCGTTCGTTCCAAATGCCAAACCAGTAGGTAATGACATAAAATGCCAAGCATTTCCATCTCTCAACCAAACACTAGATTGTGTCGCCAAACCAGCATCTGAAATGGTTACGGTAGAACCTCCTGAGTTTTCTGTATTTTCATTCAACACCCAAAGTTCTTTTCTACTTAGGATGGTATGAAAATCTAAATCGGTTGGTTTGTTGACTTGATTCGCACTAGTTGCTATTGTTGAATAAACAGGCATTGCTGTCAAATAGTCATCCATAATGTTAGGAATCACCGTACCTTGATAAACGTCCAATTGTACACTAGTAGTATCATTGGTTGGGAACTGATCCACATTTCCACCATTAATGCTATTTACCCAAATTCTCAACTGTTGAGGACCAACATTTTGAGGTGTCCACAAAGTAGTAAACGCAATATCATACAGCTCTGCTGTTGGGATATTCAAAGCAGTAAATGTTTCTGTTACAACAGGTTCGCTTCCTGCTTGGTAACTGATACTCAAATCTGTTATTACAGTAGCACTTGTATTCGTTAAAGAACTTTTCACTTCTATGTTTTCATCACTTCCAACCAAAGGAAATGGGCTTTTGATGGTTCCTATCATAATATCATAGGTCAACAAAGGCGCAAAAAATGTCGAACTCTCAGAAGATCCAAAAGAACCACCAGTAGCGACGGTTACACCACTAATACTAACGGTATAAGAACCAGCACCATTTGCACAACAAATTCCATCACCATAACTATCTGAAATGGTAAAAATAACTTGACTTCCTGTTGGCACACAAATACTTGCGTTTACAGGCGTTGTATTATTATCTGTATAAGGTCCGCCTGAAGCATAGACGGTACCTCCTCCTGGTGAAGTGAAGGTCCAAGTGATCTCAGAACCATAATTATCAGGTACCAGATTAAATAAAATCTCCGTTTCACCTGATGCACATTGTGCATTTGCAAGCTGCACAGTTCCCAATGCCATCAAAAGCATTAGACATAAGTTTAAACATTTCATAATTAGTTGTTAATTGTTAGCAATAAAATATTCCGTTGGCAATGGGGCTTACCAAATATAATTCTAAATTAAGCTTCGATTAGATAAGATGTACAAGATATTCTTTTTTAAACATAAAAACGACACAAAAAAAGCTAACTATTTCAATTCAAATAAA
>CALDEP010000163.1 GCA_937942475.1 uncultured Aureispira sp.
GTTGTAAAGAAGAAGAAAAAATCGACTTGCTTAGGCAAAAATATTACCTAGAGCCTCTAGTTGAACTAAGGCAAAAAGCTGAATTTCATTATGAGCAAGATCGAAGATTTGGTTTTGGAGGATACTCTTTTAAATATAGCACAAACAAAGGTGAAGAAGATTTATTAAAAATCAAAGAAGAGCTTTTAAAGCAAGGTTTTATTTTACACAAAAAACTTGATAGTGAAAGAGCTTACCACAAAAAATAAAGAAAAATATATTCCTAGATGATAAAGAAAAAAGTAGTTATTATGTCTTCCGAATCAGATATATCTACCAATAAGGTTGTTTCATGTCTTAATACCGAATTAAGCAGAATATCTAGTTCTACTCCTATTGACAAAATAAAAGAAGTTTGTAAATCAGATTATACCTTTTGGTACAGGAGAGACATTGTACAAAAAGCAATTGGGGTTCATCCTTTTTTTGGTACAGAATGGAGTACTATTCAATCCTTTTTTCACTTTAATCTAGATAAAAATGCACAGTCTTCCTTAGGGAATTACTCAAAAGAAATAAATAACAATAAGCTCATCAACTTAAAGATTGCAGCAGACAATGGTCTTAGAATACCACATTATGATGTTATTTCTACTAAAAAAGCATTGGCAGTATTTAAGAACAAATTTCATAGAGTTGTTGTAAAACCAGCTTGGAATTTGACCTCCTTTATTCAAAATGGAGTCAATTATAATACAAAGAATACGGTACTATCTACTAGCACAAACCTTGATAACATAAGTACTTCTTTTTTACCTTCATTCGTTCAAGAGTACATTGATAAAAAGTACGAATTGCGTATATTTTTTTTGCGAGGTAAATTTTATTCAATGGCAATATTTTCACAATTAGATGAACAGACACAATTAGACTATAGAAACTATAATAGAAAAAAGCCCAATAGAGCAGTCCCTTATCAACTACCTCCTACAATAGAAAGAAAGCTTCTGTCCTTTATGAAAGAGATAGACCTTGACACAGGTAGTATTGACATCATGTTTGGGACTGATAATAAATATTACTTCTTAGAAGTAAACCCTGTTGGACAGTTTGAATGGCTTAATGAAAATTGTAATTATTACATCGAAAAAGAAATAGCAACCTTATTAATGCATGGATAGTTTAAACAAAAAACTCTTTCAGGAAGTAAGAGAAACTACACTTCCTCTGATTGCTAACTTTTTAAATGCTAAAACCCTAACAGAAATAGAAGCATCTGAAAACTCAGCTAAATATATAGCAATTGATTTTTATCAATCTCAAGCTATAAAAACATTTCCTTATTACAAACCCATTTCAAAAATCGTAACAAGTGCTTCTCTTAGAAAATAAATTCCCATTACTATATGCATCCTGTATTCCAGTCAAAGGAAAAACTAGAGCCATTATATGTGATATACAACGACAAGCCTATCTTTTTATTCCAAATACACTTTTTGAAGTATTATCACAGCACCAAGGAAAAACACTCAAAGAAATAAAAGCAACGTATGAAAACAAATTTAATGAGACTATAGATGAATACTTTTCCTTTCTCATAGAAAAAGAATATGCCTTTTTTGCTGATAACCCTGCTCTTTTTCCAGCTATAAATCTATTATGGGAAGACCCTAGAAAACTTACAAATGCAATCATTGATATTGGAGATGATAGTAAGCTTACCTTTCATGATTATGAATCTATTTTTTCTCAGTTAGGTACATTAGGTTGTGAACATATACAAATAAGAAGTTTTGGAAATAGAAACCTATCTTTTTTTGAAACTATCTTGAAAAAGATAGGTACAAAACGAATAATTTCAATTGAGCTAATTATAAGATATCCAGTTGATTTGTTAGAAAATCAATTCGTCGAGTTCTGTAATCAGTTTCCTAGAGTATTTTCTATAACATTATATGGGGCTCCTTATGATAAGGTAATTAATACTGATTGTCAAAATATGGGGTATCTTATTTTCACAAAAGAGTTGATTGATTCTTGCTTTCAATGTGGTGTAATCTCGTCTACTTTTTTCACTATAAATATGAAGTCTCTCACAGAATCCCAACACCACAACACCTGCCTCAACCGTAAAATATCCATAGATACAGCAGGCAATATTAAGAACTGTCCTTCCATGCAGCAATCCTTTGGGCACATCAGCGATACCTCTTTAGAAGAAGTCATCAAGAATCCTAATTTCACAAAAGTATGGAACATCAAAAAAGACGAGATTGAAAAATGCAAGGGCTGTGAATTTCGACATATATGCACGGATTGCCGAGCTTACTTAGCAAATCCAGACGATTTGTATTCGGCTCCATTGAAGTGCGGCTACAATCCTGAAACTTGCGAATGGGAAGAATGGAGTACCAATCCATTAAAACAACAAGCAATCGAATATTATCAATTAGAAACAAATAGTTAGAACGTTTTCACCATAAACCTATGCCCATAAAATTCCCATTCTACAAACAACTTGATGCCATGGATTGTGGCCCAACTTGCCTAAAAATGATTGCGCAATGGCATGGTAAATCTGTTCCCTTGCAATATCTACGAGAGCAATGCTACATCACTAGAGAGGGCGTTTCAATGCTGGGCATTACAGAAGCTGCGGAGCGCATAGGCTATAGAACTATTGCCGTTCAACTCAACTATAGCAAAGAGCAGGAAATTCCTGGACTCATGCAATTTCCATTGCCTTGTATTGCTTATTGGCAACAAAAGCATTTTGTAGTTGTCTATAAAATATCTAAAACACATATTTGGGTATCAGACCCAGCAGAAGGGAAATTAAAATTGAAGCGGTCGTTTTTTGAAAAGGGCTGGCTAAATAAAGGGCAGAAAGGGATCATTTTAGGATTAGAGACCTCTCCTAGCTTCTATGAGGAAGATGCCTTACAAGAAGATCGATCTAAATGGGGCTATTTGATTGGATACATCAAGCCTTACAAGCGGTTGATTCTGCAATTTGGCTTGGGAATGTTAGCAGGATTAGTGTTTCAATTAATTTTCCCCTTTCTGACACAATCTCTAATTGATGTTGGGGTTAACAATCAAAATATTAGTTTTGTTTGGTTGGTTTTAATTGCACAACTAGTATTGTCCATCAGTCAAGTTTTTGTCCGTTTTATTCAATCTTGGATTGTCTTGAATATTGGTCGACGAGTCAATGTGAATCTCATTGCCGATTTTTTAGCTAAAATGATGCGGCTGCCTTTAGGCTTTTTTGATTCTAAAAATGTGGGCGATTTATACCAAAGAATTAGTGACAATCATCGAGTAGAATCTTTTTTGACAGGCTCTATTCTTAATATGTTGTTTTCTATTGTTACGGTAGTGGTTTTTTCTGCCATTTTATTAATGTACAATACGCTTATCTTTGGCGTGTTTTTCTTTTTCTCTATCCTTTATTTGCTATGGGTTTGGGGATTCTTGAAATGGCGCAAAGAATTGGATTATATGACCTTCCAACAAGCTTCTGAAAATCAGCAGGCTTTGTACGAAATCATCAATGGCGTACAAGAAATAAAATTACAAGGAAGCGAGCGCAAACGTCGGTGGAAATGGGTAGAAATTCAGGCTAAATTATTTAGTGTGCAAACCAAATCCTTGGCATTAAGGCAATATCAAGAGTTTGGTGTTTTACTTTTTTCAAGAATCAAAGATGTTTTGATTTCTTTTATTGCAGCTAGTGCTGTCATCAATGGAGAAATGACCTTGGGGATGATGGTGGCGGTACAATATATTGTGGGGCAACTAAATGCTCCTTTTCAAGAATTTATAAGCTTTGTATACGCTGCTCAAGATGCTAAGATTAGCCTAGAACGTATGAGTGAGATTACATCAGAAAAAGATGAGAATTCACAAGAGCTAATCCGCACACACAAACTTTCTAACTCTATTAACTTAGAATTAGAAAACCTATCTTTTCGATATACACCTATTTCTGCTCCTGTATTGGAAGCTATTGATTTAAAAATTCCTGCGGGCAAAACAACCGCTATTGTTGGCGCAAGTGGAAGTGGAAAAACAACCCTCCTCAAATTATTACTTGGATTCTATGAACCCCAAAAAGGGAAAATAGTAGTTAATAAAACGCCCTTAGCATCTGTTGACAAAAGCTATTGGAGAAGTTTATGTGGTACGGTCATGCAGGACGGCTATATTTTTTCTGATACCATTGCCCAAAATATTGCAGAAAGTGACACCTCTATTGATTATCAAAAATTAGATCATGCCATAGAAGTTGCCAATATAAGTGATTTGATAGAAACGCTTCCGCTTGGCTACAACACCATGATTGGTTCTAAAGGCAGTGGTATTTCGCAAGGACAAAAGCAGCGTATTTTAATTGCCAGAGCGGTTTACAAAAACCCTGATGTCCTCTTTTTGGATGAAGCCACCAATTCATTAGATGCAACAAATGAGCGGCAAATTGTAGAGAATCTAAATCAGTTTTTAGAAACAAAAACGGTCATTGTAGTAGCGCATCGATTAAGTACCGTAATGAATGCCGATCAAATCGTAGTCTTAGACAATGGAAAAATTGCAGAAAAAGGAACCCATCAAACGCTTTTGAAAGCAAAAGGCAAATATTATAAGTTGGTTCAAAATCAACTGAATGTTGAACAAGTTGGAATAAACGAAACCTAAAATGCCAAATAACACACAAGATTCTGAATTTACACTGGTAGAACAAGCTATGGGAAATCCTCCTAGTTGGATTGTCTATTGGGGGATTACTATTGTTGCTATTTTTTTTTCGGTCGTATTGGGAATTAGCTCCTTGATACGTTATCCTGATGTTTTGCAGGCGGAAGCTACCACTTATATAGATCGCCCTCCTGTTGATGTCTTTCCCCAAAGGTCGGCTACGGTACATCGTTTATTGGTTAAAGAGAAGGACAGTGTTCATTATGATACCCCTTTATTAGTTTTGGAATCAACCGCAGACTGGAACGCTGTTTTGCATTTAGATAGTTTACTACAAGAAAAAACATCGTCTATTATCACGAATCATCTACTATCTAAAGACCTAGGAGAACTTAGTCTTCTTTATAAAGAATTAGCCCTTTTGGATACACAAATAAAAGATGCCAATCTAAATGATATTACATCCAAACGTATTAGTAGTATTCGCAAAGAGATGGAGCAAAATAAAATTTTAAATGCCTCTTTGTTACAACAGAAAAAAGTTTTCAATAAAGAATTGAGTAATATCCAAAAAGACTTAGAGCGTTCTAAAAAACTACTTCAAGATGGCGTCATGAGCCAACAGGAATTTGAACAAAAAGAAAATACTTATCTGCAAAATAAACGCACCTTACATCAGATGGAATCGGCTATTATTTCTAATAACATGACGATTCAACAACTAGAACTTCAAATTCCAGTCTCTCAAAAACAAAAACATGATTTTTTCTTTGATTTGGAAACGAAATTTGAACAGAAAAAAGAAATGTTACGAACTGCTGTAGAACAGTGGAAAGAACAATACATTTTGTACGCAAAAACATCTGGCAGCATTGCACTAAATAGTAACCTTCAAGAAGGAAATCAAGTTACAAGCACAGAGCCCTTTCTAACTATCATGCCTTTTGTAGAACAAAAAAAATCTTTTCTCAAAGCGAAAATGGATATAAATGGAATTGGAAAAATTGCACTTGGGCAAAAGGCTACTGTTTATTTTAGTAATTATCCTTCTTCAGAATATGGAACTTTAACAGCTGTTGTTTCTAAAATTGCTCCAATTCCTACTGAAAATCAATATGAAATTTTCTTAAACCTTCCTCAAGATTGGATCACTAATTATGGGATTACCATTCCTAAACAACAAAAAATGAAGGTCAACATTTCTGTACAGACAAAAGAATATACTTTATTAGAACGCATCTTTTCAGGCTTGTTGGATGTTTTAAAAAACTAGTTAGTTTGGCTTATGCCAAAAACCATTCGTTAGCTCAGATGTTCCTTTTCAAAATATTATTGGTCAGAGCATCCACGATAAAAGATGAATAAAAAAGCCATCAAACAATAGGATTTATCAAAAAACAAAAACCGTTTAAAACCAATGCTTACTAAAATTTCCATTACTACACTTTGTTTCTTCCTTCTTTTTGCAAAACTAAGTTTTGCTCAAGACCAGGTGAAATATAGGAGCCTAATCAAAGAAGCAAATGCGCTTTACAAGGCAAAAGAATACCAAGAATCTGCCCTAAAATATGAAGCAGCCTTTGTTGCGCTTGGAAACAGAGGAATGACAAATGATCGTTACAATGCGGCTTGTTCTTGGGCTTTGGTTGCTCAAGTAGATTCTTCCTTTGTTCATTTACTCAAAATTGCTAAAAGTGGTCATTATAACAACTATCAACACATCACAACTGATACAGATTTGACGATATTGCATTCTGACAAGAGGTGGCAAGAAGTCATTGATTTGGTCAAAAGGAGTCAGGAAAAAGTGGAAGCAAACTGGGATCGTCCTTTGATGGCTACGCTAGATTCTATTCGCAAAGAAGATCAGCAATATAGGCAACAAATACGAAGTGTTGAGGCTGAATATGGACGGGATTCAAAGGAAATGAGGGCGCATTGGAAAACAATTAATGATAAAGATTCTATTAATTTGATAAAAGTTAGCGCAATTTTAGATACTAGAGGCTGGCTGGGAACGGATGTGATTGGTCGAAATGGAAATAGCACCCTGTTTTTAGTCATTCAACATGCTGATTTTAAAACACAGCGAAAATACCTTCCTATGATGCGAAAAGCGGTTAAAGAGAAGAAGGCAAATGCCAGCAGCCTTGCTATGTTGGAGGATCGAGTTGCTTTGAAGCAGGGAAAACGACAGTTATATGGCAGCCAAATAGGAAGGGATACCGCAGGGGTTTATTATGTTCTACCTTTGGTTCATCCAAAAAATATCAATAAACGTCGGGCAAAAATGGGTTTAGGAAAGCTAGAAAATTACATTGATCATTGGGATTTGACCTGGGATATAGAACGCCACAAACGACGCATTAAACAATTGCGAAAAGAAAAACATAAAATTAGTAAAGATTAAAAGCGCCCTTTTATCTTAAAAAATAAGCTTTCAAAGACTATGAAGGTCTTTGAAAGCTTATTTCAATGAATCTCATTATTAATTGGGTTCCAAATTAGCTGTAATCCAGAAAAAGGCGGTACGAGATTTCAAATAAGTTATCTGCTGTTTAATCAACTTCATTTGAGCATCCAATAATTGATTTTCTCTAGTATTTACCATAAAAACAGAAGATTCTCCGATAGAAAACTTCACCCTTTCTACTTCTAATAAAGTTGCATAATTGGCCACCATTTCTTCGATTCCTGTCGTTTGCAAAGCAAAGTTTTGAACTTCGTTAAAATAGTTTTCTACCTTGACTTGTAAATCTCTACGCTTGGCATCTTGTTTATAAGAAGTCGCTCTAATTTTCAATTTGACCAACTCCAAATCAGCACGCTCCTTTCTAATGAAAATTGGCATGGTGAATTTTACACCTAGTTTATAATTCTCTACTGGAGTAGTTGCATTAGGGAAAAAATTAACCTGCTCTGTCGATAGAAAATTATACTTTAGATCTAATTTAGGCATCAGGTTATTCGCCTTTAGTTTGCGCTCTAAATCTAAATTTTTCAACTCAAAATCATACATCAAAATATTAGGATGGTCCTGAAGTTGATTCAAACTATTTTCCAATAAATCTTGCTCCAAAGGCTGCATGGCTAACTGTTGTAAACCAACAGGATACATTCCTTCCTGAAGCAGCAAGGGTTTTTCTTCTTCACTCCACAAATAAGACGAGACCAATCGGGCGGCATTTTGTACCTCAATTAATTTATTGCCCAATAAAACGCTACGCTCTTGTATTTGAATGAACGATTTGAGCGTATCAACAGCAGGCTTATCTCCTTGTATAAAAGAACTTTTTGTCGCCTCAAATTGTGTTTTTGCCGCTTCTAGAGATCCTTCAACCACCAATAATTCATTATAAACCTTGACCCAATCCCAATAAGTCTTGCCTGCCTTGTAAAGCAAATCATTGAGCAAGGCTTGAATTTCTACCTCACTAGCACCCAATAATAATTTCGATTGTTGCAAGGTAGTTCTACGCTCGCTCGTCCACAAGCCCTTCAGCAAAGGTACATTCACCCCTATATAAGCCTGCCCTGCCTGTGGAAGATTATTTTCTGGATTCAGATAGGTTCCATCGGTATAATTATACCCTGCCTCAATCGAAATATCAGACCATACGGGTACTTTTAAATAAGCATTAAGTATGTTATAATAATTTTTTTTATCAAAACTCTTAAAATTCCAATCTGCTCCTACTTTTGGGTCAAAGCCACCACGTGCCTTTTTCAAGTATTCAGCAGCAACATCTCGTTGAATGTTAATTTGCTTTGCAATAGGATGATTCTGATAAATTTGTTGCAAATACTGTTCATAAGTTAGCAATAAAGAATCTGTCTGTGCCAATAAATTGGTACTACAAAAAAGAACAAGTGCTATTAAAATAGGTTTCATGTTAACAATAGTTCGTTTTAAAACTTTATCATTTTGATAATCAGATAGATTCATTCTTATTACATTTTGGCTTATCACCTTGACTTTCAAATTAATAAAAAGTATTTTTTTGTCTTTTTGTTAAAAAAGTAAAAAATGAACGAGCTATTAAACATAGCACTTTATCACTTCTTCAAATGTTTGATTGGAGCTTTTAATTTAACTTTTTCCGCAGCTGTTTCTTCGTAAAAATCTGGTGGAAAACCATTCAGTTGACGCCAAAACTCGTACCACAAAGGAACATCATTTAACATAATCAAGGTACTAGCTCCTGTTCCTACTCGCAAGGCTTCGGGCCAAGGTTTTGCATCAGGATTATCACTTGGAGAAATCAAAATACGATATAAACTATTCTCATTCGCAACATTATCAATCGCTATAATCTTTCCACTAAACGTACCATAAGATTGCTCAGGCCACCCTGAAAAAACAAATGCAGGCCAACCATCAAAAACAAATCGAACCTCTTCGTCCAATTGCAACAAAGGATAATCCATTGGACGCACATAAGTTTCAACCGCTAACTGATAATTTGTGGGCATAATAGCCAACATGGGATCGGTTTCTTTCACTAGCTCACCAATACCTTTGCGGTAGATTTTAGTAATATAACCATCTTGTGGTGCAATAATATGATATAAGGTAGCTCTTTGTTCATAATTAGAATACTGGCTCTCCAATTTCGCAATTTGACTTTCAGCATCATAAATACTAGAAATAGCGGTCGAACGTTCTGAACGAACCTTTGCCATTTTATCAGCATAATTACTGCGAACACTACTTAATTCAATTCGAGCATTCAACAATTCATTTTTAGTACTCAAATATTTATTTTCTGTTGCATTTAATTTAGCCTCTGTTTCTTGCATTTTATTCCGCTTATCCTCTACATCCGTCTTGGACTTAATTCCTGCTTCATACAAGGTATCTGTTCGAATAAACTGCTTAACAGCAATATTATACGCTGTTTTAGCAGCACTAACTGACATGCTATCTGAATTTACTTTAAATCGATATTGCTTTACTTTGTTCTCTGTTTGTTCTAACTTAAAAACTAAAGCATCTTGCATCGCCCCTAACTGCTGACTCAAGGCTTCTGACTTTTGATTATAAGCCGTTCTAGCCGATTGTTTTGCATCCACTTGATTTTGAGTACGTTCCAATAATTTTGGATCAAAGTATTCTGCTTTAACCTCTGACAAGAAAGCCAAGGTATCGCCCGCTTTTACCGATTCTCCTTCACGAACATACCATTTCTCAATTTTCCCAGAAATCGTACTGTATACACTCTGTGGACGATGTTCTGGACGCAAAGTAGTTACTTTCCCCTTTGCCGTTATATTTTGAGTCCAAGGCAGCATGATAATAATAATAAGCACTACAAAGAAACCGATTACCCAGTAGGCTAATTTTCGGGTAGTGTCTAATTGTGTCACATTCCCAAAAGCAGGATAATCCTCCAAGCCTTTATTCTCTATTGTATTTTCTGATATATTTAGCATTGGTTTATTTAATTTAAAACATCATCAAATAACTGATCAAAATAAGGTTGTGCTTCTAATGCTTGGTACGCCCCCTTGAATATAATCTGCCCTTTATCCATCACGACGACTCGATCACAGGATTTTGCCATTCTTGCACTTCGACTGACGGCAATTAAGGTCCAAGGGTTTTCTTTATTCGTCAGAATATTAATAATACGCTTGGTATCATCTGAACTCATGCTGTACAAGAGCGGTTCTGTTACCACCAATTTGGGCATATCAACAATACATCGTGCTAGTATTATTTTCTTAATAACGCTTTGAGGCAAACGTTCTCCATCAGATGAAATCATGGTATTCAAACCTTCTGGCTGACTTTTGATAAACTCTGACAAACTAATTTTTTTACAAACTTCAATCACATCTTGAATAGAAACATTGGAACGTCCCATGGTAATGTTTTTAATTAACGTTCCATGAAAAAGATGTTCCTCTGTCACATGATCTCCAATATAAGAACGCAAACTAGCAATATTCATATTTTTTCTAGGGATGTCATTGTAAGAGATCGTTCCAGAAAAATTATTATACAAGCCCATAATCACCTTTAACAAGGTTGATTTTCCAGAAGCACTTGTTCCCACGATACAAATCCGTTCCCCAGATTGGATATCTAATGTAATTCCATCTAAGATTTTTTGCTGATGTTCGCCCGTTTCATAAGTCAAATTATTAATATTAATAGCCATTCCATTGGGGCAATAAATTTCTTTAAAATCTAAGCCACTTTCCTCTTCCAATGGAAGATCTGTTACTAGACCTATTTTTTCAACAGCAGTCAACAAATCAAAAATAGTTTCCATTCCCATCACAATCTTATCCAAGGCATTCAGAATGATAATGATAACGATTTCAGAAGCGACAAACTGTCCAATATTCAATTCATTATTAATAACCAACAAACCTCCAATAGATAGCAAAGCGGCAGTGGCTAATGTTTTTAGAATGATCACACTAATCATCTGCACTTTTACCACTCGGAAGTGCTTTTGGCGATGCTCCAAGTACCCAGTGACCAAGGCATCTGTTTTTTCAAGTGGATATTGTGTTCTTCCTGCTAATTTGAAAGAGCCCATTGTACGCCCTAATTCCTCCAACCAATACGCTACTTTGTATTTGTATTTGGACTCCAATAAGCTCGAAGACAAACCTGGCGAAAAAGTACTAACAACAATGATTGCAATTAAAACCAACAATATAAATCCAAAGAAAACAAAGAAAGGATGATAAAGAGAAAGTAAAATTAGTCCAAAGATAATTTGCAAGGATGCAGCTGATAAGTCAACCAAAACTTTGGGTATCCCTTTTTGTATGGATAAGGTATCAAAAAACCGATTGGCTAATTCTGGCGCATATTCGTTCTTGATAGCCTCCATTTGAAGTCGAGGCATTCTATAAGCAAAATCGAAGGCAGAACGAGTAAAAATTCGTTGTTGAATAGTCTCTGTAATAATATGCTGCATCAATTTCATTGCGCCTGCTACTCCTGTTGCTAAGGCAACAATAAACGTTAATAGTATCCAAGAAGTAGAGACTTGATTCAGGGCAATTAAATTAATAATTGCTTGAATTCCCACCGGAATGGTCAAACTAATAATTCCTTCAAATATTGCGTATATGTAGATAAAACTAATATCCTTCTTATCTAATTTCAGCAATCGAAAAAAACGCTTTAAGGGATGTCCCTTTAGTGTATCCATAGCAAAGCTAATTTTAAAAATAGTAAAACTATTATTTTCTATATCCAAGAAACAAATAAATCTAGATTTTGTTGCAAAATTCTCCTTTTTTTTATAAAAAAAGCCACCCTTGATTTATCAAAGGTGGCTTCTATTTAAAACTTTAGGCGGAATTATTTAATACTTGCGGTTGGTGATTTTGTGTTCACTATTTTAACACTAGCAGGCACTAAAATATTATACCTTATAATTTCTTCACATTCTTTTCCTTTTACTAACAAAACGTTCTTTTCTTTTTTGCGAGTAATGTTCAAAGTTTGCGTAGTAGCATCCGTTTTGTTCTCTAAAGCATAACGACCAGAATTTACTAAAAAATCCAACATAGCATTGTTACTAACGGTTGTTAGTTTGATGTGAGATTCAATAATAATCCTACTACCTTTCGTTTCTTTTATTTCTATGTCGTCTGAATCTAAATCTAGATTAATCGTTTCAATATTTGCTACTGAAATTATTTCGTTAACAGAAGCCGTCGCCTGAGCGAATAAACTGCTTGAAAATAATATGGGGAGTAAAATTGCAATAAAGTATTTCATGGTAAAAATTAATTCATTTTGTGTAAAAAACTTGGGACTAAGTATTTTTAACAGTCTAGGTGACCCTAGTGTAAGCACAAAGATAAGTTAATATGAGCAAAAAAACAAGCCTCTTTTTAAATCTGACAAATTTAGAACCGTCTACTCACTAGTACCTATAGACTTAAACATAATGCGTCTCAATTTGTCCTACTTTTTATTTCATAATAAACCTTAAAGTCCAAATTAAATTTCCACTTTCTACCTTTTATCTCTTGCTGAATTTATTTCATCCACAAAAACTTTAACACTTTATTTTTAATTTGCACAAAAAAAAAGACTTTAAGTACATTTAAACTTAAAGTCTTTCTTATTAAAGTGTCATTTATTATTATTCCTTGCCATTTACTAAGGTGCTATTATTGGTGAATTTAACACTAATTGGCATATATATCGTGTATTCCAAAACTTCAACACACTCCTCTCCTTTTATGATAAGAATATCATTCGTTTTCTTGGAGGAGATCGTTAGCTCTCTAGTAGATGCATCCGCTATTTTAATTAAATCATAGCGACCACTGTTACAAACAAAATCAAGTAAGCGATCATTAGGAAGTGAAATAGTAACTTTCGTTTCTACTAAAATTCTTGATCCCTTTGTTTCTTTCATCTCAACCTTTTTTGCCACCACGTTAATGCTTACTTTCTCTGCTGCATCTAAAGTAAAAGTTTGATGAAGTGTCTTAGTCACTTGACCAAAACTAGTTGCCATACAAACCCAGCAAAATAGCAATGTTATGTAAACTTTTAACTTCATTGTTTAGGCATTTTTTCTTTGTTATTCATTTTAGCAGTTTGTAACCTTATTTTTCCAGAAACAAACTTCTTGGGTATTTCCACTTTTTTGTAAAAACAATTCTCTTTCAAACAGCTAAACAAATATAAGTATCTTTTAAGCGATACCTCGTTTTTCGATTAGTAAAAAAGAAGTGATTTTTCTATTTTAAATACACTTAATGTTCTTTTTTTTCACAAAAAAGTTGCCAAATAATCAAATCAACCAATTCATTAAAAAAAGGTCAAAAGTGAATTATTATGAGTTTATTCGAGATTAAAATAAGTTTTTATCTGTTTATTTTATATTTTCTCTTTCTTTCAAAAAAAGAATTTATAAACAAAAGTAAGTGAATTATATTGATAATTCCTAACAACAGAATAAATATTGCTTAAATTTACACATAATTTTTATTCTATGCAAACCAAGAATTTTATACAATTTAGTAATATTTCGATTAGTCGAAACAAAATATTAGTGTTTAAAAATATTAATATTTCTATTCGAAAGGGCGACTTTATATACTTATTAGGCAAGACGGGCAGTGGAAAAAGCACCGTTCTTCAAACCATTTGTGCTCAACAGCCTATCCAAGAAGGGAACCTAGTTGTCGATGAAATTCCAGTACACCAAATTGACCACAACACGCGTCCTTATTTAAGACGAAAGATTGGTCTAGTCAGCGATTCCTTTCCACTTAACAATAATTTGTCGGTTGTCCAAAATCTTGATTTTGTATTAAATGCAACCGATTGGTCTGATGCCGTTAACAAAATTGCAAGAATTAATCAAGTCTTGCAATTGCTAAATATTACCTCCTTAGAAAATCAAAAAATAGCTCAATTAACTAAAAAAGAATATGTTCAAGTACTGATCGCTCGAGCATTACTAAACAGCCCTTCTATCTTATTGTTAGATGCACCTGTTCAACATTTGGACGTGCAAGCGGCACAAGAAGTTTTACGTTTTCTTTATCAATATGCCCAAAATCATGGAACAACGGTCTTGTTTGCGACTGTAAATAATAAAATCCCCCAGTTTATGGCAGGAGATCAAGTCTTGCTTTGTCAAGATAATACCATTAAAGAAATGGAATAAGACATTTTTAATTGTTCTGATAGGATTTAATAATTTTATCAGAACAATTAAAAATACCTTCTAAAGTGGACTATTTTTTCTCATATTGACTCCAGGCAGTGTATCCACCATCCAAATCATAAATAGTCTTGAAGCCTAACTCCTTGCAAATGGCACTTGCCTTTCCACTACGTCCTCCTTTAGCACAAAAAACAAAAACAGGGCGTTCTACATCTAATTTTGCCATTTCTTCTTTAAAGTTTTCTCCAAAGAAGTCGATATTTACAGCCGTTCCAATCGTTCCTCCTGCAAATTCATCTGCTGTTCGAACATCCACTAACTGTACAGATTCTGTTGTTTTAACTTTTTCATCAAAGTCTTTACAAGATAATAATCCAACTCCTTCTACTGGCGTAGAGCTGCCACAGGCAATAAATAAGGTCAAAGACAATAAGCTAGCGGCAAATAAATTCAATAGTTTCATTTTTTAGTTATTTTTGTTGTGTTATTTATCCTTAATACTCCGTTGATTTTTTAGTTTTTACTTCCTGAGCCTTCGGGTTCTATGAAAAACATAAAAAAGCATCTTGCATTAGTTTGATTATCAGCTTTTTAGTATTTTAACTAACAAAAGTACATCCTGCTGATAATCAAACTAATACGATTTTTCAACGGAGTAATGTTATTCTAGTTCGTTGACAAATCGTGTGGTAATAATAAAAGCAAGTCTTAAAATACACTATTTTTAGATTTTAGATACTAAATAATGTTAAAAGTGACCTAGAGCTAAAAATCCACACCATCTGTCAAAGAACCCGATTTTAATACTTCTCTTTTATAACACAAAATTACTAATAAAAATGGAAAAAGTGATCGCTTTAGGTTGTGACCATGCTGGCTTTGATTATAAAGAAGCTGTCATCAAGCTTTTAGAAGAACGTGGATTTACCATCAATAACAAAGGAACCAACTCCTTAGATTCTGTTGACTATCCAGATTTTGTACATCCTGTTGCCAACGATATCGAAACCGGTAAGGCAGCTTGTGGAATTGTAATGTGTGGTAGTGGAAATGGGGTTGCAATAACCGTTAATAAACATGCTGGAATCCGTGCAGCACTTTGTTGGAACAAAGAATTAGCTGCTTTAGCACGTCAACACAACAATGCTAATGTCTTGGCTATTCCTGTTCGTTTTGTCAGTGAAGCCGTGGCTTTGGATATGGTTCGTGCCTTCTTAGACACCGACTTTGAGGGAGGGCGTCATCAACGCAGAGTGGACAAAATTGACCTTTAAATTTAAGTAACTCAAGTTACGCAAACAAATAAGTAGGTCGATAAAAAATCAATGTTCTTGTATAAACTTGTTCTTAATTCTTAATGTTAAATTTTTAATGTTGAATGCTTTATAGCACAACAAACATTAAAAATTTAGCATTAAGAATTCAACATTAAAAAAGTTATTCGCAGGCTCATGAGAGAGTTCTTACGTAACATCAGTTAAGTAAGTATTCAAGTATTTCACTGCTTGTTTGCCAAAATAATCAACCAATAATCAATCAATTATTTTTATGAATACACTAAACATCCAATCTAAGGACAACTATATTGTTGTTCAATTAGATCGCGGCAAAGCCAATGCCCTAAACCAAGAAATGATTAATGAATTACGTCAGCTAATTCGTGAAACAGAAGCCGATGATAGCATTGGAGGAATTGTTTTAACGGGCAAAGCGCACTTTTTTAGTGGTGGCGTAGATTTATTAGAAGTCTATTATTATGACTCAGAAGGCATTCGCAACTTTTGGGGCTCGTTCTTACAGCTTGCAACAGAGATGTTAGCTTTTAGTAAGCCTTTGGTCGCTTCTATTACAGGACATAGCCCTGCTGGTGGATGTATTTTGGCTTGTGCTTGTGACTATCGTGTTATGGCAGATGGCGAAAAGTATCAAATTGGTCTCAACGAAATGGCGGTTGGAATTGCGCCTAGAGAAAGTATTTTACACCTCTATTCCTTTTGGATTGGTAACCGCAAAGCCTATCAATATCTTTTAGAAGGTTATTTGATGAATGGCAAGGAAGCCTTGGAAATTGGATTGGTGGACGTGCTCGTTCCTTTGGACGAAACCTTATCACAAGCAGAACAAAAAATACAACAATATCTAAAATTGCCTGCAACGGCTTTCCGTCAAACAAAAAAGGCTTTGAAAGGTGGTTTGGTAAAAGCTATGTCTGAAAACTTTGAGACGGACTTGGAATTGTTGCACCAACAATTAATGTCGAAAGAAAGTCGAACAATTATGGGGCAAGTGGTTCAATTTTTGGAATCTAGAAAGAAATAATTCCATTTGGCAATTTGATAATTTGA